>NZ_JBINJE010000003.1:0-261394 GCF_043951955.1 Halalkalibaculum sp. DA384 | reverse complement strand
AAACGCCTGAGAGCGGGTTTTAATGGCCTTTAGAAGACTTGAGAAAAGAAGTGGGACCGGGCGGAATCGAACCGCCGACACCACGATTTTCAGTCGTGTGCTCTACCTACTGAGCTACAGTCCCTTTAAAGATCTCTTTCGGATCATCTCTTTAGTAAGAGTTGCCAAATATAAAATCTTTTCGCTTTTATAAAAAGGATGATTCCATTTTTTTAGTCTCCCTCAATATGCAGGTCTTTTAATTTTATCTGGAGTGTTCGTCGTCCATTCCAGTGGTTTTCCTCCAGCGAATAAGCGATGTGCAGCGCGCCGGGTTCGGTATTTCGCAGCATCGGCAGGTATTCATGCATGTTGAAGCCTATTACATCAAATTTGCCCGACCCGTTTTGGGAGACTTTCATCTTCAGGTGTCCGGATCCCACGATTGTGGGCACTCCCTCTACCTGTACACCTTTGCTCACAAAGACTGGCCTCATATTGCCGGGTCCAAACGGTTTAAACTGGCTTAGCAGTTTCCAGAATCGCATGTTAATTTCGCTGAGATCCAGCTCGCAATCGACCTCCAGCTCCGGCTCAAAGTCGTCTGAATTGAGATTGCCAGAGGCAATCTGGTTAATGCGGTTGCGAAATTCATCCAGGTTTTCACCTTTAATGGTCAGTCCGGCTGCGTACTCATGTCCCCCGTACTGCTCCAGCAGGTCCTCGCACTGTTTCAGGGCGTTGTAGATATTGAAGCCCTTGATGCTGCGGGCGGAGCCCTTGATCATTCCATCCACTGTACTCAGCATAATCGCTGGCCGGTAATAGGTGTCGACCAGGCGGGAGGCCACAATCCCGATCACGCCGAGATGCCAGTCCGGATCGTGCAATACCATGGATGAGGTCTTCTCCAGGTTGAAATCGCGGCTGACCATGTCAACCGCTTCTTCCATGGTCTGGCTGTCTTTGTTTCGGCGCTCAATATTAATTGATTCCAGCTCATGTGCCCGGGCTTTAGCTTCCGATTCGGTTTCCGAAATCATCAGTTTAACCGCCTTCGAAGCATCGCCCATGCGCCCGGCGGCGTTGATGCGCGGACCGATTGAGAAAACGATGCTGGAGGTGGATATGCTGCCGATATCAATATTAACGAGTTCAAGGAGCGCCTTGATACCCACTCGCGGATTGGTATTGAGCATGCGCAATCCTTCCCGCATCAGGATCCGGTTTTCATCGATAATCGGCACTATGTCGGATGCGATGGAGATCGCCACCAGGTCCAGAAACTTGTAGGCAATTCGTTCATTCAGGCCCAGCTTGGAAATTGTTCCCTGGACCAGCTTAAAGCCCACCCCCGCCCCGGAGAGTCCTTTAAAGGGATACTGGCAGTCAGGTCGTTTCGGATCCAGCACTCCAACGGCGCTGGGAATTTCAGAACCTACATTGTGGTGATCGCAAATGATAAGATCAATACCCTGTTCTGCCGCCATCCGGGCCTCTTCAACAGCGGTTATTCCGCAATCTACCGACACGATCAGCTTTGCCCCCCGCCGGCGGGCAAACTGGATGCCGTCGGGGCTGATTCCATATCCATCCTTGAACCGGTGAGGAATAAAATATTCCACATCGACCCCAAAATCTTTCAGGAAAATATACAGTATGGAAGTGGCTGTCGTGCCATCGACGTCATAGTCACCGTACACCAGGATCTTTTCTCCGGATCGTATGGCCGAAGCAAGCCGTGTACTGGCCTTGTGCATATCTTTCATCAAAAAAGGATCGTGGAGGAGATCCAGGTCAGCGCGAAAGAATTTTTTGGCTTTGTCAAAGGAATCTATTCCCCGGAGCGACAGCAGGTAAGCAATTTTTTCCGGTATACCCAGCTCTTCCTGCAACCTGGATATAGTCTCCCCATTCTCAGGCTTGTTGTAAACCCAGCGAAATGGCATAATTCACCTTGTTTTTTTTCTTTTGTCATAACAAACTACCGGTGGTCAAACCGGGTAGCTAGGGTTCTAAAAACAAGTTTTTTCACGAAAACAGTTTCATTACAAAATACAATTTAGCCACCAAAAATCATTAATTCTTTTGTCCGGTCAACCAGCTTGTGAATCTTTCGGCCGGCACGGCCGGGATGCCATTCGGTTAACCTGGAGCTACCCGAAATACACATTTTGGGTTACCTTGCAACGGTCCCGCTGTTTTTGGAAGGGAGACGAAACCGAGAGGTGTACGGCTCAAAAACGGATTTGAGCCGTAACGGATACAAGAGCTGATGTGTATTCGACCTGTATTCTGTATATTCCTCAAGTAGAAAATTGTTGGGAAGACTACCCGAAATTTACCTGCGAACATACCAATACTGGTCAAAACGAGGTTTTATAGAACCCTCTGCGAGATCGCAATTAAACCGTGGACCCAAACGTTTCAGAAATGGTTTCCGGGTGGCTCAAATGATTGGGCTGCCTTTTTTGTTAATTCAGCTTCACATTAAAACCAACCGTTTTCAATGCTTTCTAAAAAACAGTTTGAACATAAAGATCGACTTGTCAAAGGAATTTCAGACGATGGCCATTTCAAAATTTCGGTGGTCAAAACAACCGATGTGGTCAGGACGGCTAAAGAAAAGCACGGCCTTTCCCTGCTGAATACGGTGCTGTTGGGACGGGCCTTGACCGGGGTGATGCTGCTGGCCTCCGAGCTGAAGGGCGAAGAGCGGATACAGCTGCGCATCGACTGTGACGGTCCCGTCGGACAAATTGTCACCGAGGCGAACCGTGTGGGCGAAATCCGGGGATATGTACAAAACCCGGCGGTTGAGCTGGATTACTCCGACCGTGAAATCCAGCTAAGTGACGGCATCGGGAATGGAGTCCTGACGCTCAAGAAAATTCTTTACAATGAAGCGGAACCCAAAACAAGCACAATTGAGATCGTGAAAGGGAACATTACCGATGATCTCGCTTTCTACATGTTCCAGTCAGAGCAGGTTCCTTCTGCCATACTCCTGGATGTCGGTATGGATGAAAAAGGGGAGGTTTCCGAAGCCGGAGGAATACTCGTTCAGCGTCTCCCCGATGCCCCGGAGGGCAAAATCGATGAATTGCGTGAAAACCTGAAACAGTTCAGCTCCATCCACAAGCTGTTTTCAGAAGGATTGTATATCGACGATTTAATGGAAAGGGCACTGGCCCCCATGAAAGTTAGCGAGCTGGACCGCCAGCCGGTAGATTTTTTCTGCCGTTGCACGCGCGATCGGTTTGTCAACGCCCTTACAATGCTGGATTTTGAGGAACTCCGAGAGATTAGTGATGAAGGGCAGGAGCTGGTTTGTCACTTTTGCAATGAACACTACCAGGTTTCACAAGAAGAAATTGAAGAGATTGCGACGCAGGTCAAAGCCAGGATGAACTGATGCCGGCATAGATAAATTTTTATATTTTGCGTCGTAGAAACTGCAATCTTTCAACATTGAAATTTAACTTCTGTCAATGAGTGATCAGAAGCATGTAATAATTATCGGCGGCGGATTCGGTGGTATATCAGCGGCCAAAGAGCTCCGCAACTCGGGAATGAAGGTGACGATCATTGACAAAAACAATCACCACCTGTTTCAGCCTCTCCTCTACCAGGTGGCAACCGCTGCGCTCTCTCCGGGTGATATTGCGGTTCCCATCCGGGCGATGTTTGGCAAGTTCAGCAATATACAGGTGATACTTGGGGAGGTGACCAATATCAACAAGCGGGAGCACGCGCTGGAGCTGAAAGACGGCCGAACGTTTGAGTTTGACTCCCTGGTCGTAGCGCCGGGTGCCCAGTACAACTACTTCGGTAACGATCACTGGGCCGACAATGCTCCCGGTTTAAAGTCGATTTCAGACGCCCTGGAGGTTCGCGAGCGTATCCTGCTTTCGCTTGAGGAAGCTGAACAGATCGATGATCCCAAACTGCGCGAACCCTTTCTTACCTACGTAATAATCGGCGGTGGTCCTACCGGCGTTGAAATGGCGGGGGCCATAGCGGAAATCGCCAAGCGGAACATGATGCGCGATTACCAGAACTTCAGCAAGAATGAATCCCGAATTTTTCTGGTGGAAGCAGGACCGCAGATCCTTAACGGCTTTCCGAAATCACTGGCTGAAAAGGCGCGCCAATCGCTGGAGGATATGGGCGTCAGCGTACTGTTGAATACGCCCGTAACCGAGATAAGTGAAAACCAGGTAACATTTAAAGAGGGTTCAATTGAAACGCCCAACATCATATGGGCGGCCGGGGTGGCCGCTTCCCCGCTTATGAATTCGCTCGGGGAACCCCAGGACCGCACGGGCAGAGTCATGGTCAACAAAGATCTCTCCATATCTGATCATCCGGATATTTTTGTTATCGGCGATGCAGCCCACCTCGAGGAGAAAGAGGGGGAGCCACTTCCCGGCCTGGCCCCGGTGGCAATGCAGGAAGGGCGCTATGTCGGGAAACTAATTCGCCAGCAAACTCCTGTTGATGAGCGCGAACCGTTTCACTACGTAGACAAGGGTACGATGGCCACAATCGGTCGGGCCAAGGCGGTGGCTGATGTCAAGGGATGGAAAGTAAGTGGCTTTGTCGCCTGGATAATCTGGTCGGTCATCCATATTTTTTACCTGATCGGCTTCCGTAATCGCATCAAGGTGTTCGTGGAGTGGATGTGGTATTATTTCTCCTTTAAACGCGGGGTTCGCCTTATAACCAATCGATTCTCCAAATAACAGGTTTGCAATGCCCCTGATATAACTTCTTGAAAAGGGGCCTTCGCAATTTTGTTGGGAGGGGTTGTACCACCGACCTCATTGACCTTTTAACGGGAGTCCAACTCCCTCCAAACGAAGAATTTAGCCGCATTTCTCACCAAAAAACTTGTGAGAAATACAGGTTGGGATTTCGCAAAGCCTCGAAGAGTCATTTTTTCATTGCATATGATTTGGGCTCAATGGGATAGCCGTAATACTTCCCAACCTGCTGTGTAACTTCGGCCCCGTAGAAGAGGATCATAGCGGAGTAGTAGACCCACAGAAGCACAACCAGTACCGATCCCGCCACGCCATAAAGGCTGTAAAGACTGCTCTGGCTGAGTATAAACCCGATAACCAGCTTGCCCAGGGAAAACAGCACTGAGGTAAAAGCGGCGCCTGCCCACACCACCCGCCACCGTATGTTAACATCCGGCAGAAATTTATATATGCAGGCCAATATCAGGGCAATCAGCAGGAAGGAACTGAAAAAACCGGTAGCGGCAAAAAGGGGTAAATTGATCTGCGGAAAAACCACGCTTATATGATCCCTGAGAACGATAAGTACCGACTCGAACAGCACCGAAACCAGTTGGAGCAGAACCAGCAGAATAATCAACAAGAAGGAAAGAGCGCGCACTTTCAGCAGGTACAGCAGGTTATTTTCTGGTATCGGCTGCACCCTCCAGATCCGGTTTAGTGAATGCTGAATAACCGCGAAAAAGCTGCTGGAGGCAACAAGAAAAATGATGATGCCAACCAATGAAGGAAAAAATCCCTGTTTAAAAAGTTCGTAGTTGTCTACGGCCGACTGTATTGTTGTGGCAGCACGGGGTCCCCAGAGTTCTGATATCTGTCCATACAGGTCGGCGGTGGCCGCATAACTGCCGGAGAAGTACCCAAGCAGCGTGATTATGATAAGCAACAGGGGAGGAATGGCGAACAGGGTGGAAAATGCCAGGGCACCTGCCAGCGTGGTGGCGTCATCCTCGAAAAACCGTTTGGCAGCTTTCCATAACAAGGAGAATACAGGAGATATGCTCATCCACAGAATCTAGTCATCAAACGAGATATTATTTATGAGAGCTCAAGCATGCGATTGAGTGCCTGCAGGGCCGGTTTAGTCGTTTCAGGATCAACGGTGATCTGGTTGACCACTTCGCCCTGCTCCAGCTTTTCCAGCGACCACAGCAGGTGAGCCATGTCGATGCGGTTCATCGTCAGGCAGGGACACATAAACGGGTTTACCGACACGATGTCCTTGTCGGGATGTTCATTGGCGATCCGGTTGACCAGGTTCATTTCGGTACCGATCGCCCACTTGCTCCCCGCGGGGGCGTTTTCAATTGTGCTGATGATATAGCTGGTGGACCCGTTGTAGTCGGAGGCCTGTACGACATCGTAAGTACATTCGGGATGAACCAGGATATTAATTTCGGGATCTTTTTTACGGAGGTTTTCAATATGCTTGACATTGAACTTCTCATGTACCGAGCAGTGCCCTTTCCAGAGAATCACCCTGGCTTCCTGCAGGGGACCCTCGCATTCAAACTGTTCTTCCTGCGGATCCCAAACGGCCATCTGGTCAAGTGGAATACCGAGGTCGTAAGCTGTATTGCGCCCCAGGTGCTGGTCGGGCAAAAACAGGATGCGCTCTTTCTGCTTGAACGCCCACTTGATGATATCTTTGGCATTCGAGGATGTGGTAGTTGATCCCCCGTTGCGGCCTACAAAAGCCTTGATGGCAGCGGTTGAATTTACGTAGGTCAGCGGCAGAATGGTGTCACCAAAAGTCTCCTGCATGACATTCCACCCGCGCTCGGTCTGGTCGATATTGGCCATGTCGGCCATGGAGCAGCCGGCCCGCATATCGGGCAGGATTACCTTTTGGTGGTCGTCGGTCAGCATATCAGCCGTTTCCGCCATAAAATGGACGCCGCAGAAGATAATATATTCTGCTTCCTTGTTCTGGCCCGAGATTTGAGCCAGTTTAAGAGAGTCGCCCCGCGCATCCGAAAACTGGATCACTTCATCCTTCTGATAATGGTGGCCCGGCATGAAAAGCCGGTTTCCGAACTTCTGCTTGATTTCGCGGATGCGTTGCGCCATTTCAGGCTCTTTCATCTCGCGATAGCGTTCCGGCAGGCTTACCTGTTCATCTTGCTGTAAAAAATCTAGCGTTTCCATAGTGCTGATCTTGTTTGTATGGGCTGTATTGTCGTCATCCCGTACGTTGAAACAAATTCAATGATCTTATCTCTGTAAAAAGTCATTTTCTCACACAACTCTCTATGTCCGGGATATGCAATGTAAGATAACTAATCATTCAAATTAAAGCTGATATCCAGTGCGGTTACCGAATGGGTCAGTGACCCCATCGAAATATAATCGACGCCGGTGTCACGATAGTCTCCGATGGTATCGATGGTGATACCGCCCGAGATTTCCGTGATAATGTGATCCGGCACCAGTTCAACAAGCTGTTTCACTTCCGGGGGCGCCTGGTTGTCAAACATAATGATATCAGCGCCCGATTCAACACTCTCCAACACCTGATCCCGCGTTTCCGTTTCCACCTCGATTCGCACCATCAGCCCCAGTTCATTGCGCAACTGACTGACTGCCCTACTTATACCGCCGGCGGCCTTGATATGGTTGTCCTTGAGCATCACGCCGTCGTCCAGGCGATAGCGGTGATTGTACCCGCCGCCGCAGCGTACCGCATATTTTTGCAGCATCCGGAGGCCGGGCAGGGTCTTCCGTGTATCGCACACGCGGGTGTGGGAGCTGTGCAATGCCTCTACCGCCCGTTTGGTGCCCGTGGCGATACCGCTCATGTGCTGCAGCAGGTTCAGGATCACCCGTTCGCCACTCAGCAAGGGCGCTGTTGGGCCTTCCGCTTCCGCAATCTCCTCTCCCTGCTCTATGCGGTCGCCGTCCTGCTGGTACAGGTCTACTTCAATACGCTCATCCAGCAGGCGGTAGGTTTCCGTGATTATGTCAAGTCCGGCCAGTACTCCATCCGCTTTCGCCGTAAAAAATCCCGTTGAAATGTGATCCGGTGCAAAAAAGCTACTGGTCAAATCACCCATTCCCAGGTCCTCTTCCAGGGCTTCTGCTATGATATCCCGAAGTTTAAGCTTTTCCACAAATGGTAAGAAGTATTATCAGTAAGTCAGCGGACTTACCTGTTTCTTTCTGAGGTTAAATCCATATATTTAAGTTCTAATAATAAGCATTTTCAACGAGTTAACTAAGTCGGATGATTTATTTGGATTATGCCGCCACCACCCCGATGAGCGACCGTGCCATTGAGGTGTACCGGGAGGTAGCAAAAAAACATTTCGGCAATTCGAGCAGCCTGCACGATTTCGGCTCCACGGCCCAGCAGATTCTGGACCAGGCGCGGCAGACGATCGGGGATATGGTCAACGCCGAATCCCGCGGTATTTACTTTACGGGAGGAGGCAGCGATTCCAATGAGCTGGCGATTCAATCTCTTGTAAAGGGAAACACAGACGGGAGCGGACACCTGCTGACCACGCGGGGAGAGCACTCTTCCGTGCGCAACGTATTTGCGCTCCTGGAAGAACAGGGCTACGATGTGGAATATATACCGGTGGATCAAAAAGGACGGGTGAAGCTCTCTGCCCTGGAAAGTATGCTCCGCAAAGACACGATCCTGGTGTCAGTGCATCACGGCAACTCCGAGATCGGGACAATACAGGACCTGCGGTCGATCGGCAAGCTGCTGGATCAACGCGACATCCTGTTTCACAGCGACTGCGTGCAGACCTTTGGCAAGATCCCGGTGGATGTGAAAGCCTGCCATCTGGACAGTATCTCCATTTCTGCTCACAAGATATACGGCCCCAAAGGTGTGGGAGCCGCTTACGTCAGGCCTGCTTTGAGCTGGAAGCCGGTGATCCCGGGAACAACGCAGGAAAAAGGCTTTGCTTCGGGAACAGTGAACGTGCCGGGCGTTGGAGCTTTTATGGCTGCTGCCCGTGATATAGCCAGGCAGCGGGAAGATGAGCTGGAACGGGAACGAACCCTGCGCAACCAGTTCCTGGATCTGCTGATGGAAAGTGAATTCGATGTTACCCTGGAGGGCGACCCTGAAAACAGCCTTCCCAATATTATTGGGCTGCGTATTCACGGCATGGAGGGGCAGTACGCCATGATCGAGTGCAACCGCTACGGACTGGCAATTTCGACCGGCAGCGCCTGTTCGGTGGGCTCGGAAAAACCGGCGGCCAGCATGGTGGCCCTGGGGCGTGATGAGCAGGAGGCACGAGAGTTCATCCGTATTTCGTTAGGCAAGCAGACAACGGAAGAGGAGATCTCAGAAGCATTTAATATCCTGGAAAAGGTATTGACCAGGCATTTTAGTATGATTAAGCTTTAACGAATCTTAAACCAGATAACGATTTATGAAACGTTTACTACAAATCCTCTCGTTTTCGACTTTTATTTTCTTGTTAACCGCGGCGGGATCCTTTGCCCAGGAGTCCGACAGTGAAGCCGATATCGTACTGACCGAGTACAGCGACTACCAATGCCCGGCCTGCGCCTATTACCATCCGGTTGTTGAAAAACTAAAAGAGGAGTTCGGGGATAAACTGAAGGTGGAATACCGTTACTTTCCGCTGAACAGCCATCAGTTTGCGGCACTGGCCGCCCGTGCAGCCGAGGCAGCCGGGAACCAGGGGCAGTTCAAGGCGATGCATGATATGCTGTTCGAGAACCAGGACAACTGGTCGAGTTCTGGGAATCCACAGTCGATTTTTATTGGATATGCAAAGGAACTGGGACTGGATGTCCAGCAGTTTCAAAGTGACCTGAATGCTGCAGAAACGCAAAAAAAAGTGATGGAACAGAAGCAGGAAGGAGTCAATATGGGGGTGAACTCAACGCCCACATTTTTTATCAACGGCATCAAGGTACAGCAGCTTCCACGTTCATACGATCAGTTTAAATCTCTCCTGGAAAGCCAGATGTCGGAGGATGCGTAATCTGTAACGAGTAATAAGTGAGGAGTAACGCTGCTTCTACTGCGCATCACGGGTTACTCTTTACTCGTTACCCGTCACGCATCAATAAGTTAAATGCAGACAGTTAATCCGGAAATTAATGCTTTTGAATAAGGCACGGCCCTTCTTCACCGTTTGCATAGCGTAGTGTTTTTCGGTAATATCATCTTGTTCACTTAGTGACCGCTGTTTGTCGTTAGGAGTGCTTTTTCGCGCAGGCGAAAGGGCTGAGATAAGATCCTCAACACTTGACCTGGTTAGTACCAGCGGAGGGAAACGACACCTCAACTTCAGCCCATCTTCTGCCGGTAAACAGCACTAAATAAAATCACTGCTGTTTATCCATGGAAAAAACACCAGCCAAGACGTATGCCCGGGCACTGACCATCGCGACATCTGACAGCGGGGGCGGTGCGGGGATCCAGGCCGATCTTAAAGCCTTTGCTGCGATGGGGTGTTACGGCATGTCGGTACTGGCCGCCCTGACCGCCCAGAATACCACTGACGTCACCGGTATCCACGCCTTGCCGCCCGACTTTGTGGCCCTGCAGATCGATACTGTTATCAGTGATCTGGGCGTAGATGCTGTAAAAATAGGCATGCTGTTCAACACTCCTGTCATGGAAACAGTTGCGGATCGCCTGGAAACTCATGCTGTTGACAACATAGTGCTTGATCCCGTCATGGTGGCCAAGAGCGGGGCCAGGCTTATTGAAGATGATGCAATTGAAACGTTAAAAGAGCGCCTGTTCCCGCTGAGTACGAATATTACGCCCAACCTGCCGGAGGCAGAGACCCTGCTGGATATCCAAATTGAAGACCGCTCACAGATGGAATCGGCTGCCCGGAAATTGCTGGAGCTTGGGCCCCGCTCCGTACTGCTGAAAGGCGGGCACTTCAGCGACGAGAAAAGCATCGATTGTTTGGTACTGAACGAGAAAGACACCAGCGGCCGGGAGGTGTACTGGTTCCAGGCAGAACGAGTTCATACGCCGAATACCCACGGCACCGGCTGTACCCTTTCGTCAGCCATTGCGGCGGGACTCGCAAAAGGGAAGCCGCTTCCTGAGGCTGTTCAGGACGCCAAAGAGTATATCTCCGGTGCCATAAGAGCAGGCAGCGAATACAGCATAGGCGAAGGTCACGGCCCGCTGCACCATTTTTATCAGTGGTGGCAGTAACGAAAATATAAACTACCTCCATAACTAACTGTTGAAAAGTAAATCCAGATCACAGAATGAAATTCACCGACGAGCTCTGGTCAACTATTGAACCGATGTACGACGCCATCCTTGAACTGCCGTTTATCCGGGAACTGACCGATGGGACACTACCCGAAGATATATTCCTGTTCTACCTGAAGCAGGATACCCTGTACCTGGCGGACTTTTCGAGGGCGCTCTCCCTGGCCGGCGTTCGCTGTGATTCCACAACCCAGATGTACGACTTTTTCAAGTTTGCCAGCGAGGCGGTGGTCGTAGAGCGGCAGCTGCACCAGAATTTTTACGAGCAGTACGGAACGGAGATGAACCCCAAAAAATCTCCCTCCTGCTTTTCATATACCAACTTTCTGCTTTCAACAGCAGCTACAAAAGATAATGTCGTAAATATAGCCGCCTTGCTCCCCTGCTTTTGGATATACCGGGAAGTGGGACTGGAGATCTACGAAAATGCAGCCGAAGAGAATCCCTACCAGGACTGGATCGATACCTACGCGGGAGAAGAGTTCAACAAGAGCGTGGATCGCGCTATTGAGATCACCGACGAGGTAGCGGAGCGTGAATCCAAAGAGCGACTGGAAGAGATGACCGAGGCGTTTGTCAAGTCCACCGAGCTGGAGTGGATGTTCTGGGAGAGCGCCTATCGCAGGGAGCAGTGGCCGTTGCGGGAGGTGTTGGAGGAGGCAGAATAGGCAGTATCAAGCCGAATTAGTGCGTTGAAAGTAAGGCACAACGCCCTGTAAACACCGAGACAGAATACAAATAAAGATTCCAAAATATGAAAATCGGCATTATCGGCGGCGGTATTATCGGACTCAGTATCGGCTGGCAGCTGCTCCGGCGGGGAGCCGAAGTCACGCTGTTTGAGAAGGGCACCGTCGGGCAGGAGGCCAGCCGGGCGGCAGCGGGGATGCTGGCTCCCTACGCAGAAGTGGGGTTCGAGGAGATCGAGCTGATGAAGCTGGGGCAGGAGAGTCTGCGCCTGTACCCGCGCTTTTTGGAGGAGCTGGCCGAAGATGTTGAAAATGTTCCTGAATTCGACCGGTGCGGAACCATGCTGGTGGGCGTCGACCGCGATGATACCGAGCACCTGCAACGACTATACAATTTCAGGGAAGAGCTATCATTGACGGTTGAGATGATAACGGGAACAGAGGCCCGGGAGCGCGAACCACTGCTTTCGCCAAAGATCGTATCGGCCGTGTGGCTGCCGGATGACGCCCAGATCGACAACCGGGCGCTGGTCCGATGCCTCAGGAAGGCGTTTGAATCGCGGGGCGGTCTGCTGCTGGAAAAAAATGCGGTGCAGCAGATTGATCTTGCCGGGGGTACACTTAGAGGTCTTTCAACGGCATCCTCAAATTTTAAGTTTGATAAAGTGATTTTGGCCGCTGGTTGTTGGTCCGGGAAAATTGCCGGCATTCCAGACAAGATCAAACCGCCGATTCGTCCCGTGAAAGGACAGATCATAACGCTTCAACAAACAGATGACTGTGACCTGAAGGGGATCGTGCGATCGCCGCGATTCTACCTGGTTCCCAAAGAGGACGGTACGATCCGGCTGGGAGCCACCAGCGAGGAGAAGGGGTTTGACCAAACACCTACGGCAGGGGGACAGAAGGAGCTCCTGGAAGAGGCTTGGGAGGCGGTGCCTTCCATCTACGACCTGCCGCTGGTGGAGACCATCGCCGGACTCCGACCCGCCAGCCGCGATCATGCGCCCATTATCGGCCAGACTGAGATGGAAGGGCTTTATTACGCCACGGGGCACTACCGCCACGGAATCCTGTTGACGCCTATAACTGTTTATTCAATAGCTGATGAAATTCTGGATGGGACGGTCGCTGAGGTTCTTGAACCGTTTCGCCCCGGTCGTTTTTAGAAAAGAAACCCGAAAATCAAGGATCTATAAAATTATGAAACTGACTGTAAATGGAGACACTGTTAATACACAAGCCAACACAGTGAAAAAGCTGTTGGCCGAGTTTGATGTCGAAGACGATGGAGACAGCAAGGGAACGGCCGTTGCCCTGAATGATTCCGTCGTTCCCAAATCCCAATGGGACCGGCAGCAACTGCATGAAGAGGATCGTATCGAAATTATCCGTGCCACACAGGGAGGATGAGTTGGAATGAAGAATCGCTGATCCAGCACCTGCCCCCGGTTTAAGGTTGTGATTTGGACCAGTAAGAGAAAACGGCATCTGTGTTAAAAATGCTTGCGCTTCAAAATAGCATAGACGGTTTTGCAAAGCCCTCGAATAGAGTATCCTAATCTGACTTAAAAAATTATGAGTAAACTGAAGATAGCAGACAAGGAATTTGATTCCCGGCTTATCGTGGGGAGCGCGCGATTCCCTGATCCCGAGACCATGCGCCGGGCACTGAACGCAAGCGGCACCGAGATTGTGACTGTTGCCCTGCGCCGGGCAAACCTGGAGCGTGACGGAGGGGAGGATATCCTCAGCTATCTCGACGGGGACAACTATTTTATCCTGCCGAATACCGCGGGATGCTATACCGCCAAAGAAGCGGTACTGACCGCGCAACTGGGTCGCGAAGCCCTCGATACCAATTGGGTGAAGCTCGAGGTGATTGGTGATGACGAGACGCTGTTCCCTGATGTTGCCGAGTTGTTGAAGGCGGCTGAACAGCTTATTATGGAAGATTTCGTCGTGCTGCCCTATGCCAATGACGACCCGATTACCTGCAAGAAGCTGGCCGAGATGGGGTGCGCCGCCGTCATGCCGCTGGGAGCGCCCATCGGTTCCGGTATGGGCATCCGCAACCCGTATAACCTGCAGATTATTCGTGAACAAGTGGATGTGCCGGTGATTGTGGACGCCGGGGTGGGTACGGCCTCTGACGCCGCCATCGCGATGGAGCTGGGGATGGATGCGGTACTGATGAATTCGGCCATATCGCAGGCCAGGCACCCGGTGAAGATGGCACAGGCGATGAAACTGGCTATCGAGGCAGGTCGGTTGGCATTTGAAGCTGGACGCATGCCGCGCCGGTTGTACGCCAACGCTTCCAGCCCGATGGAGGGTCGAATTGAGGTCGCGAACACGGATGAGTAGAATGCCCTTCCGATACTACCTCATTACCGATCGGAAAAAATGTGCGCCGCGTCCGCTTGCCGAAGTGGTGGAAAAGGCATGCCGTAACGGGATTAAGGCCGTGCAACTCAGGGAGAAGGATCTTTCCGGCAGAGCGCTGTTTGAATGTGCCGAAAAGCTGCGGGAGATAACTTCAAGATGGAATGCACAATTATTTGTAAACGACCGCGCAGACATCGCCCTGGCCGTGGGGGCTGATGGCGTTCACTGCCGGGAAACCAGCATCTCTCCTGCAGATATTAAGGAGCTCGATTCATCACTGATCATCGGCACCAGCGTGCATTCCGTCGAATCGGCTGTCCGGGCAGAGAGCTGCGGCGCCGATTTCCTGCTGTTTGGTCCGGTGTTTTATACCGCATCAAAAGCGGAATATGGAGCACCGCAGGGTCTTGACAAGCTGCGCCACGTGAGTCAAATCGTTTCGATTCCGGTGTACGCCGTCGGGGGACTCACAACAGGACGTGCTCCGGGATGTTTAAAGGCAGGAGCATATGGTGTTGCCGGAATTTCATCGATTATGGGGGCGAAGGATGTTTCTGCAAAAGTTCAGGAATGGGAACAATTACTATCAACGTTATGAGCAAAGGCTTAAAAGGCATTTATTTAATTACGGATACAATTATTCAACACCGCTTCTCCCATGTGGAACTAGCCATGATGACCGTGGAAGCGGGCGTGCAGATGATCCAGTACCGCAACAAGCAGATGACGGCGCGGGAATCGATCGCTGAGATCAGGGAAATCGCCGAGATAACATCAGGTACTGAAACAACGTTTATCGTGAATGACCGGGCGGATCTGGCCCTGGCAGGCGGGGCCGACGGCGTGCACCTGGGACAGGACGATCTCCCCATTCCCGCTGCGCGGAAGGTGCTTGGAAAGGAGAAGATTATTGGCGGTACATCATCAACAGTTGAAGAAGCGCTGCAGGTGGAACAGGCCGGGGCTGATTACGTGGCGCTGGGTCATATATTCGAAACTACCACTAAACAAAAACACTACCCGCCACGCGGATTGGAAACGCTGCGCGAGGTGGCAGAGGCGGTTTCGATTCCGCTAGTGGCTATCGGAGGCATCACGCTGGAGAACGCCCGGGATGTATTTGAGGCCGGAGCGGATATCATAGCTTTATCCTCTGCCATTTGCGCGGCAGACGATCCGGGTGAGGCAGCCCGCAAGTTTGTAGAAACCGTGTAGCCTGAAACGCTGCTTCGAGAGTATTATAGAGAAGCAGTATGTAGAGCAACAAAAAGGTGTTAAAAAAGGACACGAGCGGGACGCTCGCGCCAGTAGTGTACTGCGTATTCCGTATTGCAATACCAGATATGAATTGAGGAACACTTCCAAATACGCAGTACGAAATAGGTAACTTTTATGCTTATCTTCGCAACGTACAGGACAAACAGTTGCCAATAACCAATTCTTATTAACGAAAAACGATGATTTACGAATTTATCAACCGATCACCGCAATTTGACGACACTGTTTTCGTGGCTCCCAGCGCTGATATTATCGGGGATGTCACTATCGGCAGCCAGAGCAGCGTGTGGTTTAACGTGACGATCCGGGGCGATGTGAACTGGATCCAGATCGGGAAGCGAAGCAATGTACAGGACAACGCCTGCATCCATGTGATGAATCAAACGGGTCCCACAAAGATTGGCGATGAAGTGACAATTGGTCACAGCGCCATGATTCACGGATGCACCATCCACGACCGCGTGCTGATCGGCATAAACACCACGGTGCTGGATGAGGCCGTCATCGAGAGCGATGTCATCGTGGCAGCGGGCAGCCTGGTCCCCCCGGGCAAAACGCTGGAGTCAGGCTATCTCTACATGGGATCGCCGGTGCAGAAGAAGCGGAAGCTGAGCGATGAGGAGATCGCATCCATAAAGAAACACTCTGAAAACTATATCAAGTACTCCCGCGCGTACCAGCAGAAAGATACCTACGATGAAAACCCGTTCTATAGCGCACGGGAACCACAGAATAAAGAATGACGAATATCGAATAATGAAGTTCTTGGTTATTCGATATTCGTTATTTCTTGTTCAGTATTCATAATTTCCATGTCTGGAATTTACCTCCATATCCCGTTTTGCAGGCAGGCGTGCTCGTACTGCGATTTCTATTTCGTAACCCGTACGGGCTACCGTGATCAGTTCGTGAAGAGGCTGATCGAGGAGATCGAATCATACCAGGATACAAAATACACCGAAGAGCCGGTGCGTTCGATCTATTTCGGGGGCGGAACGCCATCGCTGTTAAACGCTGGAGCTCTTGATCGCATCATGAGAGCCCTCCGCAAGACCTTCTTGCTGGAGACCGAAGAAATTACCCTGGAGATGAATCCCGATGATGTGAGCAGGGCCTACCTCGGCGATCTGCTGGATGTGGGAATCACGCGTTCGAGCATGGGCGTGCAGTCGTTCAAGCCGGAGCTTCTGGAGTTCATGAATCGAGCGCACAACCGGGAGGAAGCCCTGGCATGCCTGGAACTGCTCAAATCTACCGGTTTCCACACATTTACGGCGGATCTTATCTACGGCAACCCGGGGCAGAGCCTGCAGGGCCTGGAGGAGGACCTGGAAACGCTGATCAGTTTTGATCCCCCGCACGTATCGGCGTACTCACTGACGGTGGAGCCGAAGACAAAGCTTGGCAGGCAAGTGGAACTGGGGCGGATACAGCCGCCGGGGGATGAGGTGGTTTCGGATCATTATGACCTGGTGGTGGAGCGGTTGGCAGAGGCCGGAATACCGCAATACGAGGTGAGCAACTACAGCAAACCGGGTCACGAGGCGGTACACAACAGCAGCTACTGGCGGCACGAAAACTACCTGGGGCTGGGTCCGGCTGCGCACTCGTTCTGGTGGGACGAAGACGGGGCAGTGCGCTGGAGCAACAAGTCCGATTTGAAAGCGTATCTTGGTGAAGAACTGTCGGCGATGCGGCAACAGAAGGAGCAGCTTACAAAACTGCAGCTGGCTGAAGAGCGTCTGATGCTGGGGCTGAGAACAAGGGAGGGAATTTTAAAGAAGGAACTGGTTAATCGCTATAATTATTCACTTAATGAACGGCAACAGGACTATATCGATCAAAAAGTGGATGAAGGCAAATTTATGGCCGGCAATGAGAGACTCCGCCTTTCAGTCGAAGGTCGAAAAATTGCAGATTCGATTCTGCTGGACATCATTACGATGCACTGATGGATAATGTTGAAGGTTGCATGTTGCAGGTTTTAGACTGTCTATTCACAACTTTCAACCTGAAACCTTTATCCTGCAACATGAAATATTACTTAATAAGCGTCATTTTTTTGACAATAACCTGCTGATCGGTAACCAGCCGGTAAAAATAAACTCCTGAGGCGAGGTTTCGACCATTAAATGGAACATCGTAATAGCCGGCCAGCAGCACTTCATCCTGCAAGGTTGCGACTTTTCGGCCTACAATATCATACACCGCAAGCTCTACATGAGTTTGTTCCGGGAGTCCAAATTCGATCGTCGTACCGGGATTGAACGGGTTTGGATAGTTTTGCGCAAGCTGTATTTCTTCCGGAATCTGAGAAGTGACCGTCAGCTGGTACCCGGTGGAGGTAGTATTGCTGGAGTTGGTCACCACAATGCCTACCTCTTGCAGCGCGTTCCAGTCCCAGTTGGTGGTAATGGTGAGCGTCCCGGAAGCATTGCCGGGCTGGGTCATTGTCCGAACCGAGCCATCACTGAAATAGCCGATCAGGCCAAAGTTGGTAAACGTCGAATCAAACTCGGCCTGCACCTGCACGAATCCCGCAAGCATCGGTTCTTTTCTGGCTGTAATATAGTGAGCCCCAAGCGATGGAATGGGCCGCGGGGTGTTCATGCTGTCGCGCGCAACTATCGTAGCATTGATATTTGGATTGGGGTACTCCTCCTTCTCTTGGAAACCGAAATCCATGATTGAATATTGGTCTCCCGAGGCATAATGCCAGAGATGCGACTCCGCCAGGGCATGTTTAAAACTTTCATCATAATCCTGCTGCAGGGTCATCGTAATCGCCTCCAGCATCATCAGGTAGTCAGGATTCTGCTGATTCTGTTGGGTCTCATATCTCCTTTCAATTCGGTTCCAGACGGCCGGCCAGAACGCATCGCCATATCGCTCCTTGAAATAAATGAACCAGGTTACACCTTCGTAAGAAGCTGGTATAGAGTGGCTGCCGGAATTAAATATACTTGAACTGTAGTAAATATAATTATAATAGTCATTCACATCATCATAAACCACTTCTTCCATAAGTGTAGCATCCATTTCTGACCAACTTTCGCCGTGTGGACTCTGTGAATCGCTAGGCCAATACCATTTACTGTTAGCATACTGAATAGCATGCTTCAACTCATGTGCCACGGTTACTTTAATCGCCCCGGCCTGGTCTCCTTCGGGATCCGTATTCTCCGGAAAACCGTTAAAATTATTGTGAATTACAAAATAAGTTGTAGAATTTGAAGGCCAAGTTTGTCCATAATAGTTGAAATTTTTGAAATAAATATTATACGGTTCTGATGGCCCGATGACCGGATCGCTGTGTCCCAGAGTTTGCACCTCGTGGCGCCATGAAGAGTCGGCTGCCGCCGCAACTTGATCCACATAATCCGGGATGCCATTTTCAGGCTCAGTGTCTCCGGCGGGTACGGCATCCTCTCCATTGGTATCGTAATGAATTTTGAACTTGCCGCTCGGTGAACGGTAGGTGTGCTGTGCCTGGGTGACGTTCTGCACCATGGACTCGATTTCTTGTATGGTGGAGGGTGATAATTGATCTCGGTTAGCCCGGTATTCCCGGATTATCGGCACCCCGCATTTTATTGGATCAGGTGAACTGCTTTTATAGGGTTCGGGAAGAGATTGCAGTTGTAATCCTGCATAAAACTGGAACAGTATTTTTTGATCCAGACTGATCTGTCCACCTTGGTAGTCAGCTTGAATTTTGCTAAGCATCGGGTGCTTCTGGGGATGGATATGCTGGTTGGCTCTGGCCGTCTGCTGGGCAAATACCGTCACGGTAATCAGCCAAAGGAAGATCAGCGAGCTATGGAATTTGAGTGATGAGAACAAATGAAGTGGACAATATTTCTTACAGTTGAATGTTCATTTCTTCCAAAATTACCCTTAATTTTGGGTTTTGCAATAATCAATAAGCTTTAATTCATACGCTTTACAAATTTAACAGAAGCAGGAATATGTACGAGGTCATTCTTTATTACAAGTTCAGGGAGATTGCGAACCCGGAATCATTTTGCGAGCGGCATAAAGCGTTTTGCAAGGAGCTGGGTGTTAAAGGACGAATATATATTGGAGAAGAGGGGATCAACGGCACGCTGGGCGGCACCCCCGAACAGGTGCAGCAGTACAAGGAACACCTGACCTCCATTGAAGGCTTTGACGGCATCGACTTTAAGACCGATACAAGCGATTTTATCCCTTTTGCCAAGCTTAAGTGCAAGACGCGGGATGAGATCGTGGCCCTGCATGAAGAGGGAGTGGATCCCGCGGATGGCGGTAACTACCTGGAACCGCACGAATGGAAAGAGCTGATGGAGTCGGACGAAGACTATATAATGATTGACGTGCGAAATGACTATGAGAGCAGGATCGGTCATTTTGAGGGGGCCATCACGCCGGAAGTCGAAAATTTTTACGAGTTCCCGGACTGGCTGGAGCAGTTTGATGCGCCCAAGAACAAAAAAGTGCTGATGTACTGCACCGGTGGCATCCGCTGCGAAAAATTTTCGGTGCTCATGAAAGAGAAAGGCTGGCAGGATGTGAACCAGCTGCACGGCGGTATCCTGCGGTATGCCCACGAGGAGGGCGGCAAGCATTACAAGGGCAAGTGCTTTGTGTTTGATGATCGACTGGTGGTGCCGGTCAACAAAGACAACCTCGAGCCGATCGCCCGCTGTGAAATTACCGGCAAGGCCGCCGACAGTTACATCAACTGCGCCAACATGGAGTGCAACAAGCTGTTTGTCTGCTCGGAGGAGGGCGCGCGCATGATGGAGGGCTGCTGCAGCGAGGAGTGTCGCCAAAGTGAATATAAACGGCCGTTTGATCCGGAAAACGCCTTCCGCCCGTTCCGAAAGTGGTACAACTATTTTGACGATAATTTTAAAGAGCGGGAGCTGGCAAGTGAGAGGTCAGACGTCAGACGTGAGGCGTGAGACGTGAGATGAGTAAAGTCATTTTTTGGTGGTAACTTTAGAGGCCTTTGCAGAACCTGGTGCCCTGTGTGGTTGTGCTACCGATCTTATATAGCTCATAAGTACAACTCCCTGCGAACGGTGATTCGAATGTTTTGCTAAGGCCTCTTATGACGAATGGGGGAGCGCCTTGCTTGTGTCACCTTTTTGAGCTGGACTTACCCTTTAAAAAAGCCCGTGTTATTGAGGCAAAATGCTTTGGGCGATCCAAAAAAGCGTAGTGCCCGGCATGTTCAATGGTGACCAAAGCAGCGTTTTCAATGCCTTTTTCCATGCGTTCGCCCTGGTAGAGCGGCGTGGCTTCGTCGTCACGGCCCCAGAGGAGCAGCACTTCGTGCGGAATTTCGGGCAGGCAGGATTCCAGGTGCTCTGTGACAGATTTGACAAAGGTCTCCCGCATTACACCTGAAAGCTTCTGGTAGTCGGAGGAACCCAGCCATTTCCACAGTGCGGTTCCACGTAATGCTTGTAACGCCTTTTCCCTGGCCTGGCCGGACAGCAGCAGGAGGGGGGCTTTAAGCGTTTTTGCAAGATACTTTTTGAAGTGGAATTTGACACTTCGTTTGGGTTTCATGCCCGCACCGCCGGTGATCAGCACTTTGTCGACCGCTCGTTTTCCCCATTCGCGGGCACAGAGTTTCAGGGCAATTCTCCCACCGAAGGAGTGAACCAGCAGGTCGACGGGATTCAGATCGAGGGATTTCGCAAACGATTGAACCATATCGGCGTAGTCATCGATCGCCCAGGGGTGAGGGGGAGCCGGGGAATGGCCAAAACCAGGCAGGTCCAGGACGTAGCAGGTGCGGATGTCGGAGAGCATTTCGGCAAGCGGCAGCAGTACCTGTCCACTGGTACCCCATCCGTGCAGCATTACCAGTGGTTTGCCCCGCCCCATTTTTCTGTAGGCGATATCCAGGTGGTTATAGGAGAAAGCGTATTGTGTACTCATGCTTTTATCTGTTGCCAATCACTCGGTATTGCACTAATTACTTCTTTACTGATTCATCAACAATTATACTAGTGTCGTGTCAAGCCCTGGATTCGGCATTACTGGCATAACGCGGATACCACCGATCAGGCTGATCTGCACGCAGATCATTTGAAGGTGCTGTTTGAACAACTACTTTGTGGTTAATCCGCAGCATCAGCCTCACCTGCGTTTCAGTATTCGGTAAGCCCAATGGTTATGGTTCACTGGACACCAGGGTCGGGCTCTCGTTGTCCCTTCGCTGCAGCCAAACATCTCACTAATCTGGTTGTAAAACAAGATTTTTTGTAAGGATCGGCCTTTTGGACGGTCCATAAAAACAAATGGCAAAAACGAAGAGAGGAGAGACCGATGAACAGGAACATATTCTTTTTGTTGGAAAAACTGAGGATAACGCGGCAGGAGCGGGTTACTCTGTCCGTGCTGATAATGGTATTGCTCGTCATATCGCTGGTAAATGTTTTTTTGGAACCACAACCTGCGGCTGAAGCCGGGGATTATGCCGAGATCAAGCGGGAATTTGATCGTAAAACGAAATTGATCGCCCGACAGGAAGCGGAGTTGATGCGCCGGTACAATCCGGGACCGGTGGAAGTGAGACCGGCCGTAACCTCTGCAGATACGATTCCTGTCCCGGAAGATACCACGACTAAGGAACCCGGAAAGGGGGCTGGCAACGATACGACCCGGATCAATATCAATACCGCGAGCGTACAAAAACTGCAGGAGCTGCCGGGGGTGGGACCGGTATACGCCCGGCGAATCGTCGCCTACCGCGACAGCAGCGGGAAATTTCAAACCATCCGCGAACTTGTGAAGATCAAGGGGATCGGGGAAAAACGATTGGAAAACATGGAATCGATGATTGAACTGTAACGTTTTTAAAATAAAAACAAGCAAGTAAACGCGTGGCTCACGACTCAACACCCATTGCGAAACACCCTTTCATCAAATCCTCAATTTCTCCGTCTTCCCGTCACACTTCACCCAAAAACACGTTATATTCGAAAGGTTAAATAAACGTGGGTGTGGTGCTGCATCCGAAAGCTTAAAAAAAGATGTTCGATGTCGAATCGTATTCTCTGGGCTGATGACGAGATCGATCAGCTGAAACCCCATATCATTTTTCTTGAAAACAAAGGCTTTGAAATTGTTCCGGTTACGAACGGGAGTGACGCCGTCACGTTAATCAAGGAGAGAATCTTTGATATCGTCTTCCTGGATGAACAGATGCCCGGCATGGACGGGCTGGCTACGCTGGATAAAATAAAACGGTCGCAACCTTCGCTGCCGGTGGTCATGATCACGAAGAGCGAGGAGGAGTCGATTATGGAAGACGCCATCGGCGGCAAGATATCGGATTACCTGATCAAGCCGGTCAATCCCAACCAGATTCTGCTTACCGTAAAGCGGATTCTGGAACGCAAGCGGATTCGCAATGAAAAATTTGCACAGTCCTATCTCCGCAATTTCAATAAAATTTCGGCGCGTATCCGCGAGGATACCGGCTGGGAGGAGTGGATCAATATCTACCAGCAGTTAACGCGGTGGGAAATCGATCTGGAAGGCAGCGAGGAATCGCTCCGCCAGGTCCTGACCGACCAGTACCAGGAGGCCAACCGGGAATTTGGGAAATATATCCAGCAGGCATACCGTCCCTGGCTGGAGCAGCAGACACCGCAACGCCCGGCGCTTTCGGTGGATATCCTGCCCGAGTACGTGCTCCCCCATGTGGAAAACGATCAAACGACGCTCTTTTTTGTGATCGACTGCATGCGCTACGACCAGTGGCTCGTGTTTGAAAGTTTGCTGACCGACTTTTACAGCATCGATACCGACTTTTACTACTCCATTCTGCCCACCGCCACGCCCTACTCGCGCAACGCAATTTTTTCAGGTCTGTTCCCGCTGGAGATCGAGGAGATCTACCCGGAACTGTGGGAGCAGGGCGATAATGAAAGTTCGCTCAACCAGTTCGAGCATGAACTGCTGGAGCGCCAGCTCGGGCGGCAAAGCATGAACCTGAATTTTAAGTATGAAAAAATTCTGAATGCGGAAGAGGGCCAGAAAATCGCCGACCGCATTCACAACTACACGCAGTCGCCGCTGAGTACATTTGTCTATAATTTTGTGGATACGCTGGTCCATTCGCGGTCAGACTCGGAGGTCCTCAAGGAGATCGCCCCCGACGTACCCGCCTTCCGGTCCCTGACGCGCACCTGGTTTCAGCACTCCTCGCTTCTGCGTATCCTGAAAGAGCTTTCGGAAGAAGAGGTGGTCATTGTCATTACCAGCGATCACGGGGCGGTACGGGCCCTGCGGGATACCAAGGTGTTCGGGGATAAAGACACCTCCACCAACCTGCGATACAAATACGGGCGGAATCTCAAAGCCGAGGAGAGTGCCGCGATCTTTATCGATGATCCCAACTCCTACAAGCTACCGACTCCCAAACTGGTCAATAATTATATTATCGCCAAGGAGGATTATTATTTTGTCTACCCCACCAACTATCACCGGTACCAGAATCGCTATCGCGATACTTTTCTGCATGGCGGAGCGAGCATGGAAGAGATGATTTTGCCTATCGCAACCCTGCGGCCACGGTCAACGCTGTAATCCGATGGAAACAGAAGTGGTAACAACTTCGGAAGAAGAGACCCGCGAACTGGCCGGGCGGTATGCAAAACAGCTGGCGGCCGGGGATGTTGTCTGTCTCCAGGGGCCCCTGGGAGCGGGGAAAACCCAGTTTGTAAAGGGAATGGCGGGTTTTTTTGGGGTGGACCCCCGGGAAGTGCTCTCTCCCACTTATACCCTGATCCACGAATATGACGGAACCCTTCCTATTTTTCATTTCGACTGTTATCGCATGGAAAACCCGGAGGAAGCGCTTGAAATTGGTGCCGAAGAATATTTTTATAGAGAGGGCGTTTCGGTAATTGAGTGGCCTGAAAAAATACGTCCACTCATCCCCGCACATTCCCGATGGATAAATATTGAGCCCCTGGGCCCCCGGGAAAGAAAATTTATATTTGGCAACGAAAAAAAATAATTGGCTATATTTAGGCTCTTATGGGAGCAAATCAACGATTATCATATCGACTCGATCGTCTACCGGTGATTCTTCCGTTTCACCGGAGAGCCAAAAACAATATTCAGCTGGGTGATCTGGTATATTATGGACCCTGCCCGGAATTTTACGGTATCGGAGAGGTGGTTCGCTGTATGGACGGGCTGGCCGTGGTTGACTTTCGCGGAACGGGGCTGCTCAACATCCAGAAAGACGCGCTCTCCATGAAATACCTGATTCCAATCCACAAGCTGAATCTCGGGCACATCCTCAAGAGCACATAGTATTCAAATCCCATCTTCTGATTTATTCCTGGCTGAGATTATTTTTTTAAAAAATTGCCAAGCCACTGTTTTTCCTGTACCTGTTTGGCTGCATATTCAAAATTCCGGATTATGATGGATAACCCGCGGTTTTGAATGTGGTTATTTGAATGTCGGCTTTATCCTATTACTATCTTATCCTGCCAACGAGCCAAAACAGGAAGCTGGTCAGCAGCCCGGGATAAAAGGGTTCAATTCCCCAGAACGTATAGGAATAGGGTTCCTGGTTATAGATGGTGCCCATTGCCAGCCAGAAAAGAGACACGAGAATACTGGTGATCATGGTTAGCAGCACTATCCGGCGGTTAAGCTTGAACAGCGGCAGGTAAACCCCGAGCACGGGGATCAGCAGGCCCGGAATCATGACAGATCCGATCACGTACCACAAGTCGATGACGCTCGGGTAGAGTATAATCAACAAAATGCCGAGTATGGCCGCTATCAACACGCTGAGGCGCGTAAGCCGGTTATTGGGCGTTTCGGGGAAATAGTTGGCCAGGAAATCACGCCCCAGGGTTTGCCCGGAGAGAAACAAGTAACTGTCCATGGTAGACATGATGGAGGCCAGCAGGGCCAGAAAAAAGAGTCCCTTGATACCCAGTGGTAGAATCTCGTTGGCCAGGTAGGGATACACCATTATCGGTTCTCCCAGGTGCGCTCCCAGTATGGCCCAGCCGTACATGCCGCTGAACATCGTCAGGAAATCGAAAAGGGACCACAGCAGGATCGATACGAAAATTCCCTTTTTGGCGGTTTCCGGCGACTCGGCTGCGGCGGCCCGCTGGTGGAAACTGGGATCTACAAACGTCCACAGCGCGATAAAAAACCAGACCAAAATGTATTGGAGATCGTGCCCCCCGGTGATATCGCGGTGGGTGTCAGGGACCTTCCTCCAGAGTTCGCCGATAAAGCCAAACTCCTGAAAGGCGAACAGGAGAAGCAGGATAAAACCGCCAAACATGAGTACAACCTGGAGGATATCGGTCCGTACGACGGCCTTGAATCCTCCAAAACTGACATAAGCTACCGAGAACAGCGCAATGGCGGCCGCATACCATAAAAAGTTGCCGCTGCCTCCGGTCATGTACTGGAAGAGCAGTCCGAGCATCAGGATGTAGGGGGCGGGACTGACAAGCACAAAAATGGGTACGGCGGAAAATCGACCGGCCGTTGCTCCATATGTGTGGCCTATCGCCTCGGGAATGGACAGCGCCCTGTTGAGACGTATTTTCCCAGCCAGGAATACAGCAAAAAGGGCGGAAAACACATAAAAGGGAAATCCGAACAGAAGCCATTGGGAAATACCGTACTGGTAGCTGTATTCTCCCACGCCCAGGATGCCGCCATACCAGGTGGAAACGAGCGTGGCCACAAAAGCCGGCAGCGTCATTTTTCGGCCGGAAAGCAGAAATCCCTCCTCGTCCTGCTTGTCCCAGTCTTTCTGCCAGCTCAGGTAAATGAGCAGGCCAAAGTAGGAAAACAGCAGCAGCCAGTCCAGCGCGGTAAATTGGAGTTCGGTCAATGGTACCTAGTTGGTTAGGGATTATGCCGGTCCAAAGATATTCCTTTGGGGATCATGCTTCAACGCACCGAGGAAGAAATTTTTTGGTGGAGAAATCCGGGTTAGAACTCCTCCATTGTTTCGTCGCCGGCAATAAATATCAACAGGTCACCCGTCTGGTATTCAATTGTAACAGGAGAGGAGACCACCCTGTTGGAAGATCCGTCGCGCACGCCGTTTTCCAGAAAGTCGTTCTGCAGCGGGTATTTTAAGCCCTTTGTGCGTATGCCCTCCACGCGACCGGATAACGGAAACAGCGACACGGTGGTGCCAGGAGGAAGTTCAGTGGAGAAGGAGCGGGGCAGCAGAAAGACCTGCCCGAAGTGATCTTCAAAGACGAGAGACTCGAACCGGCTGTCATATCGCTTGAGAACCGAAAGGTTTTTGAGGGTCTGATCAATTCGCTGGCCGGTAACACCCAGCACGGTAACATGTGATATCCCTCGTTCGGCGGCCAGATCCAGTGCTTTTTCCAGATCGTTGGTATTTTGGTCCGGATCTTTAATCACCTCGAAATCATCATCCGGGCTGGGGGTAAAACTGTCGAGATCGCCCACCACCAGGTCGGGAGCGAACCCGAGCTTTCGCGCAGTGTTGCCGCCTCCGTCAGCAGCAATAAAAAGCGGCGATTCCCGCAGATAGCTTTCCAGCAGCGACGGTTTTGGAGGAAGTCCGTTGCAAAGTACAAGTCCCTTCATAGAGGTGTTTTTTTAGCGTTGTTGTAAAATAAACGAGTTTAAGCACAGTTCTCGTCGTAAAATACAGGAGACAAGTGAATATTTAAGGGGTAAAAATAATTGCTTTCTTCAAGGCAATGCCTTTTTTTAATAAGCTTATTTTTCTTCCATTTACGACTATTTGCAGCATGTTTAAAAAACTGATACAGAGGTTACAAGAGTATCAAACGGTGGGGGTCTTTTCCCATATACGTCCTGATGGAGATTGTATTGGATCGCAAATCGCAATGTGTCTCTGGCTGGAAAAAAATGGTATCAAGGCGTATGCATTTAATGACGACCCCGTGCCGATGAATCTGGAATGGCTTACCGAATTCTATAAGATTCAGAAACCGGAAGAAAAGGAGCTGAAAGAGTGCGAGGCCTTTGTATTGGTTGACGGGAACTCTCCCCCCCGGTTTGGAACCTATTCGGATTATATCCAGGATGATCCCAAGCCCACCTTTATGATCGATCATCACCCGGATCCCAAAGACGGCTTCGATATGAGCATCTCTGTGGAGGAGGCCTCTTCTACTTGTGAGCTGATATTTCACGTTTTCTTGCAGCAAGATATCAATCAGCTGGATGAGCAGGCGGCAAAGGCGTTGTATACGGGCATCCTTACAGATACCGGCTCGCTCCAATATGACAGCGTGACCCCGGAGACGCTGAATATCAGTTCAGAACTGCTGAGACTGGGAGGCTTTCGCCCCAATGAGGTAGCTGAAAAGGTGTTTTCGCACAAGACGATCAACCAGTTGCGCCTGCTGGGAATGGCCATTGGAACTATTGAGCTGTACGAGGACAATCAAATTGCGATTATGTGCGTTACCGAAGAGATGCTGGAGCAGACCAATACCACCAACGACGACACCGAAGGCTTCGTGGCCTATCCGCTGAGCGTGGCCGGTATCAAGGCAGCGGTGCTGTTCAAGGCGCTGGGCGACGGGGTGAAGATGAGCCTGCGCTCAAAAAGCAATGAAGTGGATGTCAACAAGTGGGCGCGCGAAATTGGTGGTGGAGGGCACAAAAAAGCCTCGGGGGCGTGGCACCCCGGTCCCCTGGAGAAAACCATCAAAGAGGTGGTGGAGATCGGCTCCAAGCAGCTTGTACATATTGACAAGTCCTAAAACAAGTGGTAGAGACATGGTACGAACCCTGTTCATTACACCTGCTGTATACCTGTTGATATTTTCTTTTATAGCATGTCAGCCTCAAAAAGGCCAGGAGCCTGCCCCGGGTGCACAGAAGGAAACGGTACAGTCCGTTCAGGATAGCAGTCCCCAAAAAATGCAGACGATTGCTGCGGGAACGACGGCTGTTCCGACCGGGACCGGGGGAAGTCGGCCTGCCGGTTCGAACACACTGACACCCCAACAGGTGGATTCCACAGTTTATGCATCGCGCCATAATGCCATTACGCGAACGGTGCGTGAGGTGAGCCCGGCCGTAGTAAGTATTACGGTAACCGAAGTGGTGCAGGGCGGGCGCCGGCTGGCGTTTGACGAGTTCTACGGTTTTTTCCTGGCCCCGCAGGAGCGGGAATTCAACAGCATGGGCTCCGGTTTTATCATCAGTAAAGACGGGCTTGTGGTGACCAACGAGCATGTGGCCGGCCAAAATGCCAAGAAAATAGTGGTGTCGCTGCCCGATGGCTCCCAGCACGAGGCCAAGCTGCTGGGCTCCGATGAGCTGGCGGACCTGGCCCTGCTGAAAATACAGTCTGACCGCGAATTTCCGCATATGAATTTCGGGGACTCCGACCAGGTGATGGTGGGGGAATGGAGTATAGCTATTGGCAATCCATTCGGCCTTTTTGAGGCGGCCCAGCCTTCGGTAACGGTGGGTGTGGTCAGTGCCACGCGGCGCGATTTTCGGCCAGATCCGAACGAACCACGCGTCTATATGGATATGATTCAAACGGATGCCGCCATCAACCGCGGAAATTCCGGGGGACCGCTCGTGAACAGCCAGGGTGAAGTAATCGGGGTGAACACCTTCATCTATACCGGGGGAACCAGTGGCGGGAATGTGGGACTCGGATTTGCGATTCCCAGCAACCGTGTGGAAAAAATTATTGACCAGTTGTCGCGATCCGGGGAGGTGAAACTCAGCTACAATCCCGGTTTTGAGACGACGCCCATGACCTATCGCATTGCAGCCCAGTACAACCTGCCCGCCATTATGGGGCTGCTGGTGACCAGCGTAAACAAGGATGGCCCGGCCTACGAAGCGGGAATAATGCCGGGAGATATCATCCTGAAAATTGGCGACAACCGGGTGCACAGCCAGATGCACGCCCAGGCCCTGATGCGTGAATTTGAGGAGGGAGACACCATGAAGCTGGAGCTGATGCGCAAGAACAAACGCTACGAAGCCGAGATGAAGCTGCGGCAAAAAGTAGATAGCACGCAGAGCAACAGGTAGCTGTCTGAGGGTTAAATTACTTTGTTTATGATTTTACTATCTTGCCGGGCAACGATCCGGGATGACGACCAACCTCACCGGGTAATGCAGAAGTTGCTTATACTATTGCCAGTAAACCCGGGTCTCACAATATTGCACTACCTGAACCCGAGGTTACCATTACAGGCCCAGATCAAGTATTGTTAGGAATTGTTTTTACATTTTGGCAGGCTGATGTGAGTGATAAGCCTACTCCATTTAGTGATGCTCGGGAAGTGGCCACGCTAACTGTCTTAGAGACCTCCAAGGTTTCCAAAACCTTGGAGGTCTTTTTCCTAGTCTTTTTTATTCAAAAACTTTTCTACACGCGTATGGTGACGCTCATCTTCCCAAAGCCGGGCAAACGGCTGTATTTCCTGTTCGATGGCTTTCCATCGAGCTTCGGAGAAAGCAAGGGCCCCCTGTTTTAGCGTTTTTATGTAATCGCGATCATTTTTACACATTTCTTTCGCCCAGTCATACGTCTGTTCTGTCCGTTCGTCGGGAGGGCAAAGGCGGTCAATCAAGCCGTAATTCAACGCTTTTCCCGCATCGATTTCTGCTGTTTCGGCCAGCCAGCGCAGGGCTGTTGAACGTCCGACTTTTTCCACCAGTCGCGTAAGTCCGCCCCAGCCGGGCGGCAGGTAGAATTTTCCCTGGCTGAAATGGAATGTGGCATCAGCGGAGGCGATCCGGAAGTCAAAAGCGAGCATAAGCTCCCACCCGCCGCCGTAGGTTGAACCATTGATGGAAGCGATGGTCCAGCAGGGCAGCCGTTCGATCCGCTTGAGTATGGCCCCCATGCGGCGCGCCATCTGTTCGGCTTCATCTGCTGATTTGATCCCGTGAAATTCCTTGAGATCTCCTCCCGAAACAAAGAGATCCCTGCCGGCCCCGGTAAGGACAAATGCACGCATCCGACTGTTTTCAAGATGATCTAACACCCTTTCGAGCTCGTCCATAAGCTCAAAATTGATGGCATTCATCGCCTCGGGGCGCTGAATGGTGGCCGTTAGAATGTGCTCATAAGCTGTTACATCCAAAGTAGTCGACATCAGGCTATCTTGGTTTGTGAAGTTTCATAAATGATTTTGGGTTAAGTTAGGGATCATGTAAGTTGAGTTTGGAAATTTTGTTGAAAATTATTTAAATCAGAAGTCAAAGGCCTAAATTCTCAATTCCAACGGTTATACAATTGGTTGTAGATAAAGCGAAGATCAACCGCACATTGTCACCCAAACTTGTGGATGCGCGGGTTGCCCAGGTGTTTAACACATTTAAAAAAGTGCTGGTAACCTCCTCTTTTGGAACGACGTCAGCGGTATTGCTGCATATTTTAAGTCGCGTAAAACCGGGATACCCTATCTACTTTATTGATACCGGGTACCACTTCCAGGAAACGCTGGAGTATAAAGAGCGGCTTACCCAGCTGCTCGACCTGAATGTGGTGGACCTCCATCCGGACTCCTCCAAGCATCAGTTGACAAGGGAAAAGCAGCTTTGGGCAAGTGATCCGGACGAGTGCTGCAGGATAAACAAGCTCGAGCCGCTGCAGGACCTGAAGCAACAGTTTTCAATCTGGATGTCGGGTCTTATCGGGTACCAGAACCGGTACCGCAGCAACCTTGATATCGTCATCGAAAAGACCGAGATGCTGCGCTGCTACCCACTTGTAGACTGGAACAAGAACATGGTTGATGAATATATGGAGATGTACGGGCTGCCGCGGAATCCGCTGCAGCAGCAGGGCTACTCTTCGGTCGGATGCACGCACTGCACGGTTCCCGCCGAGGGCAGAGACGGACGCTGGTCTGACATGGAAAAGACAGAGTGCGGGCTGCACCGGTAATACCTTGTAATATGCAGCCACCAACGAGTTAACGCTTTTCCGGGTTTATCCATCGAGGTATTTATCTATACCGTCCCTCATCCGGATGTTTCAGGTCTCTTCCTCCTCGATATCGTAACTGATCGACTGGTCCTGGGTTTCCTTGATAAGCCACCGGAGGTACTCGTCATTGCCCTCCTGCTCGGTGAGAGTCAGTGATACCACGCAGGGACACTCGTAGCTGTGCAGTTGTTTAACCCTTTTGGTGAGGGGTTTTACATTGTGGTAAGGGGTCTTGGCTATCAGGATCGCTTCTTTTGCCTCCTCGATATTGCCCTCCCACCGGTAAATGGATTCCATGCCGTCTATAATATTTACGCAGGCTGCCAGTTTCTCTTCGACAAGGGCCCGGCCAATGGTTCGGGCTTCATCTCGGTCTTTGGTGGTAATGTACACCAGGCGCAGGTTGTAAAACATACCGGGTTATTTGAATTGAGGCGATTCGATTCACGGGAAATTACAAAATAGATTGTAATGTCTCATCGCCTTTATTGGTAAATCCGAATGATATAAATAAAGTATGTGTTGAAATGAGATCGAAAAAGTCGTAGTTTTTGTGGCTTTTAGACTACCGCAGAATGTTTAAGCTGTTTTCTGTTTTTAAACATGCGAGAGTGGCGGAATTGGTAGACGCGCTAGATTTAGGATCTAGTGCCTTTTTGGCGTGGGGGTTCGAGTCCCCCCTCTCGTACTCTCGTCTGCCGTGAATGCATCAACAAAAATTAAGTAAGTAGAAAATACGAGGAGTAAATTTAAGTGGATATTTCAGTAGAAGATATAACTTCCGTTGACAAGCAGGTGAAAATTTCTGCCACACGAGAAGACCTGGCCCCCAAATTTAATGAAGCCTACAAGAAGTACCAGGGCCAGATTAACATGCCCGGCTTCCGCCCCGGTAAAGTGCCGATCCAGCTCATTAAAAAGCGCTTTGGCGATGAAATTGAGGAGGAGGAGATCGGCAAATATGTACAGGAAATTTTTGAGAATGAAGTTGTGCCCGAATACGAGCCTGTCGGCGAAAGCCAGATGGTAGAGATGAGCTGGGAAAATGATGAGCTGGAAGCGGTGTTTAAAATTGGTGCGCGACCTGAATTTGAACTTGCCGACTTAAGTAAGATCAAGGTCGACAAGATGGTCCATGATGTAACGGATGAGGAAGTCCGGGAAGAGGTAGAGCACCAGCTTCAGCAGCAGGGCGACTGGGAACCGCTCGACGAGGGCGAAGAGGTTACCGAAACCTGCCGTGTGTCTGTGCAGGCTATTCCTGTTGATGAAGATGGAAACCCGGACGAGGAGAATAAGGCCAACGAAGTCATTGACCTGAACCAGGAGGAATCGGAGCAGTTCAGGGAAGACCTGCTGGGACATACGGTTGGCGACGAAGTGGATGTCGAAATAGGACATGGCGATCATTCGCATCATTTCATATTGAAAATTCTGGAGATCGAAAAGCCGAACAAGGCCCGCCTCACCGACGAGTTTGCCAAGCAGCAGACCAACGAAGAGGCCAAGAACGTGGATGAGTACAAGAGCCTGATTAAAAGCCAGATTCAGGATTATTATGATCAAAGCGCCGATGATCTGTTCAAGCGCGACCTGGTGGATGCAATGGTGGAAGCGCACGAATTTGAAGTACCCGAAGTGTTTATCGAGCAGTTTAAGAATCAATATGTGGAACGCGTAAAACAGCAAAACCAGGGACAGCTGCCGCCCGACTTTGACCCCGAGGAGTACAAGGAGGGGCTGGGAGACCGTGCCGAGCGGGATGCCAAGTGGTTTTTTATCAATGAAAAGCTGCAAGAAAAATTTGACGATATTGAGATAAAACCCGATGATATAGATGAGCATCTCTCTGCACAGGCGGCCCAGTACGGTATCTCTGTCGACCAGATGAGGAACATGTTTGCTCAGAATCCGCAACAGCTCGAAAATCTCCGGAATAGTATCAGGGAAAACAAGGTTTTTGACAGACTCAGTGAAGAAATCGAGGTTGAAGAGATCTCCAAAGAGGAGTATCAGGAAGCATACGATGAAAAGATGAAGGCTGCCGAACAGGCCGAAGATGAAGCAGAACAGGAAAACTCTTCCAATATTGTTAGTTAAGCTATGAACAAACAACCACTTTTTGAGTTACCCGAAATGGGCGATACGCAACGAATTCAAAACAACAATTTAGTCCCGATGGTCGTAGAAACGACCAACCGGGGAGAGCGGGCCTATGATATCTACTCCCGTCTGCTCAAAGACCGGATTATTATTCTGGGAACCCCGGTCAACGACGCCGTAGCCAGCTCCATTGTAGCCCAGATGCTGTATCTGCAGGCCGAAGATCCCGAAAAGGATATTAATTTGTATATTAACAGTCCGGGCGGTGTTGTATCATCCGGTTTCGCCATTTACGATACCATGCAGTATGTAAGTTGTGATGTGGCCACTACCTGCGTGGGTATGGCGGCATCGATGGGTGCGGTGTTGCTTGCTGCCGGTCAAAAAGGCAAGCGCAACATCCTGCCAAACGCCCGGGTTATGATTCACCAGCCACTCGGCGGGGTGCAGGGGCAGGCCAGCGACATCGAAATCGAGGCTCAGGAGATTATCCGTATCAAAAAGCTTATCAGTGAAATTCTGGCCGACCACAGCGGCAAGGATCCGGAAGAAGTAATGGAGGATACCGACCGCAACAAGTGGATGAGTGCCCAGGAAGCCGTAGATTACGGGCTGATAGATAACGTAATGAAGAACGAGAAGAAGAAGGAATCCTCTTCGTAAGATCACCGCAATATTATGAGTGATAAGAAAAACAAGACCATACATTGCTCCTTTTGTGACCGCTCCAGCCACGAGGTAAACAGCATGGTGGCCGGTCCGAATGATGTGTATATCTGCGATCGCTGTGTGGCTGATGCCTCGGGCATCGTCAAAAGTGATCTCGCTTCCATGTCAAAAAAACGGGAGCATAACTTCAAGCCGATCCTGAAACCGGCCGAGATCAAGGCACGGCTCGACGACTATGTAATCGGGCAGGAACAGGCCAAGAAAACTCTGTCGGTGGCTGTCTATAATCACTATAAGCGCATCGGGGGGGAGCTCTCGGGAGATATAGACGATACTCTTGTGGAAAAGAGCAATATTATGCTGCTGGGACCCACCGGTTGCGGAAAGACGCTGCTGGCACGCACACTGGCCAATGTCATTGACGTACCGTTTACCATCGCCGATGCCACCGTGCTCACCGAAGCGGGATATGTGGGCGAAGATGTGGAGAGCATCCTTTCCAGCCTGCTGCAGTCGGCTGATTATGATGTGGAGCGTGCGCGGCGCGGAATTGTCTATATCGACGAGGTGGACAAAGTGGCCCGGAAAAGCGATAATCCTTCCATCACGCGGGATGTATCCGGGGAAGGCGTACAGCAGGCCCTGTTGAAAATCCTGGAGGGAACGGTGGCGAATGTACCGCCCAAAGGCGGGCGCAAGCACCCGGAGCAGAGTTTTATCCAGATTGATACCTCCAATATCCTGTTTATTTGCGGCGGGGCGTTCAGCGGACTCGAAGAAATTATTGCCCGCCGGCTGTCGGTCAGCTCCATGGGCTTCCATTCGGAAGAGCAGATCAAGTATGACAAGGAGGATCCCGATATTTTTACCCACGTGGAACCGGAGGATCTCCAGAACTATGGCCTCATCCCCGAGCTTATCGGACGACTGCCGGTAATTGCGGGATTGCACCAGCTTTCGAAGGATGCGATGATCGAAATTTTGCAGCGTCCCAAAAACGCCCTGGTCAAACAGTACAAAAAATTGTTCAACTTTGAAGGGGTTGAACTTATCTTTGAGGAGGAGGCGCTGGAAGAGATTGTCAAGAAAGCACTCCGCCGCAAGACGGGGGCAAGAGGGCTTCGGTCAATCATGGAGGAGTCGATGCTCGATATCATGTTTACGCTGCCGTCCATGAAAAATGTGGAGCGTTGCGTGGTCACGCGCGAGACGATCCAAAACAATGCTCCGCCTGTTTACGAAAAGCGCAAAGCATCTGCATGACAGGCCGTTGATTATGTATTGTAATTCAGGCATCATCCGTATCGGGTGGTGCCTTTTTTATTGTCAAGCCCATGAATTACCGGTCCGGCGCTTTTATATTGCATGTTATGGAATAATTCCGATCTTCAGGGCAGTACCGCTAATAGTTGAAATCCCAGGATGAAGCAATTTCTCACGTCAAATAGAATCAACATCGTTTTGATCGGGCTGCTGATCTGTCTTGGCCTTGGATCTTTTGCCTATAACCAATACCTGGTTAACCGGGTATTGCAGCAGGAGCGGCTGAGTGTTGAGCTCTGGGCGCGTGCTATTGAGTATACCGGTCGACCGGTGCACAGCGAGATCAGCCAAAATTTGTTGACTGTCATGAATGAGCTCCAGCGATACGCGGCTGTTCCCGACAGTATCATTGCGCTGGTTGAGGAGGCCGAGGCTGACCGAACATCCCAAAATTTCGTCGCTTCGGAGCTGATTATTAAAGATCGGTTTAAAATTCCTTCGATTATTGTGGATGAACGGGGTGAAATTATTTTTAATCGCAATGTGGACGAATCTAACCTGAACCAGGATCTCATTGAACGGTTTAAGGCGATGAACGATCCTATTGAGGTAAAAGTGGGAGACAACACCTATTCGCAAACGCAGTATGTGTACTACGGGGAAAGTCCCACCGTGCAGATGCTGCGCTACTTTCCATATATCCAGTTTACCCTGTTGGCCCTTCTGCTTGGAATCGCCTACGTGAGCTACCGAACGATTACACGGGCAGAGCAGTCTAATTTATGGGTGGGGATGACAAAAGAGGCTGCCCATCAGCTGGGCACGCCGCTTTCAAGCCTGTACGGCTGGGTGGAACTGCTCAGGGATGAGAAAGCGGGCGACGATTTTACGGAGCGGATATGCAACGAACTTGAGAAAGATATTTCCAGATTGCGGGGGGTGGCGGAGCGGTTTAACAAAATCGGGTCGGAGCCGGAGTTGAAGTCGCAGCGTATCGGTCCCTTGCTGGATCAGGTGATCGACTATATGGAACAGCGGCTGCCCCAGCTGGGCAAGCAGGTGGAGGTGAGCCGCGATTTTGACCACAACCTGCGAGCCAGGGTTAATACCGAACTATTCCAATGGGCGGTGGAAAACCTGCTCAAAAATGCCATGGATGCCATAAAAATCAGCGGAGAACCCGCCTATGTGAAAGTGACAACGAAGCGCATTGAAAACGACCTGATGATAGATATCGAGGACTCCGGCGTGGGTATTGAAAAATCATATCACCAGCAGATATTCAAACCGGGGTACAGCACCAAAAAACGGGGCTGGGGATTAGGACTGAGCCTGACCAACCGGATTATTGAAAATTATCACAAGGGCAAGCTGTTTGTGCTTGAATCAGAAGAGGGCAAGGGAACAACCATCCGGATTGTATTAAAACTGGATTTGGAAGAGGATCAAAAAACGCAGTGATACCCGCCGGCCACCGAGTTATTGAGTAATGACACAGATAAGTTTACTGCTGGTGTAGTGGCGAACCGTGGATTTCGTCCGTTACTGGCAGACGGACGAAATGCGGACACCACCGATCGATCATTTGAAAGGGTTGTTTGAAAAACTATTCTGTGGTTAATCCGCAGTATCCGGCCTCATCTGCGTTCCAGTGTCCCGTAAACCCGACTGGTTATGGATGACTGGTACTAGTCAGGCTGGTAGCCACGTTTTTGTGCGTAATCCATCAGTTCTGCTTTCAGCAGGTTTCGCCCGCGATGCAGGCGGGAACGGATGGTGCCGATCGGGACATCAAGCATATTTGCAATCTCCTCGTAGGTAAACCCTTCTACGTCACAAAGGAGTACAACAGTCCGAAAATCTTCCGGAAGCTCTTCCAGGGCATTGGAGATGTCGTCATCGATCAGCTCGCGGAACATCCGGTCTTCAAGGTCGGAGGTGTCGGTACGTTCAGCGCGAATGGTTTCGTAGAAGGTCGCAACTTCGTCGTAATCAACCTGGTTGGGTTGTTTGGACTGCTTGCGATAGTTGTTGATATAGGAGTTTTTCAGGATGCGGAACAACCAGGCCTTGGCGTTGGTCCCTTTCTCATAACTGCTGAAAAAACGGAACGCCTTGACAATCGTATCCTGCACGAGATCCTCAGCATCATTGGGATCCGAGGTTAATCGGAGCGCAAAATTGTACAGCGCATCCAGGTGAGGAATAATTTCCTCCTCAAAATCTTCCTGTTTTTGTACTTCTTCTTTGGTTAATTCGGCCATCCCGAACTGGCACCTTTGTTGAAAATTAAATGTATCTCTTCGAACCAGCTATATAAATATATCGATTAATTATCGAAAGTACCTGAAATCATTTGATTCTACGTGTCGTTCAATGTTGAATTATGAGTATATCAATAATCTGTTTAAAACTTAAATAGATTGTATTGATATAAGCAGTAATTCTTTTCTAACAACCCTGAAAATAATCCGCTGATGTAAAGAGGGAATGAAGTTGCCGATGGCCTGTCTACATGAATGCCACGACCATGATGTCGTAAATGGCATGGGTCCATGCGGCAAGGCCAAACCCTCTCCATACGTAGATTCCGTTCAGTGCCAGGCCGAAGAGAAAGCGAAACAGGAAGGAGCCAAAGGTGAACGGGTCGCCGAGCACCCCGATGTAATGAACTGCACTGAAAATAGCGGCTGCCAGCAGTACGGCGGAGGTAACCGCCATCCACTTTTTACTGAAAAGATATTTGAAGACAAATATAAGGGCGGAAACCAGGATAACACGGAAAAAAAGCTCCTCATACAGACCTGCACCAAGGGAAAGGGCAAGCTGCTGCAGCGTGGTAAGTGATTCCATCGGCTGCACCTGTACGACTTGCAGAAGCGCGTCAAGAGTTTGCGAGATCAGCAGGGCCAGCAGGTAGGCATAGACGGTTGCCTCTGCGATCATTAAAAAGAAATAGGAGATGTTGAGAGTACGCAGCTTGCTGCGGTCGCGGTACAGGATATACATACCCAGCAGCGCAACGAATATGAGCGTGATGGAAAGTACATCCTGTCCAAAGTTCGAGAACAGCGATTTAATCCACACATCCACCGAAATACGAACCACCTGGGAGGAGTCTGGCTGGGATATAAAAATGAGCACCTCGTACAGCAAAAGCAGCGGAAGGCTGATCAGGTAACTGTAGAGCAGGGTATTGGTATTCCTGAAATAGGTTTTAAGTGACGAAAAATGGTGGCTCATTGATCCTGAAACATATTGACAGTAGCATTGCCTGATGTGTTAAGCTCCAGCGCCTGAAGGGCCGCGTGCGAGAGCCTGAGCCCTTCTCCGGAGAACCGGTCGTTGATGCGCACGTAGATTCCTTTGCTGTTACCGGGGTTTTGTACGAATATCACATTCCCGAGTGCAATATTGGAATGGGCAGCGGTTAACTCGTCGGGGTTGTAAAGTTCGCCGCTGGTGGTTGTGGTCCCGATTTGATTTTCACTGTAGACACTTACCAGGGTCTGTCCCAGATTCTTCAGGTTTGACTTGACGGAATAGGGGTTAGGATGCGACCGGGAAGGAGGCAGTAACACGGTGACTTGCTGCCCGCTTTGGATGGAAGAGATATCTGGATTGAGGGCCCGAAATTCGGGTTCTGTCATGTCAAACCGGTTCAGCAACGACTGAAGAGTGCTCCCGCTTTCAACCGTATGGACTACAAACGCCCCTTGCGGAGTCGAGTTTTCGATGTTTTCTGCCACGGAGGGAGCGGCCTGCCCCACTTTTCGAACGGTAAGCTGTTGGCCTACACGGATGGTATTGGAGGTGAGATCGTTCAGTGATTTTAGCTCATCAATGGTCATGTTGTGTTCTCTGGCAATCTTGTACAATGAATCTCCACTTTTGACCGTATAGTAGGTGTTGCTGCTGGCCGGGGTGTTGACCACCAGTGAACGGCCGGCGGTGTCGGGAAGGGCACCCGATGGGCTTTCAGAAGGATAGATGGTGAGCTCACGGCCAATTTCAAGATCGTTCCCGGAGAGGTCATTCCAGCGTTTTAATTCCGGTATGGTGACCTGGTACTGTTTGGAAATTGAAAAAAGAGTTTCGCGCGGCTGTACCTCGTGCGTGATGGTGTCGGTCGGCGGTTCGCCGGAAGGTTGCCCCACCACCAGCGTTTGTCCTACACGGAGCTCATCGTTCTGAAGATCGTTCCACTCCCGGAGCTGCTGCACACTCACATCATATTGTTTGGAGATGTTGAAAAGCGTTTCCCCGGCCCTGACCGTATGGGTCTGCTGCCCCTGGGCCTGCGCCGCGGAGTGCCATCCCAGCAGCAAAACCAGGATCAATCCCGCCTTGAACAGGGTGTGGATAGAATGGCCAATACGATTCATCTGCTTACTGCCATAATTATTTTTCATATTCATCGTCGTTCAATCATTACGCAATTCCATGTTTAGTTCGGCAAGCGCCTCTTTTAACTCAGAAACGGTACGCTCTTTCGCATTATTGGATGAGGCGATCTCAATCCCTTCAGTATAGGTGATTTGGGCCTGTTGGTTCAAACCTAACAGCTCATACGTTTTACCAAGGTGGTAATAGACGCCTACATATTCGGGATCATTGTTGCGGATCGATTCAAAAAGAACCCGCGCCTTGTCATATTGGTCCCTTTTGTTGAATTCCAGGGCCAGAGCGAATTTCGAAAAAGAATCGTCGGGATCCTTCTTAATATTTTGTGCCAGCGTTTTAAGCCGGGCATTATCTCGATCTTCTGCCATCACTAGATTATGAGTGCACCCATTTTATTATGTTAAACACTATTCGAAAATAAGGAAAATATGTGAACCTGAAACCTCGGTTGACAGGAAGCAGGAACTGCCAATTTACAGGAACCATCTCAAAGCCCCAATTAATGACGTTTATCCCGTATTCCGATAATAGTTGTATTTGTTATTCAACAGTAATTAGGTTTTGGATAGAGTATCGGAAATTTCGGGCGTGAAGCTGAAAAAAACTGTATCCCCACATTACCACTATATTCATGAACCAATACTCTTTAGATAGCCCTCCTGGAGTTGAGGGATTCAGCGAAGCGGGGCTCCTGGGTAGAGAAAAATAAAATCATATCAATTTTTTCAGGAGTTTGGGTATCATTATCCATTTAAGCTGGGGGTGCCCCGGTATGATTTGATCCCACCGGTTGGCCGGCTGTTCAAAGCAGATAAGGGCTGCCGTCGGCACGCGAATATTGGCTTCTCCGCCCAAGCTGCTGGCGATATCCTCCATCTTGGGATTATGCCCCACCAGCATGATGCATTCAATGTTTTTCGGGACCTGTTGAATCGCATCGAGATAATCTCCTGCCGTACCATAGTAAAGATTGTCATTCCAGGTGATGAGATCTTCATCAAGTCCGGCGGCTTCCAGGCAGAGTTGCGTAGTTTCTTTGGCCCGCTCAGCCGGGGAAGAGATCACAAGTCCAGGTAAATACCCGGTTTTTTTGAGAAACCTGCCCATACGGGGCGCATCCTTCTGACCCCGGGCGGCGAGGGGACGGTCAAAATCTTTGAGGTGGGGAATTTCCCATGATGATTTTGCATGCCGGAGAAGAAGTATCTGTTTCATAGCAAGTCTGTTTATTTGGTATATCGGGAGCTTCTCATTTCCAATTCGGAACCGGGAACAGGTCCAAACGTGTGGTACCCGGAGGATTTTATATTTCAGCTAAAATCTTGTTGGGTGCGTACAGGGTAAGTGTAACACCCCGGGCGATCATAAACAAGACCATGGCCAGCCAGATGGCGTGAACGCCGAGATATCCCACGCCCAGGTAGTAGGCTGGGAGAAAAACAGCCAGTGTAGCGATTAACATGGAGTCTCGCATCGGTCCGGTGGCAGTTGCCCCGATAAAAATGCCGTCCCATATATAGCAAAAACTGCTGACCGTGGGTCCCGCAACCGTCCAGAAAAACACGGTGAGTGCCGTATCGATCACCGCCTGTTGATCAGTGAAGAGGGCCAGGAGCGAGGTGTCAAACAGCCAGTAAAAGGCCGATGCCCCTACTCCGATGCCGATTCCCCAGCTAAAGCAGTATTGTACGGCCAGTTTTACCTTTTTACGGTCTCTGGACCCGGTAAACCGACCAACCAGGCTTTCTGCGGCGTAAGCAAACCCATCAACCCCGTAGGAGACGATCATCCAAAGCTGCAGGAGAATACTGTTGGCGGCCAGAATTACGTCTCCGAATTCTGCGGACTTGGCAGTGAAAAAGGAAAAAGTGAAGATAAGGCAGAGCGTGCGGATAAAGATGTCCCGGTTGACGGCAAAAAACTTTTTGATGGCCCCCAGCTCCATCAGTCGTTCGTGGAGATACGCGCTCAGCCAGTCGCGGTATTTCCATACCAGCAGTACGATGGCCAGCGTTATGCCGGCGTAGCGGGCGATCAGCGTGCCGGTGGCAACACCATCCACATGCATTCCCATCCCGTATACAAACAGGAAATCGAGCCCGATATTGAGTCCGTTCAGGAAAACGGTAACGATCATCGGGTAGCGGGCATTCTGCATCCCCAGGAACCACCCGTTGATGGCATAGAGCCCGAGCGTGGCAGGGGCCGCGTAAATACGGATGTCAAAGTAAATTTCAGTATAACGCTCCACCTCTGGAGAAGCCTCCACCAGCCAGAAGCTCAGCTCGGCAATCCAGGTCTGCAGCAGAATGATGAGTACGCTGAACAGTGCGGCGACGGAAAGAGCCCGTGCCAGTATCAGCACGCTTTCAGGGCGATCTTCTTCCCCAAACGCCTGTGCGGTCAGGCCGGTGGTCCCCATGCGCAGGAAGCCGAATCCCCAAAAAAGAAAATTGAAGATCATGCCCCCCACCGCGATGGCCCCAAGATAGTACACTTCATCAAGGTGGCCGACAAGAGCGGTGTCTACGACCCCAAGCAGGGGGACCGATAGATTGCTGATGATATTTGGTATTGCCAGGTTTAGTATCTTGCGGTTCAACGGGGATGCTGTATTGCTGAATACTTCTTGTGGATAATGAAAGGCGGGAAAGTAAAAAATTATATACCATTTTAGGAGAAATATCGGAATTTCCTTACTTCTGTCAGATAGTCGGCAGAGGTGAGCCACCATCCGGGCAACAGCCACCCGCCACCGAAAAATTCCCTTTGTTATTTTGATTGACAACGGTGATATTCCGAAGAGTCAGGGACAGGTGCCGATATCTTCTGAAAAGGGTGCAGAAGTTAAACTTTGTTTTCCACAGTTGCTTTTGCCAGTTAGAGTTGCATATCATGAGGTCGGCATGTATTTTCAAAGTCAATTTTCTGAAACCACGTTTAAGGAATACAGCATAAGATGAATATTGAACAGCGCAATCAACTGTTAAGTATTATTTTAGGGATCATCATTCTTGTTTTGGGGTATTTTCTCTACCACGCCATTGTTGATCCCTACGAGGAAGTTCTTGAACGCGAACAGATGACGGAACGGGTTCGTCACCGGATGTCGAATGTGAGGGATGCCCTTCAACAGTATAAAAACACGAGGGGAGATTTTCCTCCCACTCAGGGCGGGCTTGACAGCCTGGTTCAGTTCCTGAAAACAGATTCCCTGATGGTTGCTGAAGGCGACTCGCTTTTCACGGAGCTGCCTCCAAGTACCTACGATCCGGATTCTATTATTTACTCTCCGCGTTCACCGGAAAAGCGTTTCGAGTACACACTCAACGATACGCTTCGTCCCCAAATTTACCTGCTGGAAGATCCGGATACGGATGACAGAATCGGTTCTCTTGAGCAGACGACGCTGTTGAACGCAGCTTCCTGGGAATGATCAAGGATGACACCACCGAATCCAAGCCTTGGGCTCTGTTTTTTTGACAATCAGCTCTTTTATGCCGTAAGTAAACCGAAAAAACAGGCGACACTTGCGCGGATTGGATCGGTGGATTTTAATTTTGATCTGCCGGGAGCCCTCCTGGAGGGGGATCAGCACAACTTCCGGGGCATTAAAAACACCGTTGTCCGTTTGAAAGAGGAGTTCGGCATTAATCATATTCGTGTGCTCTCGTTTCCCACCCAGGAATGCTGGACAACCTTCCCAAAAGTGGTCTATGACAAGCCCGATGAACGGGAGGACCATATCAACATCCTTATGCAGGGTATCGACCGAAGCCAAATTGAGCCCACGTGGTATAATCTCAGTAACCAGAAGTTCAAGTTTTTGCTGTTGAGGAATCGGGAAAAGCTGGGAGGACTTCAGAAGCTGGCATCAAGCGCCTCTACAACCGATTTGATCAGCGATTTTGAGATCGGGAGCCGCTGGAGCAGGCACAGCGAAGTGAAAGGCTCGTACATGACCATCGGCTGTTTCCACAATGCCATTGCCGTCAGTTCATTTGTGTTGGGAAAGCTCCGGGGGGCTACCTACCTGAAGTTTGATGAGCCTGAAGACCTGCCGTACCTTTGGCTGCAAAATGCCAGGCAACTCAACTGGATGACGGGATTGCACGAGCAGGTATATGTATATGGCGTGAAGGCCTTTCGCATTATAGATATTTTACAGCCGTTCTGGGATGATGAGGCTTCAGAGATCATAAAGATGGATTCTCTCCAAAAGATGAAAGTTGAGGCTGAAGAAACCTCATACGGCTTTAGCCTGGCATGTGCCTTCCCGGCGATTATGCTGGCACTGGAGGAGTAAATTCCGCCCTGTCCGGCACGAAAATAAACAAACGGGGAGTGACGCAGGGAGTAAAATTTTCTATTTTATATTATCTCTGAATACAGCAGCTTTTGTTAAACCGTTGAATGGATTATGCGAATTATTACCGGTACGCTGAAAGGAAGAAAAATTAATATTCCCAAAACGCTGAAGGTGCGTCCTACCTCTGATCGTACCAAGGAGGGGCTCTTTTCTGTGATCGAGGCGCGCCGGTATATCCGCGATGCCAATGTGTTGGATCTTTTTGCAGGCTCCGGGAACCTCGGGGTTGAAGCGATCTCACGCGGGGCCTCCAGGGTGCTGTTTGTAGATAACGATCACTTTAACATTCGCCATATTGAAGAGCTCGGCCGGGAGTTTGATATTGAGGATCAAATTCGCACAGCGGTAGCGGATGTGGCCGACTTTCTGGATGGCCCGCCCCTGCCTTACGACATTATTTTTTCGGATCCTCCCTACGAATATCCCCGCATGGAGCAAATGATTGAGACAATCCTGGAAAAGGGATGGCTGAATGACCGCGGCTGGTTTGTACTTGAACACGACAAGCGCCACGATTTTACAGAGCACCCCAATTGCTTTTTTTCGAAAGCCTACGGCAGAACCATCGTAAGTATATTTTTGCAGGAGGAGCCGGAATAAGCGATTATTGCCACTGTGGAGTTCCGCCGCTTCCGCAGTATGTTGCGCTTTGCACACTGACTAATTGTTAATCAAATTGCCGCCTATGAAAACTCTGGCACTCTACCCCGGCTCATTCGATCCCATCACCTATGGTCATCTCGATATTCTGGAGCGGGCTACCGAACTGTTTGATACCATCATTGTGACCATTGCTGTAAATAACCGCAAGAGCACCGTATTTTCCGGCGACAAGCGGGAAGCCCTGATCCGCAAATGCCTGGAAGGCAAGGAGTGGTCCGGGCATGTGCAGGTTGAGCAGTTTACCGGCCTGCTGGTCGACTTTGCACGGGAAAAGGGTGCGCAGACACTGGTCAGGGGGGTACGACAGATATCCGATTTTGAGTATGAGTTCCGCATGGCGCTCACCAACCGCCGCCTGGCTCCCGATGTGGATACCGTTTTCCTGATGCCCAACGAACAGTTGACCTTCATTTCCGCCTCGCTCGTAAAAGAGGTGGCCTACTGGGATGGAGATCTCTCATCTTTTGTGCCAGAGCATGTGGCAAAGGCGCTTCGAGACTATTATAAAGATAACGAGCAATGAGAACGTATTTTGTATTGCGTACTGCGTATTTGGATGAGGCGCTGTTTATCACCCAGAAAAATAGTAGGAAATATACAGTATGCTCCTGGATAATTAGCTGCTGGTGCAACACATTTCCGGCTCATTGAAAATTGGTATCTGTTATTTCCCAAATCTATAGAAATCCAACCCATCTTTTGCTATTTTCAGCGGTCATTGTCGACATTTATTTGTTAAATCCCAATACATTCACTTATGATATCAAAACGAGCACAAGAACTGTCACCTTCAGAAACGCTGAAAATTTCCGCCCGTGCCAAAGAGCTGAAGCGCGAGGGACGTTCCATCGTTTCTCTCAGCGCGGGAGAGCCCGATTTTCAAACCCCGAAACATATCTGTAATGCTGCCATCAAGGCGATTAACGATGGCTTTCACGGGTATACCATGAACACCGGGACCCCCGAACTCCGGGAAGCGATTGCGGGCAAGCTGAAGCGAGATAACGGGCTGGATTTCGATCCCTCACAGGTAATCGTCAGCAACGGTGCCAAGCAGTCGCTGGGATTTAGCATGCTGGCGCTTATCGATCCCGGTGACGAAGTGATTATACCGGCTCCCTACTGGGTGTCATATCCACAGATGGTCAAATTGGCCGAAGGTACAAGCGTGACCGTGCGCACCGCTTTTGAAAACGACTATAAAATGACGCCAGTGCAGCTCGAAGAGGCGATCACCGATAAAACCAAGGCGCTTATCCTCTGTTCACCCTCCAATCCCACCGGCACCCGCTACACCGCCGATGAACTGCGCGGTCTCGCGGACGTACTGGTCAACCATCCCGGCGTGGTCATTATTTCGGATGAAATTTATGAATATATCAACTACGAGGGAGATCATGACGGCATCCTGCAGGTTGCACCCGAACTGAAGGACCGGACACTCGTCATCAATGGTTTCTCCAAGGGATTTGCCATGACCGGCTGGCGGCTGGGATATATGGCCGGACCGGAAGAGGTGGTTAATGCCGTATCCAAGATTCAGAGCCAGGAAACGTCGGCTCCCTCCGCCATCTCGCAGAAAGCGGGTGAAGCGGCGTACACCGGCTCCCTTGAAGAGGTACACAAGATGCGTGACCAGTTTGAAAAGCGCAGGAATTACATCGTGGATGTACTCTCGGCGATCGATGGCGTAAAGTGCTTTAAGCCGGCCGGGGCGTTTTACGTGTTCCCGGACGTTTCGGAACATCTCGGGAAGACCGGTGCGGACGGGAACAGAATCGAGACGACGACGGACCTCTGCCTCTACCTGCTGGACGGAGTGGGACTTGCGGCGGTGCCCGGCGACGCCTTTGGTGAACCCAACGGCATCCGGCTGAGTTATGCGTCTGCCATGGAGGAGCTGGAAGAGGGTGTGCGGCGGCTTGAAAAAGGACTGAGCGAACTTTCCTGACCTGAAATGGTGTTGTAACACTGAATTTTTGTACAAAAAGGTGATTTTGGCACGCTTTATGTTTAGTTAGTGCCCTAAACCCTTAACAAATTGAATAACTATGCCTACATACGAATACAAACGAGAAGACGGATCCACCTTTGAAGTTACCCAGGGGATCAACGATGACCCGCTGGAAAAATGCCCCGAAACCGGTCAAAAAGTAAAGCGTTTGATCACCGGTGGAGGAGGCGTGGTGTATAAGGGTGACGGCTTTTACATCACCGATTACAAGAGAAAAGAGCAGAAAAACGGCAATGGATCGGCCGGAAACGGAGCAGCTGCATCTGCATCCGAATCGAAGACTGAATCTTCCACTTCCGAAAGCAGCTAACCAGCACAGGATAATCCGCCGTGAGTCAACAAACCCGCTCAGAACAGCACAAGCAGGCGTTAGAGCAATTTGTGTTGCTTTGGGGAGAAATGGCGTCGGCGTGGGGAATCAACAAGACGATGGCCCAGATTCATGCGCTCCTGTACGCCGAGGCCGACCCGCTGGATACCGACACGATTATGGAGCAGCTGGATATCAGCCGGGGAAATGCCAACATGAACCTGCGTAACCTGCTGAATTGGCAGCTCATCCACAAAGTCCATTTCAAGGGCAAACGCAAGGACTATTACACGGCGGAAAAGGATGTCTGGAATATCGTATCCACCATTGTTCGCGAGCGGCAGCAGCGGGAGGTGGCCCCGATCCGGCAAAACCTGCAGGAATGCCTGGAGGTGTTTGAAGCCGAAGGCGGTGCCCAGACAGAAGAGGAACAGGAGTTCAGGGAGCGGATCGAAAATTTTATGACTTTCCTGGAGATGTTTGAACGCTTTACGTCCGCCCTCCTGCCCTACATCAACAAAAACAACCTGAAATTTTTAAAGCAACTGGTAAAGCTGGCGGAATTGAAAGAGTCGATGAAAGGAAAACTGCCTGATACCATCAAACTGCCGGTGGACGATGACCAGTAAGCACCCGCGACAGATCGGCGACGAGGGTGAAGACCTGGCGGCTTCCTACCTGGAATCGAAGGAGTACACGGTTCTGGAACGCAACTATTTTTTTAAGCGCGCCGAGGTCGATATCGTAGCCTACGATGAGAAGCAGATCGTTTTCGTGGAAGTGAAATACCGATCGGATACCACCTTCGGAGAACCTGAGGACGCTATTTCGGAGCAGAAAAAGCAGAATATTTTCAAGGCGGCCGAAGCCTGGCTCTACGAGAGAAAGATGGATGGAGCACCGGTCCGTTTTGACGTCATATCAATTGTACAAAAGGAGAATGAAGCTCCCCGTTTCAAACATTTTGAGAACGCCTTCTGGATGACCAATTAACCAATTAAGTGTAGCCCTTCATGCATGACAAGGCTGATTGTGAATTAGTTACTCCAAAGCCGGGTCCTGATTTTTTATGCATTGCTGAATACCCGCTGTAGGGTTGATTTGCCCACAGACCAGTACCACCCGAGGGCAAGGCCGGTAACAATATGCCAGATGCCCCACCACGCCGCCACCAGGGCCATGCCACCCAGGCCATCAAAAAAGTTAAAAATAAGCAGTAGACCCAGTCCGGAGTTCTGAATACCGGTTTCAATGGCGATCGATTTGCGATCGGACCTTGACAAGTCAAAAATTGATGCCAGCCCGTAGCCGCCGGTCAGGGCAAAGGCGTTGTGGAAAAAGACGAGTCCGATAACAAGGTGCACGTAGTTGATAAAATTATCGTAATTCATGGCAAAAGCCACAAGCACAAAGGCAGAGAAAAAGAGAATGCCGAAACCCTTGATCCAGCTCGATATCTTCGTAGCCCACGGCTCCCTGAAGTGCCGTACCGTCATGCCCAGCAACAACGGTATCCCCAAAATTAACCCGATAATTTTAAAGACTTCCCAGAGGTTGATATGGATCTCTTTGAGCATAACACCAGTGGGCTCATAAAAGCTGGCCCACAAGGTAAAGTTGAATGGTGTTATCAGGATGGCCCCGAGCGTGGCAATGGCGGTCATCGTCACTGAAAGTGCGGCATTGCCGTTGGCGAGCAGGAAGAAAAAGTTGGAAATGTTGCCGCCCGGACACGCAGCAACCATAAACATGCCAAGCGCCATGCTGGGATGAGGTTCAAAAAAAAGAACCAGAAGAAAGGTGAGCACCGGCAATATAATAAACTGGGAAAAGACACCGACAAGCGTGGATTTGTGCTCGTTAGCCAATCGCCTGAAGTCGTCGACAGTCAGCTCCAGCGCCACTCCGAACATGATGAACGCCAGGGAAATATTCATGGCCAGCAACCCGCCGTCCCCCAAATTTAGCTGCAGGGCGTCAATAGATTCATTCATGGCGTAGATCCGTTCGAAAAACTACTGTTTCTTATATTAAATGATCCTGATACAGAACCCTACGGTGCCGAAGGATACAAAACTTTTTGGGGATTTCGGCAACCGATGTGCGGCAAACCGGGAAGCCGAAATAGTAATTTTTGCAACAACACCCGGCAGACAGAAAGCCGATGCTTTAGGGGTGGCAAGAGATGTTATACAGGATCGCATAATTTTAATCATTAGCTCAGCTTTAAAATTGCTATTATTACGAAAATTGCACTATTTTGAGGTCCATTACCGATAAATATCAGCTTTTTAGCACCCCATTTGATGAACTGGAAATTGATCAACCCCCTGAACTGGCGCAAGTCTTTTCTTCTCCTGGTCCTGGGAGGGTTTGTATTCGTATGGTTTGCATTTATCGATACTTACAGCCTGCTTACGCGGTACCAGCTGAGTGAACGCAAGGAGGATCTAAAGCTGAAAACCCGGCAACTGGAAGCTGAAACTGTCGAGTTAAAAGACAAGATTGAAGATCTGAAATCAGATTCCGCACTGCTGGAACGGATCGCCCGCGAGGAATACGGAATGCGCAAAGAAGGGGACGTGGTGTACAAGATCCGTGAACAAGAGTAATGCATTCTCCTTTACAACTGTTTGTCTGCCGCTTCTCTTTTCTACTATAATTTATCGTTCTTTTTTGGGTTATTACTCTTCTGATGATAAATGGTATTGCAGCTTCATTTTTTATGGATAATGTGGTGGGTCTACATACGAAGAGTTGCGTCGGCGCACTGCTGCTGTTGTTCCTGCTGGGTTCTGCTGAAAGATTGTATGCCCAGGTCGATCAGGCTCAGCCCGATACCGTAGAGACAGATACCCTGCAAGACGCTCGCCAGACTCCTGACCTGCAACAGCAGCAGCGTCAACAGATGCAGCGTGCAGGCCAACAGGGGCAGATGGGCGCGGGACCTGGAGGAGGACAGCCCCAGCAGGAGGGGCAAGTCAACTTTTCTGCGCGTGATTCCCTGGTGTTCAACTTTAAAAACCAGCGTAATGCCACGCTCTACGGTCAGTCGAAGGTGACCCACACCTCGGGTGAACTTACAGCGGGAAAAATAACGATGGACCTGAACAGGCATGAGGTCAATGCCAGTACCCAGACCCCGGAAGATTCCCTCTCACAGCCGGTGCTGCAGCGAGAGCAGGAACGCATACGAAGCAACAGCATCAGTTTTAACTACCAATCGGAGAAAGGGCGGTTCGAAGTTGCGCGTACGAAGATGCAACAGGGAAACCTGATCGGCCAAAGAGTCAAAAATGCCGATCGGCACACCGTCTTCGTGGAAGATGGCATCTACTCCACCTGTACGCTGGATCATCCCCACTATTATATCAAGGCCGACCGGATGAAAGTGGTGGACCGGGATGAAGTGTTCTTTACCCGGGCCCGGCTCTTTATTCTCGATATCCCCTACCCGCTGGTGTTCCCGTTCGGATACCTCCCTCTCAAGGGCATCGACCAGCGGCAGTCGGGTCTCCTGCAGCCCACGTACGCCTTCCAGGAGACCGATTCAAGGGGGCTGGGTCTGCAAAACCTGGGATGGTTTCAGCATTTTAATGAACACCTCGTGGGCCAGGCCTCTGTAGATATTTTTACCTCCGGGACCTTCTTCCTGGATGCCAGCTCCCAGTACAATGTGAGGGATCGGTTTAACGGCAGTGTTCAGGTCGGGTATTCGCGCGAGAACTCCAGCCTCGAGGCCACCGATCCCGGTTTCAATACCACGGTTGCCAAACGGGTGAGCATAAATCACAGCCAGACCATTTCGCCGTATGCCAGCTTTTCGACAAACATAAATTATCGAACCTCGAATTATTTCAAACGTAACTCCTACGATCCCAACGAGCGGGCTCAAACCAGCACCAGTTCCAGCTTAAACTACCGGTACCGCCATCCCGAAAATGCCTATAATTTCAGTATCTCCGCCAATCAAAACCAGAACTTCAGGACCAATACGGTACGGCTGTCCGGTCCCAAAATGAATTTTAGCCTGGAGCAGTTTTCGCCATTTTCCAGTGGAAATCGAACCGGGGGAGATCCCACCTTCTGGGAACAGCTCAGTATTCGGTATCAAAACCAGTTTGAGTCGGACTACGAGTTTCAGCCCACCCGCGGAGACTCTGCCAGGATCAACTGGCTTGAAGCTCTTTTTGATCCCGCCAAGTACCGGGAAGCCACGGGAAGCGACGAGCATTTTCGCTACGGGTTTGAACAGAATTTGAGTTTCAGCCTCGGTGACCTGTGGCCGGGCAATTTTGTGAATTTAAACCCGAGCCTGAACTACAACGAGTACTGGTTTCCCACCAGCATCCGCAAGACGTTTAATCCCGATTCCAACAGGGTGGAGACGGAAAAGGTGCGGGGGTTTGAGTCGGCCCGCGATTTTAATACCGGCCTGAGCATGAACACCACCTTCTACGGGTTGTGGAACCAGAATATCGGCAATATCACGGCCTTCCGGCATACGGTTCGGCCTACGCTTTCCTTTAACTACAGGCCGGATTTCAGCAGCGACTATTGGGGCTATTACCGCGAGGTCCAAACCGATTCGACAGGCAACCGCACGCAGAAATATTCCATTTTTGAGGATGAGGTGTTCAGGGGCCCGGGCAGCGGAGAGTCCCGCTCATTGAGCTTTAGCCTGGACAACGTGTTTGAAGCCAAACAGGTAAAGCGCGATTCGCTCGGGGAAAAAAATGAACGGAACATCAGGCTTGTTGATCAGCTCAACTTTTCAACGAATTACAATTTTGCGGCCGACAGTATCAAGCTCAGTGACCTGAATGCGAATTTTTCAACGTCGGTGGTGGAGGGTGTGAATATCCGGGCCAGTGCGCGGTTTAATTTTTATCAGCGGGATGAAAACGGCCGAAAAATCGACAACTTTTTGTGGGAAAAAGGGAACCGACTTCTGGAACCGACGAACTGGAGCGTCAGTGCGAGCACCTCGTTCGACTGGGGCGGCCGGGGACAGGGCATCCAGATGGGGGAGCCGAGCTATCCCGCGAGCTATGACCCCTTTAACCAGCGGATGTTCCGGGGCTTTGATCCCCGTTTCAACCGGCGCCCGGTGCAGCCGTTGAATTCGCCGCTGAGGGTCTCGTTCAACTTTAGCTATCGCTGGTCGCTTAACCCAAATGGATCTCCCAACACTTCGGCTACGCTTAACGCCAACAACATCCAGTTTCGGTTGACTCCCAAGTGGCAGTTCAGCACACAGCTTGGATATGACTTTATTGACGAAGGGCTCACGCCATCCCGGTTTTCCCTGAGCAGGGATCTGCATTGCTGGAATCTTTCGTTTGAAATGAATCCATTTGGCGATTTCCAGTATTTTTTCTTTCGCCTGAGCGTAGACAGCGGTCAGCTGGCCGGTATTATCCAGAAACTACCGGGACTCAACAACCTGGAACGCAGCTCCTCACCAACCGGACGCGGCCGCGGCGGTTACGGATTCTGAGGTGTTCCGGACTGGATTTCTGATACTGGTTGACCATTATCTCCAAACAATCTTTATTACGAAATATGCAATCTCAACCCATAATTTTGTCATAAAACGTCGAAATAGCCCCCGCCTGACATCTGACAACCTCTCACCTCTCACGTCTGACGTCTCACACCTCACCTTTCACCTCCAAATTTCGTGCCACATATTTCCCCAGCACGTCAAATTCCAGGTTCACCATATCGCCTTCTTCTTTGTTTTGCAGATTGGTGTGTTCCCAAGTGTACGGGATAATGGCGACGGTAAACTGCGGTACGGTCTCCCGCGCAACGGTAAGGCTGATGCCGTCCAGGGCGATGCTCCCGCGGCCGACGATAAGATTTTTATGCTCCCCGGGGTATTCTACAGTGAGCAGGTGGTCGGTGCCTTCCACCTCGATTGAGGTAATAGTGCCGACACAGTCAACATGCCCCTGTACGATGTGCCCGTCCAGCAGTTTGTCCATCGTCATGGAGCGCTCCAGGTTGACCGTCTCCTGCTCTCTCAAATTGCCCATCGTTGTTTTACGCAGGGTTTCTTCCACGCTCTGTACAGTGAAAGATGTTTCATTACATTTCGTCACGGTATGACACGCCCCGTTGATACTGATACTTTGGTCGATTTTAAGTTCTTCGGAAAATGCTGCTGATATGATAAATTCCTTGCCGCCGTTCAGCTCGGTTATCTGGTTTATCAGCCCGGTCTCTTCGATAATTCCAGTAAACATCTGTTGGTCTGTTGAAATAATTGGGAATGTTCAACCGTAGCTCGTGTACTTTGGTTATAGAACATTCCAGTTAGCATTTGATAATTAAAGATATCCGGTCAGTAGGAGGTCGTCTCCCACCCGCTGCCAGGTTTCCTCCCGGAGTTCAATGATCTCCTTCATCCGATTGATGCCCAGGCCCAGCAAGCTGCGCGTACCGCCGCCCAACAGCTTTGGTGAGATAAAAAGTTCCAGCTTGTCAACCAGCCGCTGCCTGATAAGCGCAGTAGCGAGCGACTGCCCCGCCTCCACCAGGATTGAAGTAATATCCAGCTCTGCGAGCCCCTGCATGGCCGACTCCAGATCGCTGTGCCCCTCAACTTCGGGAACCAGCAGTGTCTGTCCCCGGAAGTAGTTGGACTGCAGCATGTTCAGCATCGGGTCGGCTTTCTCTTCATACTTTTTTCGGTTGTGGGTAATGACGATCGTATTTTCTTCATATTGATCTGTAAACAGGTTGAGATCTTTCGGAAGCTCCAGGGGACCGTCGATTACTATACGGCGCGGCTGCCGCCCCTCCACGTGGCGTACCGTGAGGCGTGGATTGTCAAGCAGGGCCGTGTTGCGCCCGACCATCACGGCATCATAATGGCTTCGCCATCGATGCACCTGCTCGCGCGCCGCCTGCCCGGAGATCCATTGGGAATCGCCATCCGGCGCGGCGATATATCCGTCGGCAGTTTGGGCAATTTTAAGTGTAACAAAGGGACGATCATACCGCTGGTAGTGCAGAAAAAATTCATTCAACTGTTCCGCCTCTTCCTTCATCAGGCCAACATCCACGGTAATACCGCGATTCCGCAGGTATTTGATACCCTTGCCGTTAACTTTTTGGGTGGGATCCTTCATCGCCACCACCACCCGGCGTATCGGGAGTTCCCCGAGCATCTCGCAGCAGGGGGGCGTCTGCCCGTGATGGGCACAAGGTTCCAGGGTGATGTACACGGTAGCCCCCTTCAACAGCGCCTTATCTTTCACTTTTTGTACGGCATTTACTTCGGCGTGTGCCTGCCCGTAGCGCTCGTGGTAGCCCTGACTGATTTTTTTTCCCTCTCCGGAAACAATGACGCATCCCACTTTGGGATTGGGAGAGACGTAGCCCGCTCCCCGCTCTGCTATTTCGAGGGCAAGCTTCATCCATTTTCTGTCGGATTCGCTATAGCTTTGTGAACTCAAGGATGTAAGATAGAATTAGAAATTGATGGTCTGCAGGCTGTTAAAAAATCAGTATTTTGACCGATACCATATCAAACAAAACCTCTACGCTTGCCAAAACAGAAGTTTCAGGGTTTTCATTGCCACGATACCGGATAAATAAAAAGGGCAAGAAGATCGCTCCTCTTGCCCGGTGTTTAAAAAACGTTGTTTTATACTTTTATGGGATTTAGCCCTGGCGGAGCAGTTGTGCGCGGTTGTCTTCAATATCGGCGTCAGCCCTGAGCTGTTCCATCCATACCTGCATGTAGGATTTGCTTTTTTGCTGCTGAAGCTGCTGACGAATCTGCTGCCGGGTGCTGGTGGTCAGATCCTGCAGGTCAGCCTCACGTTTGCTCTCAACCCGTACTACAAATACAGCACTGTTGCCTTTGAGAACGTTTGAGGTCTCCCCTTCATCCAGGCCAAATACAGCACCGATCACTTCCGGCTCGCGGCCGGCCCCCTGTATGACCACGGAGCTTTTTCGAAGTCCTTCCTGTGTCATAACCTCTTTGCCCGAAGCACTGGCCAGTGCCTCAAGCGTGGAGTTGGAGTCGATCATGTTCTGAACCTGCTGTGCCACCTGCTCCTTGCGTTTTTCATTCAGTACCACGTTGTGAATCTGATCCCTGACCTCCTCGAACGGTCGGACGCCCTCTGGAATAATCTCATCCACTTTGAGCACGACAAACTGGCCGCTCAGCTCCAGGGGAGTAGAGATATCTCCTTCCGTGGATGTTTCCAGGTAGTTTAAAATCTGCCGGCTTTGACCGATGCCGGCAATAAAGGGATTGTCTTTGGTGGCAAATGCCTCCTGCACGGGGAGATTGCTGTTTTCAGCCTCGGCCTCAAATCCGTTCTGTTCGGCAAAATAACTGAAATCATCCGCATCCTGGGCTCTGGCATCCACTGTGTTTATGGGATCCGCCCGGATATCATAGCTGAGGACAACAAACTTCACCTGCTCCGGCGTTTCATCTATTTTCTTCAGCAGGTTTACTTTTCCCCCGGTTTGAATCGGTTCACTAACCTCTCCATTCTCGAGGTCCAGAACCGGCCGGAATTCCTCCCGAATTTCCGTCTTGTCCACAAATTCTGCGCTGTATTCGGTTGTCGATTGCTGCTGGAAGAGGAATAACGAATCATTTTCAGCCTGTGCGAAATCGTCGCGGATGTTGCGCAGGTCGCGGAACGTACGTGCGGTGTCTTCACTGGTCGGCGTTTTGTCAAAACTTACGTATTTGAACCGGTAGGACTCATTCTGTTCGTAGCGATCCTGGTTGTTATTGTAATATTCCCGCAGGTCGCTTTCGGTAACTTCAATAGTGCTGTCCGGAATTTCTGCATAGGGGAATCGCAGGTACGAGATGTCGGCCGTGGTGTTGTCGCGCAGATACTGCTGCTCAACTTCATGGCTGCTGACGACCATTGAAGACTGCACAAAATTGTTCATCTTTTCCTGGCGCCGCTTTTGGCGCAGTTGCTGTTCAATCATCACCCACACCTGGCTGTTTTCAGGTGATTCAATAGCCGCCTGGAGGGCGACCCGGTCGATGGTGCCATCCTCGCGCTGAAACTGTTGCCGTATAAACGGATCCGGATTTTCCCCGGTGATCATCTCAACAACCTCCTGGTCGGTCACAGTGATTCCCAGCTCGCTCATCTTTTGTTGCAACAGCTTGCTGGTTACAAGTTCATTCCAGGCCTGATCCTCGTAGTAAGCCCGCATCTCCGGGGTGATGGAGTTGCCGGTCTGCTGCGAATAGCGATCGATATATCCGCTAATTCTGCTGTTGTATTCTTCCATCGAAATGGGATCCCCGTTGACACTGCCCAGGGAGCGGGGACCTGCCTGCATGGCATCAAAAACCTGTGTGTCAGCCAAAATCCAAAGTACACCAAAAGAGAAAATCAACACCCAAAGGATTATCCCGGTGTTCTTTCTCATTCTCTCCATTACGCCCATAACAAAAAACCTCGTATCTACTACAAATTTCAGTTTAAAAAATCGTTACAAATGGCCTCGTAACAGCCTGTATAAAGCTTGTAAATATACAAGAAGCCTGAACTAAGAGCAATTAAGGGTTCGAAGTTAATTCTATTACGGGTCAAGGCCCAAAGTATTGTTTGCAAGAGTCTTTTCAGAACCTGATGTCTAACCATTAGGTTACATGATTCGAATGTTTTGTCGAGTCCTCTGCAAGGGTTGTTTAAACCGGTTTCGTCACTTCACATCCCTAAAAAACCTCTATAAGCCGCATGTGTTTGAGATATTTCTGAGGATCCTTGTTGATACCTTCGATCAGAGTTTTCATTTCCGCAGCCAGGCTGTCGTAACGGTTGTAAAGGGAGGGATCGTTGACCAGTTTGCCCAGCGTGCCGTCTCCATTCTCAATTTTACCCATAATGGTATTCAGCCGGTTCGAGGTTTCCGTCAGCTCTTTGCTCAGGAGTTCAACCTCCTGCAGGGAGCTGTTCATTTGAACCAGTGCGGAGTCGATCTGCTCCCGGTTGTCGGTGGTCAGCGTGTCAATGTTGGCCAATATGGAGTTGGCGTGATCGATGCTGGACTCCAGCTCATCGCGCTTGCCGTTGACAAGTTCGGAAACGTTGTTTGAAGTAGACTCAAGGTTGGAAAGCGTTTGTTCAATCCTGCCCCTGTTTTCTTTGGTCAGCGTGCGGTTGAGTTGTTCCAGCAGTGTATTAAGCTTGTTGAATGAGGAGGAGACATTGCTGCTCAGCTTTTCACCCTCGTTTTGGAGGGTCTCCATCATGCCGCCCTCGTACCGCCCCTTGATGTACCCGTCGTAGGGGACCAGCTCGTCGGATGTGCCTTTTTGGATGATAATTGCCTTTTCATTGAGAAGTCCCGATGACTCGAGTACGGCTACAGATCCCCTGGGGATGTCAACACCGAGATCGAATGTCATCCCTACAAGCACACTGTCTCCCCCCGCCAGCTCGATCTGTTTGACAGAACCGACCTTTACACCGTTGATATACACATAATTTCCTGCACTGAGGCCGTCCACACGGTCGAAATAGGCGTTTATTTTATGGGATTGCCGGAAAACCGGCATGTCTTGCATGACTCTGAACCCGAGAAACGCCACAACCAGCGACGCGATGATGGTGATTGCAACTTTCAGTTCGTTACTGATTTTTGCCAATGAAATTCTCCTTGTCTGTTTTTATTTGATATTCACTTGCCTTTATAAAGTCGAGTAGCTCTTTGTTGCCGCTGCTGCTCATGCTGTCGGTACGCCCGTGCCACCACAGTTTTTGTTCGTGCAGGAAAGCGACCTTGTCAGAAATATCCAGTACGCTGTGGATGTCGTGCGTTACCACAATAGAGGTGATGTTAAGATTGCTCGCCATTGAGGTGATTAGCGCGTTTATCTCATCGGAGGTTTGGGGATCCAGTCCCGAGGTCGGCTCGTCGTAAATCAAAAAGTCAGGCTGGAGCACGGTAGCGCGGGCCAGGGCCACGCGGCGGCGCATTCCGCCCGAAAGCTCACTGGTGTCTTTGTCGGCCGCTTCCAGCAGATTTACCATTTCGAGAGCCTCATGGACCTTCTCGGTGATCTTCTCCTCCGAAAAATCGGTAAAATACCGCATCGGGAAGGCCACGTTTTCGAATGTATTGATCGAATCGAACAGGGCCGATCCCTGGAACAGAACGCCAAATCGCTGGCGCATTTTGCGAAGCTCTACGTACTCCAGCTCGAAAACATTTTCGCCGTCGATAAACACCTTGCCGGAGTCGGGATACATCAGCGCGTTCAGGTGTTTCACCAGCACCGACTTGCCGCAGCCCGACCGACCGATAATGGCCAGGGTTTCCCCGTCTTCAATATCGAAGGAGACGTCCTGCCAGACCAGGAGGTCGCCGAAGCTTTTGGTTAGATTTTTTATCTCGATCATATAATCCTGCAATTTACAACATTATGGCGGCTAATAAGAAATCTGCCAGCAAAACATATATACAACTTAATACGGTGGCCTGGGTCGTACTGTTTCCCACCCCTTCGGCTCCACCGGTTGCAAAATATCCCTTGTAGCATGATATTGACGTGATTACGTAGCCAAATACAAACGCTTTGAGCAGGCCAAAGGAGACATCCCAGGGATAGAAAAACTCGCGGGCCCCCTGCATATATTCGGCCGCCGGCACAGCACCGGAAACTACAGCGGCGACGAGTCCGCCGGAAATACCCGATGCCGAGGCCACGATATAAAGTATCGGAAACATGATGAGGCCCGCCAGAACGCGTGGTACCACCAGGAACGAAACGGAGTTGAATCCCATCGACTCCAGCGCGTCGATCTGTTCGCTTACCCGCATCGTTCCCAGCTCGGTGGCAATGCGTGCGCCCACCTTGCCTGCCAGTACCAGGCTGGTAATCACGGCTGCAAGCTCAATCAAGATCGATTCCGAAACAATAGCGCCGATGACCGACTGCGGAACATAGGCGATTTCGAGCTGGTAGGCCGTCTGAAGCGTCATAACGGCCCCGGTAAATACCCCCGTCAACAATACTATGGGTAACGACTCATAGCCTATCTTAACGAGTTCATTGACCAGGTTGTTTTTGTAATTATTATACTCATAGGAAGATCGAAGTGCGCGATAAAGCAGCAGTCCGTATTGTCCCAGTTTCTCTAGAGCTTCCATTCGGGTGTTTCGGTTTATATTTTCAGGGGTGGAAACTATTAAATTTACAAGTGGTTTTCATTTCATACGCTTTATTTTTCGGCTATATTGTCAACTTAATTTCCGACCAGTTCGTTTAAACACCGTGAGAAATATCTATAATGATATTATAAATAATATTGTCGCCTTCAGGATACTGGGGGCCACCGGTATTCTATGCATCATCTTTTTGGTGGGGTCGGCGGGATATCACCTCATAGAAGGTATGGATTTTTTTGATGGCTTCTACATGACCTTCATCACGATAACGACCATCGGGTTTTCCGAACTGCAGAACCTTTCCAACGCGGGGCGGGTCCACACGATGGCCCTGTTTGTGATGGGAATCGGGGTAATATCGTATATTGCCTCTCAGACAACACAGCTTATATTTGAAAGTGAAATTTTTAGAAAACGTGCTATGAAGAAGCAGCTGGAAAAGATGGAGAATCATTACATAATCTGTGGATATGGCCGCATCGGGCACCGTATCGGGCAGGTGTTGCGGGATGCGGACATCCCGATAGTGGTGGTGGAGAACCGGGATACCAGCATTGATCGAATCAAAGAGGATAGGCTCTTGTACGTGGAAGGAAATGCGCAGGAAGAAAATGTGCTGATTGAAGCGGGTATTGAACGGGCCAAAGGGCTTATATGCACGCTTTCGCGCGATCAGGATAATGTATTTGTAACGCTGATTGCGCGCGAACTCAACGAAGATATTTTTATTTTGGTACGTACCAACCAGCGCTCCAACACAAAAAAAATATTGCGTTCAGGGGCCAACAAGGTGATCTCTCCCTATGAGGTCGGCGCCGACCGGATGGCCAACGTGATACTGCGTCCGCATGTGGATCAGTTCATGGATAAAATTCTCGGGGGAACTACCCAGGACCATATTTTTGATGAAGTAAAAGTGTTCGAGGGGTCCGATTTGGCTGGAAAAACACTTTCAGAAGCGCGAATCAGGGAAAAATATTTTGTCGTTATCATTGCCATAATTCCCGAGGGAGATGCAAGTCGCATCAAGTTTAACCCGGGCAGCAGTGATAGTATCGAGGTTGGGGACTCCCTCGTTGTGCTTGGAGATGTTGACCGAATTGAGCAGCTGCGCGAAAGCGGCTGTGATGATACGCGCACCCTGGAAGAGCGGGTCTCCCGCCATGATTATATTAAGCACGAGCATATTGATATTGAGACCTGACGGCGAAAATAAAGGAAAACCCAGGTATGAAAGATTAAATCCTCTGAATATTAAACCCGCCTGTGCGGTTGATTTACAGCAAATAAGGAAGTTTGTGAACTGGCGTACAGGATAGAAAATTGCAATCTAACAACCCGTTTTACCCTACTACAGCATGATTCGATATATAACAGCAGGAGAATCGCACGGTCCACAACTAACCGGAATTATAGAAGGTATTCCCGCCGGTCTCCCGATTACAGAAGATGAAATTGCCCTTCACCTGGCGCGCCGCCAGAAAGGATATGGCCGCGGTGGCCGGATGGCATTTGAAAAAGATAGAGCAGAAATACTGTCGGGCGTCCGGTTTGGGAAAACGATGGGAACCCCCATCGCCCTGCAGCTGCCCAACCGTGCGTTTGAAAAAGATGACACCGGCTGGCCCAAAGTAATGAACAAGGAGGGAGACGGCGAAGATGTAGACCCGATAACCGTCCCCCGGCCGGGACATGCCGATCTCGTGGGGGTTCAGAAATACCGGTATGACGACATACGGCCGGCTATTGAGCGGTCCAGCGCCCGCGAGACGGCCATGCGCGTGGGATTAAGTGCGATTGCACGGAAACTGCTCAAGCATTTTGGTATCGAAATCGGCGGTCATATAATTCGTATCGGCAGCGTGGGATATGAAGATGAGTGGCAGGATGTGCGTGCCGTTGCCGATCCCCTGATGGAGAAGGGGGCCGAAACGATATTTCGGGCTGCTGACGAGTCTCCCGTGCGCTGCCTCGATGAGGAGCTGACCCGCAAAATGCGCGAAGAGATCAAGCACTGGAGAAAAGAGGGAAGTTCACTCGGCGGCCACTGGGAGGTTGTAGTAACGGGTGTGCCCACCGGGCTGGGCAGTTTTGTGCACTGGGATCGCAAGCTGGAAGGTCAGCTGGCCCAGGCCATCATGGGTACTCAGGCGATGAAAGGGGTGGAGGTCGGGCTCGGCTTTGAGGCCGGTCGCCGCCCGGGACATCAGGTCCACGACGAAATCACCCATGAAAATGGAGCGTTCCGGCGCCGGACCAATCGGCTTGGCGGCTTCGAAGGAGGCGTCACCACCGGCATGCCAATAGTCATTCGCGGGGTGATGAAACCGATTCCCACCATGCTCACGCCCCTGAAGACCGTGGATATGAATACGAAGGAGGAGATGGATACCCGCTACGAGCGCTCTGATGTATGTGCGCTGCCTCGAGCGGTGGTCGTAATCGAAAATGTGATCGCCCCGGTAATCGCGAACGCTTTCCTGGAAAAATTCGGCGGTGATTCGGTCGAGGAGATTGAAGAGCACTACCAGTCGTTTAAAGCAAGCAAAAAGAGGAAGTAAAAACCGGGACTTCTCCTCTTCAACAGGCTTTAAACGTTGTGGACGTAAGAGTAGGATAACCTGAATTCGACATAAGGATCTCAACCAGAATGCCTGTTTGCGTTGAAATGGCAAGAAACGAGTCCCTCTTTGAGGAGGGTGGCCCAATCGCGTGGCTCTCGCGATTGGGCCGGAAGGTGCAGGTCTGAGATAGAGAATAACAGCCCTCCTGCCTTGGGCAGGGCGTTGCTAGACCATAGTTCTGCCCAATTTCGTCATTTTTGCACATTTGAAATCCTCATTTATGAGGTATAAGCTTCGGTTTTGAATGGGCTCATGGGTTGATCTTGGACAAATCCCCTGGTTTTGCAACGCTTTCCTGCAATTCAATTGGCTGCACGGAAGTTTGTTATTCCGCGGCTTCCGGCAGTGCATTCGCCGGGTTATTCCGTATGATATCCAGTTCTTCCAGCAGCCGGTCGGCCCTGCTGTACTCCTCCATCAAAAACAGCATGTAGCGGATATCTACGTTGATGGTACGGTTAAGGTCGGGGTCGTAATAGTAGTCGCCAATTACCCCCTCGTAGTTGCTATCGAAGGCGATACCCACAATCTCTCCGTCACCGTCCAGCAGTGGACTCCCGGAATTCCCTCCCGTTATGTCATTCGTAGTCAGCAGGTTGACAACAAGGTGACCGGATTCCGTTGTATAGGGAACGGAGGCGGGATCCTTTGTATACCTGTTTTTGTAGTAGTCCTCGAGCTCCTGCGGGGCATCAAACGGCTCCTTACCGGTGTCTTTGGCGATCATCCCTTCAAATGTGGTGTAGGGCGAATTATAAAGGCCGTCGGTGGCGCTGTACCCGAGTACGCGTCCCCCGCTGAGCCGGAGCGTGAAGTTGGCATCGGGATATTCTGTGGAGTCCTGCCGGAATTGTTGCATGCCCTCCACGTACCGTTCGCGGGCAGGATTAAGGTAGGCAAAATGCTGGGAGTAGTTGTTACGGCTAAATTCAAAAGCCTCATACATGGCACGATACAGCTCTACCAGCGGGTCGACCGGCCGGGGGGATGACTTTCCGACAGGAGAAGCAAGGAGTTGTTCCGCCTGGGCGGGGCTGTAAATCATCGATTTTTTCAGCCGGTCTTCTACATAATGATTGATCGCTTTTGCCAGCGCATCCCCCTTTTTATCTGAGAAAAGATCAACGAAAAAGAGTGGTTTTTTGCCGGCGGGCAACGATGCCATGATATGGAGCATCTGCTGCAGCATCATGGTTTGGGCCTCGGGGTTGACCGATTCCAGCATCTGGCGGTGCTGCATCAAAAGGGTGTCTTTTCGGCCGGCACTAAAGGAGAGACTGTCGGGATGCTCAACGTAGGTAAAATAGTCGTCATACAAACCGGCGGCCTGCAAAAGCGTGCTGTTGTTTAGTGCATAATAGGTGCCATACAGCAGATCCCCAGTTTGCGAAGCGATATCAAATGCCTGCTCCAGCTGGCTGAGTACACGCCCGTAGCGCAGATCGCGGGCCGAATCACTTTCCACCCACTGCCGGAACTGCTGTTCCTGTTCTTTTTTTCGCTGCACGATTCCGTACTTGTCAAATCCATCCTGAACACCTTTGAGGTACTTTAGCGTGTTTGCTACCGAGGCGCGGTCAGAGGCCTGCTCAACTCTCACATCCTCATCCTGCTCCGCCGCATACTCCATCGCATCGTGGATCGCCTGGAACGCCTTGATCATTACGGGATTGCGCACATTCTGGTAAAAGCTGAATGCATAGCTGCTCTGGTAGCGGTAGGTGGAACCGGGAAACCCCAGGGTCATGGTAAATTCGGTTGGTTTCGCTCCGTCTGCGTCAATAGCCAGGTGTCGTGAGGGCGTAAATGGGATGTTTTGTTCATCATAGGTTCTACCGCTGCCGTCGGGGCCCACGTAAGCGCGAAGGAAAGCATAATCACCGGTGTGGCGCGGCCACTCCCAGTTGTCTACATCCCCGCCATATTTACCGATGGACGAGGGCGGGGCGTACACCAGCCGGATGTCCCGGATCACTTTGTAAACAGCCATAAACTGGCGATTGCCGGCCCAGTAATCGTCGATCTCTACCACCAGGTCCTGGTTGCCCTCTTTTCGCTGCTGAATTAGCTGCTGCCGGACCTGCTGTTCCAGCTCGCTGCGTTCATAATTGTTGAGGGTATCCGGGATCTTAGCGCTGATCCGTTCCGTTACTTCGGTCTGTTCAACCGGGATATAAAGGGAATACCCCTCAGCCGGAATTTCCTCTGCTCCGTTCTCAGCGTAAAATCCCTGCTCAAGGTAGTTCTGCCGGGCCGTACTTGCCGAGGTGATGGCATCGTAGGCTACGTGATGATTGGTCAACAGCAGTCCCCGTTCCGAGACGAAAGAGGCCGTCCCTCCGCCGCCTTCACCGATATTCAGGCGAACAATGGCCTGGTTTAGTGAAGGAGTGTTGGGGCTGTAGATTTCATCGGAGGATAGGCGCAGACCCTTGGAAGCCATTTCGGCATGAACAGCACCCTCAATTTGGGGCAGTAGCCACATGCCGGCATCATTGGGGGTGTCGCCGAAAAGATAATGGGTCGAGAGGTCGGGAAGCTCCCCTGCTGCATCACGGGAGGAATCCGGCTGCTGAAGGCTGGCAGTGCTTGAACAGGAGGTAAATAGCAACAGACCCAGAAAAAGGGGAATCCAATATCTGATATTTGACATGGGAAGAAAGTTATTCAACTGGTAAATGGTTTTCGGAAGCGCTGTTTGTTTTGTTCTTTAATTAAAATGCCGGCCTGTTGTTCAGAACTACATCTTTGAATTCCGTTTTATTCATGTGCTGCCAAACTTGTTTTCTGCTAACCTGCAGCGATCCGGACTGACAACGGCTGGCTTGCATTGCGTTACTGCAAGATTGTAATAATTCAAGGATTCAAAAAACGGAAAACATACCTATATTAGACGCAGGCAAATATAAAATACTAAATACGAATATTTTAATTCGGTTATTGTGAAAATCGGATGTCATCTGGTGTTATGACGATCAGATTCATATGGCAGCAAGCCGTACGCTGTTGGATTTTTGAGTGATTTAACAGGGCATGAACCCAAACTCCAGCACGTAGTCTCGCACAAATAACGACTATACTAATTAACCAATAACCACATTAGCGAACCTATAAGTCACCTTTCAATATGATTTACAAGCAAAATTACTTTTATCTCTGTAAAACTCCGTTAAGTGCAGAAGGACCGGAAGATGTAGAAATTATTACACGGGCTGACAATAGCGAGGATTTCCCCCGCGTTTTCAAGGAATACGAAGAGCTGCGCTCGCACGCTTTTAACGAGGATAAGCTGTACAGCGTTGTGCGTGCCGATGACGTATACGACCTGATCCGGACCGGTACAAAAGAAGAAGCCAAAGAAGCCGCTTTTGAACAGGCACAACAGGAGATTATTACCAATCTTCAGCACCGGGTTATGCAGGATGAGGACAAAGATGCAAAGGCCATTCTGAGGGAAGTTCACGGTGTGGAAGGGTAAGACGGGCTCTTCCCTACCAGTTTAACATAACAATACCGGACAAGGACTTCACTTCATCTATGGGTAGAAAAAGAGAATTTTATATCGTTCACCAGGACAAGGATATCTTTGTGGTGGACAAACCCGCCGGTCTCCTTTCGGTTCCCATCCCAAACAGCAATGTTAAAAACCTTTTCGACCTTGTTGCCGAACATCTTGGCAGGCATGGGGTGCGCGTGGGCAGCGTGCATCGCATAGACCGGTATACCAGCGGACTCATGGTATTTTCCAAGAATGAACGCGCGCATCACAACATGCTGGAGCAGTTTAAAAATCATACACCCGAACGCTGTTACCTTGCTATTGTTCGCGGCGTGTTGAAGGAGGATGAGGGAGAGCTGATTCACTACCTGAAGCTGATAAAGGAGGGCTTTCGGAATATTGTGGTAGACAAGGAGGAAGAGGGTGCCACGTATGCCCATCTTACCTACAAAGTGAGAGAGCGGTTTGCGGAGAACACCCTGGTTGAGGTCTACCTTGACACGGGACTGAAAAATCAGATTCGCGTGCAGTTCAACGAGATCGGTCACCAGCTGGTGGGAGACCAGCACTATGCGCCCGAAGAGGAGCAAGAGCCGCTCATCAACCGCCAGGCGCTCCACGCCTACCGTTTGGCGTTTGAGCATCCCCGTACGGGTAAAAAGGTGTCTTACGAGGCCAAAATACCGGCTGATATGCTCCGTCTCATCGACCGGTTCCGGTGGAACCGGGAGCGTGCCGAAGAATCCTGAATTTGCTGTTTCTCTTTTGTCCTTTCTATGCCGGATATAGGAAGTTCCTATCGAAAAAGAGGAATGATTTTCCCGCTTTTGATGTAGTCAATAGTGAATTGCAAAGCCAATGCAGGAACAAGCAAAGATAAAGAAAAATTGTCTGCGAGCGGTCTGTTGCCAGCTTGTCGAAAAGCAATATGAAGCAGGCAACAGCATTCATTATTCAACAAAATTATTAGGAGGTATTATACGATGAGCAACAAAGATGGAGTCATGGATATGGAAATCAATATCGGGCTAAGCGAAGAGGATCGGAAAGCGATTGCAGAAGGGTTGTCGCACTTGCTGGCCGATTCGTACATGGTCTATTTGAAGACGCACAACTATCACTGGAATGTAACCGGCGAACTTTTTCATCCGCTGCATGAGCAGTTTGAGCAGCAGTATACCGAGTTGGCTGAAGCCATCGATGAGATTGCCGAGCGGATCCGGGCACTCGGGCACAAATCTCCCGGCTCGTTCAAGGAATTTAACCAGCTGACCTCAATCAAGGAGGATCCCGAGAAGCCGAAAGCCCTGGAGATGGTGCGCCGGCTGGCCATTGCCAACGAGCAGGTGATCCGCACCGCACGGGAAGCGCTGGAAGCCCCTAAAAAAGCAGATGACGAGGCTACCATCGATCTGATCACCCAGCGCCTTAATGTGCACTCCAAAGCCGCATGGATGCTTCGCAGCCACCTTGAAGACTAAGGTGACCAGGTTGAAAATATCGATATTCGGCAATACCGGTTCCCTGTTAACTTTAAATCATTAAATACCAGAGGAGGTCACTATGGCCACTCGAGAACAGTATATCGAAAAACTCGAAAAACAGTTGCGTGAATGGAATCAGCAGATCGACACCCTGCAGGAAAAAGCGCAGGGAGAGTCGGAGGAGATCAAGACAAAGATTTCCGACAGGCTTGAAGAGCTAAAAGCCAGGCGCAGTGAATTGAACGAAAAACTGGATCGCATTAAAGATTCAGGCGAAGAAACCTTCGAAAAAATAAAAGAGGATGCTGAAGTCCTGTGGAAGGATGCGAAAGAGGGATTTTCAGAAGTGCGTTCTATCCTGAAAGGGTAGAAAACACAATTAACATAATATTTATCTAATTTAAGGCAGCATTTCGAAATGCTGCCTTAATTTTTTAGTACAGCCTAATTCAAAATTACAGGAGAAATGATGGAGAATATCAATACACTATGGCAGACTGTCAGGGAAGATCTTGCCACCTACGGCCTTGATGTGATCGGGGCCCTTGGCATATTGATTGTCGGTTGGATCGTGGCAAACTGGCTGAGCAAGAGAGTACGTAAGGCTACCGCCAAAACCGAACGAATTGATGACACCATATCACCCATTTTGGTGAAGGGTACAAAAATTATAGTGCTCGTTATTACCATCCTGGCGGTATTGAGCAAGTTTGGGGTGGAAACGGCCAGTATTATTGCCGTGCTCGGTACGATCGGACTGGCCATCGGGCTGGCCCTGCAGGGCACCTTGAGCAATATCGCTTCCGGCTTTATGCTGCTGGTACTTCGCCCGTTCAATGTGGGAGACGCTGTGGATATCGGGGGTACCTCCGGGGTGGTCGATGAGATCGGCCTGTTTGTAACCGAGATGCACACTTTCGATAATATCGGCGTCACCATGCCAAACTCCCAGATCTGGGGTGGGAAAATTGAAAATTACACGCGCCACAACACCCGGCGCGTCGACATGGAGATCGGTATAAGCTATGAAGACGACATTGATGAGGCGATGGCTGTCATCAAAGAAATTCTGGATGCGGATGAGCGGGTTCTTTCCGAGCCGGAGCCGCTTATTGCCGTGGGAAGTCTCGGGGACAATGCCGTGGTCCTGTTCGTACGCCCGTGGACTGCTACTGAGCAGATCTGGCCGCTGCGGTACGATTTGACCAAGAAAATAAAGCAGCGTTTCGACAAGGAGGGTATCAGTTTTCCGTTCCCCCAGCGAGACGTGCACCTGTTCCAGCAAACCTGAAGCCGTGACCGCACAGGATGCATGATCCGTTGCTGTTTAAAAATGTGAAGCCGGCCGCTGGGTCGGCTTCCTTTTTTTACTTGACAGAAGAAGTTTGTAATAAATTGTATAGAAATATTATCTTAGTTCAACTTAACGAGTTTTAAAATATTGCAAAGGATAGGTCTCTAAAGAGGGAAAAGGGTCCCGGATTGAAGTTATGAGTGAAGAAACCAAGACAACAGTGGATGTGGAATTTGAAAATAAATTCTCCTATTTGACCGACAAGGGAGAGCTGATACTAAAGGAAACAAGCCTGTTTGGCGAACGGAAAATCGCAGAAGTGACAGACGAGGAAGAGCTTTCTGAAACGGTGGATGAATACCGGGAAATGTTCCAGCAGCTCGAGGACAAAATTAAAGCGTTTCTCGGGAAGGATGAGAAAAGTGCTGATAAAGTGGAAGCACTGATTAATGAGCTCAGGGAAGCACAGGCAATTGGCGATTTTGAGGAACTGTACAATCGGTTAAAAAAGGAGAAAGAACAGTTGAAAGAAGAAAAGTCCAAAGCGGAAGAGCCGGTGAATAAGCAGGAAGCTGAATCAGCTGTCAGCCCTGAGGATGGCGAGAAAAAGCCGGAAACCGATGAAGCTGAAAAACAGGAATCGGAGGAACCGGAGGAGCAGACCGGCCTTGGGTACTATAAGGAGCTGGTCGAAAAGGCGGAATCGCTGGCCAAGCAGTCTGACTGGCCCTACATCACGATGGAACTGGACAACCTGGGCGGCAAATGGGATGAAGGCCCCGAGATCGAAGGTGAAGAGGATATCCTGAAAAACCTGCTGAAGCGGTTCCAGGAGGCGAAAGAAACGTTTGAGCAGCGGAAAGAGGAACACTACGAACAGCTGAACAAGCAGAAGAAAAAGAACCTGGAAAAAAAGCAAAACCTGCTTGAACAGCTGACCGAGATTGTGGAAAACAAAAACTGGACGGCAACCGACAAGGTCAGCAGCATCAGGGGCCAGTGGAAAAGTGTTGGTATTTTACCTTCCGGCACCGGGGATGAGCTCGACGAGGAGTTTGAAGCCAGGCTAAAAGAGTTTGACGAACACAAGGTGGATCGCCTGGTAAGTAAACGCCAGCAGGAGGAAGACAATCTTACCGGCAAACTGATTGTGCTGGACAAGATGGAAGAACTGGCGGCCTCGATCGATGACAGTACAAGCGATTGGAAGGCGGTCGACAAGGAGTTTGACGATCTGACCAGGCAGTACAAGCGAATTGGCCGGGTTCCGGCTGAAAAATCGGACGAGGTGTGGGATCGATACAAGTCTGCACAGGACAAGTATTATGACAAGAAATACCAGCACGACGAGAAACATCGCCAAAAATTTGACAAGTATTACCAGAAAAAAGAGGATCTGTGCCGCAAGGCGGAGGCCCTGATGGACGAGGACAACCTGCCGAGGGCAGCCAAGGAGCTCAACAAGCTGCACCGGCGCTGGAAAAAGACCGGCAACCTTCCACAGCGCGATGAAGACAAACTGTGGGCGAGGTTCAAGGCGGCGACGGATGCCTTCAACGAATATAAATCCGAGCACTCGGATGAGCTGCGCAAGCAGGAGGAGGCCAACTATGAGAAAAAGGTTGAGCTGATTGAGAAGGCCCGCGAGATCAATGACACCACCGAGTGGGACAAAGGCCACAGCAAAATGCAGAGCCTGCTCGACCAGTGGAAAAAAGTGGGTCCGGTCCCGCGGAATAAATCCCGCAAGCTCTGGAAAAAATTTAAGGAGGCACAGGATGTATTTTATGAGCGCCGGCGCGAGCATTTCAAGGACAGGAAAGAGCAACAGAAAGAGAATCTAAAGGAGAAGGAACGGATTCTTGAAAAGTTGCGCGAGCTCGGCACGCATGATGATCCCATTGAGGCGGTTGAAAAGGCTAAGCCGCTGCAGGAAGAGTTTAAAAATATCGGCTATGTGCCAATAAAGAAGAAAAACGAGGTATGGAAACGGTATCGCGAGGCTTGTGATGTTATTTATGAGCGGTTTCGTGCGGCCAAATCGGGCAATAAGTTTGACCAGGAGCTGGCGAAAGCTGACCTGGAGCCCGACCAGCGGTCCAAAATTATGGATATCCGCAAAAAGTACAAAAAGGTGAAGCACGAGATGAATGAGCTGAAAGAGGAAGTGCTGCAATACCAGGAATCAAAAACCTACTTCAAATCCAGTGATGATGACAATCCACTTCTGAATGAGATACAGTCAAAAATTGACAAAGTGGAAGAAAAACTGCAGCAGAAACAGGATAAGCTGGACGAGCTGGATCAGAAGATTGATGAGTTACGAAGGGACGAGTAACGAATGACGAGACCGCAGGCTGGGAATAACAAATAGCGGGAATAATCTACAGGAACGGTTGCAGGCGGAACAACGGCTATTGATAACGCAGAAAAATGAATGGTTCAGGCAGGAAACGGTTGACAAAGGTCCCTTTTTGTGAGTGAAAAAAGAATAAATAAAAAGGTATTTCTTGTTTCGGAGTCCCCCTCCGATTTAACTGTGTTAACCCGGGCAATCGAGGAGAGCGGGTTGCGGCTGATCAAGGATAGAAATTCCGATAATGAGGAACTGGTAAACCGTATACGTACCAGCCATCCGGATCTTGTCTTTTGGGACAGCAGGGCATTTGCCACAGAGGCGATCTCCATAATTCAGGCCCTCAGAGACAACGCCGAGACGGAGTCGATGCCCGTATACCTGTTTCAATCAGCGAGGCAGGGAGTGAATGCCTTTCCGGCTGAATTTACCTCGTTTGAGCAAGTGACTGTGTTGGATGAGAATATCGATGCCCCCCAGGTACGTCGCCTCTTGAACGGTGTTCTGAAACCCAGCCTAGCGGTTAAACTGTGGGGAGTCCGCGGATCGACTCCATGTGCCAATAAAGAGAATATCGTTTACGGTGGGAATACCACCTGCGTGCAGGTGGAACTGCCATTTACCGACGAGTTGCTGATCCTGGACAGTGGTACCGGAATTCGCAACCTGGGCAACTATCTTTCGGCATTCCGGGAAGAGGTTACCGGCAATATATTTATTACCCACCCGCATTGGGATCATATTCAGGGCTTTCCTTTCTTTAAACCGATCTACAGTGCTGAAAATCATTTTGCCATCCACATGCCTCCCCAGGCCACCGGCGGGTGTCGTGAGATTCTTTCAGGCCACCTCTCCAAAACTTTTTTCCCGGTTACGCTGGATATGTTTGATGCCAGCCTCGAGTACGTCACCCAGGACACCGGAAAGCAGGAAGGCAACGGGTATTCCATAGAATACATGCTGGCAAATCACCCGATTAATACCGCTATTTACAAGTTGAAGGCTGCGGGAAAAACCATCGTGTTTGCCCCGGACAACGAGTTGCAACCGATCGATCAGAAATCCTGCGCCTTTTTTTACGAAAAGTTCAGGGAGTTTATCCGGGATGCTGATATTTTGATTCACGATGCCCAATATGACAAGATAAGCTACAGGAGCAAGGTCGGGTGGGGACACTCCGCGTGGGAGACTACCGTTGATTTTGCACGCCGTGCCGGGGTGAAAAATCTTTTGTTAACCCATCACGATCCGGATTCCGACGACACCTACCTGGCAGAACTGGATGAAAAAATAGAAAGAAAATTCGGGGAATATTTTGAATCCGTACAGCTGGCTAAAGAGGGAACCAAAGTAAAGCTGGAAGTCAGGGATCAGATCCGGAATGATTAGCAGAAGCCTTTGCAGAACCTGATCCTTAGTTGGGAGGTGGTTGTACACCGACCTTCTATAGCGCATAAAGCGGAAGTACAACTCCCTGCGAACGGTGATTCAAATGTTTTCCAAAGGATTCTGGCAGAGGTTTTATAAAATCGCTGCTATGCCCAATGTTAGCATTTCACGGGTTTGAAATTCTCATTTATGGTATAAAGTTATATCATTGCAGACCCCGGGAAGGGGCTGCTTCGAGAAGTAATCCCTTCTCAAACAACAGTAATCGGTATTACAGGTAAATCCGTACCCCCAGCGCCCCGCCGATGTCGAAATCAGTACTTGGCGCCAGGTTAATGGTGGGGGCCAGTTCCAGGAAAAGGCCTACCGGTGATTCTTCGAACAGATAGTTGATACCGACCGGTACGCGAACTCCGAGGACGGCATCATTTTCTGTAAAAATCAATCGCCCGCCGATACCATAGAACAGGGGGAGCTGGCCTTCCTCCACTTCGTCAAATACAGAATAATTGTGCCACAGGTAATCGGCATGCAGGTGGACCGCATCGTACTGCCCAAGCGACCATGCCAATCCCCCGTCAATGGCGTTTTGTTGCGACTGCCAGTATTTAAGGCTGATACCTGTGGGTTCGCCGACCATCAGGCCCACTCCGAGCTTGCCATCCTGGTTTTGAGCAACGGCAGAATGAGCGCTAAATAATAAACATAGTATTGAAACGGTTAACAATCCCGAAAGAGATTTCTTCATAGGTTGCAATAAGATTTTGATTATTTAGTAAGATTCGCTCGTCAAAGATGGTCTTTAAATTTAATAATTGCCAAAAAGTTTCGAACATGACAAATATTTTTCAGAAGGGCCCTGGACCAGGGGTTATATCTGGAATCAAGGTCGGATCAAACTCGAAACCAGGGTTTATCCCCCTGTAAATAAAGCTTTAACATTTGTGAAAACGCCGGGATTGGGCAAAATAAGAGTTTTTGAAAGTCCTCTTTTACGTAGAGCGATGATGATCACGGGTGGATTTTACACAAAATGGCCAAGCGGGGTGAAATTTCGATTCAGCATGGATATGTTACACTGGAATATCAACCGAGATCATAATCCTCAAAACACGTAATTGACAGCAGGTGCCAACAGAAGAACTTATACTTGTTTTCGTAAAGAATCCACACCAGGGAAAAGTCAAAACGCGGCTTGCTGAGTCGGTCGGCGCGCAGAAAGCGCTGCAGATATATCATCAGCTGCTCCGGTATACATGCGACGTTGTGAAGCCTCTTGAGGCCGATGTGCAGGTATGGTACTCCGACTATATTCCCCTTAATGACATGTGGGATGAGGTTGGGGCTGAAAAGAGAACCCAGATTGGAGAAACTCTCGGCCAGCGGATGAAACACGCGTTCAATTGCGGCTTTGCCGGTGGATACCAGCGCATTGGCATCATTGGGAGTGACTGTGCCCAGTTGGAAACCGACCATCTCCGCCAGGCCTTCCGGGAGCTGGAGGGAAATGAGGTCGTTGCCGGTCCATCTCGCGACGGCGGGTATTACCTGCTGGGGATGCGCAATTACTACCCGGAACTTTTTGAAGATAAAGAGTGGAGCACCAGTGGAGTTTATGCCGCCACAGTCGCCGATATTGATAGTCTCGACCTTTCATTTGCCGAACTCCCGGAACTCAACGATGTAGACACGCTGGATGACTGGAAAGAGGTCAAATACCGATTTGTTAACTCCCGGCCATGAAAATTAGCGTCATTATCCCGACCCTGAATGAAGAGGATATGATCGGTCGGACAATCCGGGCTGTAAAGAAGCGTTCCGGCGGCTACCTGGAAGAGATCATTGTGGTAGACGGTGGGAGCGCCGACCGCACGATTTCCCGGGCAAACCAGGCGGGGGCTACGCGGGTGCTGCAGACGGCCGAAAAAGGGCGCGCCCGCCAAATGAACAAAGGGGCCCGGCACGCCTCCTCGGAGATCCTGTACTTTTTACATGCCGATACCATCCCGCCCCATCAATTTGACGTGCAGGTGGCGGCGGCCTGCCAAAGAGGGGCCACTGCCGGTTGTTTCCGGCTTGCATTCGACCGCGATCACCCTCTCCTGAATTTTTATGCCTGGTGTACCCGGTTTGACCTGAACGCATTCCGCTTTGGGGACCAGAGCCTGTTCACCACCCGGACACTGTTTACACGTACCGGAGGATTTGATGCCGACCTGCTGGTCATGGAGGATAATATGATGGTGAGGAAAATAAAGAAATTAGACAATTTTGAAATATTGCCCGAGCAAGTGACAACCTCCGCCAGGAAGTATGAGAGGGTCGGTGTGGTTCGCCTGCAGCTGATATTTACGCTTATTTATGGACTGTTTTTCCTGGGCATATCCCAGGAGCTGCTGGTTCGCATCTATAAAAAGCTGATATAAAAAGGGAGCTCTTTGCAACCGTGTTGGGGTACTATCGTACCATTTATAGCTGAGACTATCTTTATTTCTGTATTTTAGTCTGCCCACTCAAGATATATTTGTCCTTTCATCGTTATTGTTGCTTGCCTTATTTCCCAAACAATATTGGTGGAAATCGGAACAGAAAAGCAGGAGTTAACACTTTTGGGGTTTTGCTGCCCCGAGTCCCACAAAAAGTTTAACCAGGAGAACGGCAAAAAGGAGTCCCAGCGGAACCAGCCAGGCCCCGGTAAAATCGTGAAGGGCCCCGAACAGGGTGGGACCGGTAGCGGCCAGCGCGTACCCGATGGATTGTGACATGCCGGAGAGCTCTGTCGAGGTTTCGGAGTTTTCGGTGCGAAGTACAATAAAGAGGAGGGCCAGTCCAAAGCTTCCTCCGAGGGCGATCCCGATAAGGGACACCCACAGCGGTACCCAAAATGTGCCGGGAAGTAATAGCCCGACAAGGCTGATAAGCTCCATAATTACGACAATCCAGACGGCAACGCGCTGGTCGCTCATCTGCTCAGCCCAGGTGGGAATAATGAGACTGCCCAGGATTCCCATTCCCTGCGACAGGGAGAGCATCCAGCCGGCATATTCGGCTGTCAGTCCCCGATCCACTAAAATTTCCGGGAGCCAGGCCAGCACAACATAAAAAGCAAACGACTGAAGTCCCATGAAAAGAGCCACCTGCCAGGCCAGCCTGGAACCGCCCAGGTCTTTCATTGCCTTAAGAAAACTGCGTGAATGTTTGGGGAGCGTGGTATTGCGGGTCTGGGGCAGCCACACCAGCAGGGCGATGACTGCGGGAAGGGCCCAGGCCCCCAGTGCCCAGCGCCAGCCCAATCCCACCTCAAAAGCCAGTGGAACGCTGATGCCCGCCGCTACCATGGCACCAAACGCCATGGCGCTGGAGTAAAAACTGGTCATTAAACCCGTTTTGTGGGGAAAATCGCGTTTTACCAGTGAGGGAAGCAAAACATTGCCAAATGCAATGGCGATGCCCAGCAGCAACGTTCCTCCGAACAGTGCCAGCGGAGACTCCAGCACGCGCAGCAGAATTCCTGAGGTCAGCAAAAGGAGCGCACCAGCCAGCGTCTCCTCAATACCGAACCGCTTGGTAAACAGGGGGGTAAGCGTAGAGAGGGCAGCAAATGCCAGCAGCGGCAGCGTTGTTAATAAACCCAGCAGCGTGTTGGAAAGTCCCGTGCTGTCACGAATCGCCCCGATCAAGGGGCCCACTCCCGAAAGGGCCGGCCGCAGGTTGATCCCGATTAAAAGGATCCCGGCTATGAGCAGAAATTGTTGAAGTGGTGACCGGGGTTTGGATGTAACCATCTGCAACGTTGATTAGCGGTTGAACAAAATGCAGCGGAAGATACAAAGCAATGGCAAAAAAGCCGAAGGCTAACACCTAAAATACCAGAAAGTATATTGCGTTTATTATTGGTGGATTAAAAGAGATCAGTTTCCAAAACTTTTGTAATACTTCAACAGTATGAGTGCACAGCGACTGTATATCGACATGGATGGAACGCTGGTCGACTTTGAGGCCGGTATCCCGTTGGTTAGTGAACATCAGAAAGAAGAGTACGGCGATGATTTCGATGATATCCCGGGATTTTTTGACGACCTGCCCCCGGTGGAGGGAGCTGTATCGGCATACCGCACGCTGGCAAACGCTTATGATACATATATTCTTTCTACCGCACCGTGGAATAACGAGACGGCATGGGCGGCCAAAAACTTGTGGGTGCGCCGGTATCTTCCCAAATCAGCTCACAAGCGACTTATTTTGACTCATCACAAGCACCTGGTGTTTGGAGATATACTTATTGACGACAGGAAAGCCCACGGGGTGGATAAGTTTGATGGGGAACATATTCATTTCGGAACTGAGCGTTTTCCGGATTGGCCGTCGGTACTGGAATACCTGCTGTAGCGCTAATCGTTTGAAGCAGGGATTCTCGATTTTGCACGTAGCATAATGTATCCAGATGAAGAACAACGGGTATCAGGGATCAACAAGGTCCGCACGGGAAAGAGGGCGTATGTAATCACTGACATAACTCCGTTTCCACCAGGTGCCGCCTCGCCTCCGTTCCTCTTTTGTAGCATACCTGTATTTGAACAGCCGGGCCCGGATATGTCGGGGTGATGCACCCTTGAAGGGAGTATCCCTCAGCAGTTTTTCTGTAGCCCTGTCGCCCTGCAGTAACTTTTGGATAAGCTGCCTGAGCCAGGGATTTCGGTGGGGCGAAGACATGGCTGCAAACCACATTTGCCAGTCAAGCCGCAGGTGGTAGGGCGATATTTGGGGAGGTCGCCGGGAAGGAGATCCGGGTTTGCCCTTGAACTCATAGGCTTTCCATTCGGTGTCGGGCCCAATCGAGCTGTCGCGGGTTCCCTCGAGTATTATCTCATATCGGGTTTTGGTTACAGAGCCGAATGCACCATAGGTATTTACAAGGTGGAGGGGATTAAAACTGAAATTCATCACCTGCCTCGGAGAAAGCATGTTTTTGACGGGACGGTAGCTCAAATATAGTACCGTTAGGCCCAGAATGACCAGCACAGGCCAGTAAAGTTCGGGAATAGGTGCCATTTGGGGAGGCGTAATGGTTACGAACCGTTGTATCACAGCGTCATTGAATCCACTGAAAGCCAGCGACAGGGTTAGCCAGTTCAGCCACGAATAGTTGCCACTGACGATGAGATAGGCTTGTGAGAGAATGATAAGGGCCGCGGAAATGGAGGCGATCGGTTGAGGAAAGAACAGGCCCCAAACTACAATAAGTTGTATAAAATGGTTGAACAGCGTTTCGGTTTTATGGATCCACTGCGGCATAAGGTGGAAATAACGACTCAGGGGATTGGGCAGCGGCTGGGTTTCGTGATGGTAGTTGAGGCAGGTAAGGTCGCGCCAGCACTGGTCGCCGCGCATTTTGATGAGACCAGCTCCAAATTCCACCCTGAACAGCATCCACCGAACCAGCCAGATTACCAGGACCGGAGCAGCCATATGCATTGGGCCCAGGAAGATGGCAAAGAACCCGGCTTCCAGCAGCATCGATTCCCAGCCAAAACCGTAGAATGTTTGCCCCGCATTTACAATGGAGAGGTATAGCACCCAGAGCAGAAACCAGATCAGCATGGAAAACCCCAGTGGCCCCGATTCCGAAAGACCCGTCAGGGCGATCAGCGATAGCACGATGCCGGTTCCGGCTACCCCTCTGAGCAGTGCGTCTGAGTATTTCCAGTGAAAAATACTGGGAGCTTTTTTGAAAGGGATCCGGTTGAGATGGGAATCGATAGGCATCAGGCCGTGTTTCCCGCAGAGCGGGGGGAACTGATTCAGCGCGTTGATAAATGCGATAAGATAAATAAAGCCGAGCGCCCGCTGCAGCAAGAACCGACTAATCCAATACTCTCCGCTATATAGCTGACCCAGGATCTCAAACACGTTTATTTTCCCCACCTCCGCTCGGGAAATTGTTAACGTTAATCAAATATCTTAAAATGTGAAGAAAATTCAACAGGTGACCTGCCAGAATCCCGCGTTCCCTCCGAATTTTAAACCGGATGCATTCAGCGATGAATTGGGTTTAGATATTTTCTCTACTCTCATTGTTGGTGGAATGATAAATGAATGCTCTGGGCTACTTTTCCCATTTTATAAATGGGGCGGGGATATCTTCAAAACATTCTTTGAGTGTAATATGGGCTACTGTTTGCCATCCCGTGAACACGCGGCAAGAAATGCAGGAATTGGGGAGAGTCCATTATTCATTACCAGATAAAAGTTGAAGACAACCCACGCCGAAATTTACCTGGGGCATCTGCTACACTCAATGGATCTGCAGTTCCTGCACTACGTTACATACAACGAACTACAGGTTTCGTATTTCCCGCCGGGTACAATTAGTCGTACTGTAGCTCGGGAGCTACAAAACGGACCCAGGAACTGTCTTCTTCATAGTGGTCTACAACCTCGGCAGTCTCTTCATTCTGGAACGAAGCCATCAGCTGCTCAACTTTGTCTTCCAGCGTACGAAGGCTGTTTTGGATCAGGTCTCGATTGAATCCATAATCTTCCAGCCGCAGGGTGTACTCCATGGAGATTACACGGCTGAGGATGCGCCCCATATCAACCATTTTGTGCTGTACCATCTTGGAATCCACATTAAAATTGAACAACCCGTTAAAACGGTCGGCCACATTGGAGGTCAGCTCATATTTTTGGAGGAAATCAAACATGTTGGTAAGCTTCAGCCGGCGCATTTTTTTGAACACCGATTCGGCAATCTGCTGGTAAAGAATATCGTTGGATCCCTCAAAGATCTGGAAGGGACGGCTGTCAATCAGTGAACGCCCTGCGATATGATCTAGCCGGTACCCCTTGGCTCCCATCAGCTGAAGCAGCGATTGCGAGGCTTCCTGCATAAGGTCGGTGGTAACGGTCTTGATCGTATTGGCCTGAACATCCATTGTTGAGGTGTCGCAGCTGAGTGGCACTTTGGTGCTCGTGTGTGTGCACATGGCAGAACAGACCGTAAACGCCATCTGGAGCCGGGCAATGCGGCGTTTTACCTGGTCGTATTCAAACAGGTTTTTGCCACCAACCAGTCGGGATTTGCAATGTTTGTGGGCTTCGTCAAGAAGACGCTTTAAAAAGCCCATGCCCATTCCGGGGAATTGCAGGCGGCTGCGGTGCAATACGTCGAGCATCATTTTGATACCGGTGGAACGGGGATTCAGCTTGTATTTCTGTGGAACGGTAATATCAATTTTGTTACGACCGTAGGGAAGCATGTACAGACCGAGGTTGTTATAGTATTCTTCGACTTCTATACCGCCGTTTCGGGTGTCATGAATGAAGAAGCCTATGTCGCGCCCCAGCCCGCTGCCGTTTTTCTTGTTCATGCGGGCGGTGATCAGCCAGTAATCCGCCTGTCCCGTCAGTCCCGCCCAATGTTTGGTTCCGGTCACCCGGTAGCTGGAAGTCTTGTCATCTTTTATGTAACTGGTTTCCATGCGCAGGGCATCGGAGCCGTAGTCGGGTTCGGTAATCATGAGACCGCCCATGCACTGATCGTCCAGGAAGCGTGAAAAGATATCCTGCTTAATCTCTTCATTACCATAATTGGCCAGGGGTTGCAGGAAAAGCGCCCCGTTGATTCCCATCATCAGCGAAAGTGCGAGCGACTCGTAGGAACTGGCTTCCAGCATGGAAAGAGCTTCGTGTGTTTTGCATCCTCTCCCCCCGTACTCTTCGGGGATAAAGGTCGACAGAGGCTGGCAGTCCATAACCTGCCGCAATGTTTTGGAGGGGATGCCCCGCTCCAGGCTTATTTCGTTGATATTGTCATCCGTTCTGAAAACAGTTTTAAGCCTGTTTCGATAGTTTTCTATAAACTCTGAAAAATCCATTCTTGCTATTTCAACTATTTGGAAAGGTAAACCGTGCTAATTCGTTTTATTGATCCCGGTTGCCAGGTGAAAGAAATTAATTCATTCATTTTGTAAAGATAATGAATGCGGTATCTAAGTGAAAGTACCGGAAATTCGACGCCCTCATTCCCCGGCATATATAATTAAAGCTGATCTGGTATATCTGATGTAATATAACGAACTCCTGCGATATTAAGTATTCCAGATGGGATAAAGTGAATTGAACAGGGAAGCTGTAATCAAAGAAAAATGAAGGAAGCTGCTCAGCAAATCTCCCCGGTTTGGGGATCGATATAGCAGCTGTCGCCTGAAACCATCCGTTGTTCACGTAGTTCTGTTTCCAGCTCGCGGAGAAACTGGTTGATCTGCTGTTTTCCCGTTACCAAATGATCGTTTTCCTGCAGGTAGGGGAGTTCCTGGTTCGCTTTGGCGGGATAGCGATGAATTTTGTGGGAGATGACCATCTCTTTCAATCGTTGTTCAATCTGGTCTGAAAGAGGATCAGGTTGTTCCGGGCGGTGAAGAAGAATCATAATCGTGTAATTTTATAGAGTGCTTTGCAAAACTTCTGGTTTTTCAAAACCCTCTTTATAATGTATGGAAAACCACGATGCGGTATCATCTTTTATGGGCCTTAGTTTTTAAAAGTGTTCCGTTCAATGAGCTCTCGGGCACTTTTTAGGGCGGCATCGGTGATATCCTCGCCGCTCATCAGGCTTGCCACCTCCTGTATGTGTTCCTTATTGGATAATGGATTTATGCGGGAGACCGTTCGCCCGTCCTTCTCCGCTTTTTCCACTTTGTAGTGATGGTGCGCCTGGCTGGCGATCTGCGGCTGGTGGGTGATCGCGATAATCTGGCACTGCTGGGAAAGGCGGCGCATGCTGCGTCCCACTTTTTCCGATATTTCGCCGCTGATGCCGTTGTCGATCTCATCAAAAATCATAACCGGCAGGCTCTGTTCCTTGGCCAGGATCGATTTTAGCGCCAGCATCACCCGGCTGATCTCCCCGCCCGAGGCGATTTTTGCCAGTGGTTTGGGTTCTTCACCCTTGTTCGTTGAAATGTAGAGACTGACTTCATCACAGCCATGTTCGGTGCATTCGACCGGTTGGCCATCCACCTGTATCCAGCCGTGATCCGAAAAAAGCCAGTCGACGCGCACTCGAAACTGCCCTTCAGGTATCCCCATCTGGCGCAGCTCATCCACGATATCCGCACTCAGTTTTTGTCCGATCTGCCTCCGCTTGTCATGCAGGGCCCGGGCGCGCTGGCTAAGTTCTTCGGCCTTGGCAGAGATCTTCTTCTCCATTTTTTCGATTTCCAGGTCAAAATTTTCAGCCAGGCTCAGCTCTTTACGGATCTGGTGGTGGTATTCAATGAGTTCCGGGATGCCGCGATTATATTTTTTGCGCAGCCGATTCAGCTCGGAGAGCCGGTTACGAAGTTCGTCAAGGCGCTGGGGATTAAATTCGATGCTCGAGCGATAACGTTCGGTAAAGTTAATCATCTCCTGTATGCTGATACGGGCGGTGGAGATCTCTTCAAGATAGGTCTCAAAGTCTTCCTCAATGCGGGCCATATCCTCCAGGTGAAGCTTTATTCTGTTCAGCAGCTCCATTACGTTTACCTCATCTCCACTCCCCATCTCGACGACAGCCGCCGCTTTTTGATCGAGGTCCTCTGCATTGTCCAGCAGTTTCAACTCTGCCTCCAGCTCCTCCTCTTCATCGGGGTCGAGATTGGCCTCTTCCAGCTCCTGGTCCTGGAACCGGTAGAGCTCCATTTTTTCCTGCAGTTCGTCTTCCCGCTGCTGCAGCTTGCGGAGTTCTCGTTTTAGTTTTCCCATCTCGTGGTAGGTCTCCCGGTACGCGTTCAGAAGGGGAGCTATTGCATCAAAGCCGTCAATGACCCCCCGGTGATTTTCCTCCTTCAGCAACAGCTGGTGATCGTGCTGCCCGTGGAGGTCCACCAGGTAGTTGCCCACCTCGCGGAGTACGGCAATTGTGACCGGTGTATCATTGATAAATGCCCGGCTGCCCGATTCCCGGATCTCCCGCCGCAGTATCAGGTCTTGAGCGTATTCAACGGCGTTATCCTCAAGCAGCTCCCGGATGGGGGGCATCTCTCCCACGTGGATGATGCCTTCGGTAATAGCTTTGTCAGCCCCCTGGCGAAGGAGCTCCGTGTCGGCACGTTCGCCCAGGATCATATTCAGGGCCCCGACGATGATCGATTTACCCGCACCGGTTTGGCCGGTCAGTATATTCAGGCCGTTGCCGAGCTCAACCTCCAGCTCATCGATCAGCGCGAAATCTTTTACATACAGTGATTTGATCATAGCGACACTTTTTTATTTTGATGACGGTACAATGTAACAAGCGAGCAGAAAAAAGTCTCATTCACGGTGCTGATAATCAAGCTACCGGCGATATCGGCATTCAGCCGGGATAAGGAGATAACAATTGCAGGCAGATTCAGTTCCATGAAAAAAGGCTTCCGATCAAGGGAAAACCGGAAGCCTTATGAACTCTGTTGGAATAGTTTAATAATGATATCTATAGAACGAACATCTCAAGTAACTCTCCCTTAATGAAGAGTCACTTTATTGATACTTTTCGGGCCCGATCCTTACAGAAAATTTTTATTTTTTTTGTGCGTTACCTGATAGCTAAAAAAATATGAGCTAAATTAATGAATGACAGTGGTTTAGCTTATTTTCAGTATTGCTGATATGGCTAGAGATACCGCGCTAATTTTAAAACTGGAGGCCGCAATTTTGGAAAAAAAAGAATTTACAGAGCATCAGTACCGGGTTCCGGACGATTTTACATCCGGAACCCGGCTTGACAAGTATATCGCCTCGTTGCTGGATGATACCTCCAGGACGAAGGTTCAGAAGGCGATTGAAGAGGGATATGTTACGGTCAATGAGAAGGCAGAGAAATCGTCCTATAACGTGGAGCCCGGCGACTGTATTAAAGTGAAGATTCCGAAACCGAAAGAGCCGGAGGCCATTCCCGAGCAGATGCCGCTGGATATAGTATATGAAGATGAAGACCTGCTGTTGGTCAACAAACGGGCGGGAACTGTGGTCCACCCCGCCAAGGGGAACTGGACGGGAACGCTGGTCAACGGTCTGCTCTGGCATGTAGACAGCCTTTCGGGCCAGGATGAGGATACGCTACGCCCGGGCATCGTTCACCGCCTGGACAAAGATACCAGCGGTCTGCTGGTTGTGGCAAAAAACGACAAAACGCACGAGGTACTGAGCTCTTATTTTAAAGAAAAGGATATTGAGCGGACCTACTGGGCGATCATCTGGGGAATCCCGGAAAAGGAATCGGGTACCATTACCGGCAATATTGGACGAGATCCACACCACAGGAAGCGAATGGCGGTACGACCTGAAGGACAGGGTAAACGAGCGGTGACCCATTACCGCGTGCTGGAATATTTTGATCACCTGAGCCTGGTTGAAGTGACCCTGGAGACGGGGCGCACGCACCAGATACGTGTCCATTTTGCTCATGAAAAGCACTGGGTGTTTGGCGACCGGCAGTACGGGGGCGACTCGGTCCGCTACGGCGCCAACACCGGTACACGCCGGCAGATGTTTAACAACCTGTTTGCCAACCTGAAGCGCCAGTGCCTGCACGCAAAGACGCTTGGATTTGAACACCCCACCTCGGGTGAGCCGGTTATCTTTGACTCGGAGCTGCCGGGCGACTTCCAACAGGTGCTCGCCACGCTCCGCCAGAACTGCAAGCCCGAACCGCTGTATTAACGTGAGTTCTATATTGCTTCCAGCTTTAACATTGTTTCTTAATTTCTTGGGGTAGGCCTTTAATCTCCCCCTTGGGGGGAGCCCCGCCGAAGGTGGGAGGGGTGTTCTTCTCTATGTCAGACCTGCACCTCCCGACCCATTTCGCAAAACCCGCGATTGGACCACTCTCCTCAAGGAGAGACTGTTTTACTGTCATTTTAAGGCAAACAGGCATTCTGGTTGCGATAATTACGTTGAACTCAGGTGTATTAGGTAGGTTGTTGGTTAAACTGACATGATAGTTCTCAGGGAGGCACAGATTATTTTTTGCGTCCTGTCTCGTACCGTCTTCTTTGGTGCGGAAGAATGGTCCTGTATTTCGGGTACCATCATATTGTTCCCGAAGACGTGTGATTACCACAGGCAAATGGCTATTAAGCAAGATTATTCCATCCAGAGTCTGGAAAATCCCTGGATTAAATATCAAAAAACATCTTGCCTGCCTTCCCAAAGGTGCTTATCTTTGCAAACTATTTTGGAGGAAGTGAGATGATTGGCAGATAAAACAGATTGATATGCCGGAATTTGAATGGCAGTCATCGAAATTCAGCCAATTGTTACGAATCCTTCTTTCTTTGAAAAAAATGCGCACGTAGCTCAACTGGATAGAGCACCGCACTACGGATGCGGAGGTTGGGGGTTCGAATCCTCCCGTGCGTACTTTAATCCCTGCAGGTCACTGGCTTGCAGGGATTTGTTGTTTTAGGGTGTATCTTCGATAAAAAGAATCCCCCAATATTCCATTTCCCTTGGTCCAATAAAATTTATTACATTAAGTAACCGGTTAAGTCCTTGTTATTAACACTCCAATCAACATAACCAGATTTTCTATGAAGCCTAAACCACTCAATAATGAAACTGTTTCCACGGCTCGCAACGGTACGCCCAAAATTGTTCAATTTGGAGAAGGGAATTTCCTGCGCGCATTCTTTGACTGGATGATTGAAAAGATAAACAGGGAGACCAGCTTTAATGGATCCGTCACCATTGTGCAGCCGATACCCAGTGGACTGGTGGATGTGCTCGAAGAGCAGGATGGATTATACCACGTGCAGTTGCAGGGACTTAAAAATGGCAAGCCCCATACGAGTACGGAATTGATAACATCGGTGCAGGGAGGGATTAATCCGTATGAGGATTACCAGGGATTTTTGAAGCTGGCGGAAAACCCCGACCTCGAATTCATTGTCTCGAACACGACCGAGGCGGGGATCGCATTTGATGAAAGCGATACAGGTTATGAAACGATCCCCAACAGTTTTCCCGCCAAGCTCACGGCGTTCCTCCTGCACCGGTTTAACCATTTTGATGGAGACCGAAACAAGGCGCCCGTGGTGCTGCCGTGCGAGCTGATCGACAAGAATGGCGAAAAGCTAAAGGAATATATACTCCGGTACGCCGACTTGTGGGATACAGATTACCTGTTTCGCGACTGGGTGGATACCTACATGACATTCTGTAACACGCTGGTGGATCGGATTGTACCGGGCTTCCCCAGTGACAATATTGAGCAGATACAGCAGGACCTCGGGTATGAGGACAAGTTGGTGGTTACCGGCGAATATTTCCACTTGTGGGTCATCGAGGGACCAGAGTGGATCCAGGAAAAACTCCCTTTCCAAAAAGCGGGACTGAACGTGCAGTTTGTGGATTCGCTCTCTGCGTACCGGACCCGCAAAGTTCGCATTCTCAACGGAATCCATACCAGCATGGTACCGGTCGGTTACCTGGCGGGTGCCCGCACGGTTAAGGAGGCGATGGATGATGACGAGGTCAGCGCTTTCCTGGAAGCGGCCCTTTTTCATGAGATTATCCCGTCGCTCGACATGCCGTTGCACGAGCTTGAAGGGTTCGCCCGCGATGTGCTTGAACGGTTCAGAAATCCATATATTAAACATGAACTGAGTTCCATTGCGCTTAACTCCGTATCCAAATACAAGGTTCGGGTGCTTCCGTCTCTGTTGAGTTACCGCAGGAAGAAAGGCGAACTGCCCCTCCGCCTGGTGTTTGCGCTGGCATCCCTGATTCGATTTTACAAGGGCTCGTGGCAGGATCAGCCCACGCCTATCAATGATTCAGAAGAGGTGGTATCATTCATACAGGATGCGTGGATGCAGGGCGACTATGAAGAGGTGGCAAATGCCGTACTTGGGAATACCGACTTTTGGGATCAGGATCTCTCGGAAATATCGGGACTTGCCGACCAGGTGGCCCGCTACCTTGAACATATTGACAACAAGGGAATAAACCGGTCAATAAAAAAGCTGTTTTAAACCCTCTACCAACAATTCACTCATTCACTCATTCATTCAATAATTAACCTCCCCGGTTCTATTAATTAACCATTTCCCCTATCAACATGAGTAAAAATACACTGCAAATACACCCGGACGACAACCTGTTAGTAGCCCTCACCGACCTGGAAGCCGGTCAGGTTGTCGAGACAGGCGACAGAAAAGTAACCGTAATGAACGACATCCCGGCCAAGCACAAGTTGGCGCTTCAAGACCTGGAGGCCGGTGACAAGATCTATATGTATGGGTCGCTGGTCGGCACGGTCACCGAAGATGTCCCCGCGGGAGGATTGCTGACGGTTCAGAATACAAAGCATGAAGTCTCCGAGTACTCCACGGATCCCTCTGGGGGCACCTGGAATCCCCCCGATGTAAGCAGGTGGAAAGACCGGCAGTTTATGGGGTATCACCGGCCGGATGGGCAGGTCGGGACGGCCAACTACTGGCTGGTGGTTCCCCTTGTGTTCTGTGAAAACCGCAATGTCAACACCATTAAAAATGCGTTCATGCAGGAGCTGGGGTACGCCAACAGCAATATTTATGAGAAATACGTATCGGAGCTGGTACAGCTGTATAAGGAGGGAAAAACCGGCCAGATTCAGGAGATGACAGACCCGCCGCCCAAAAGTGAACTCAATACTGCGGATCCGCTATTTGAAAATGTGGATGGTATCAAGTTTTTAACCCACGAAGGGGGATGTGGGGGCATTCGGCAGGATTCAGAAGCGCTATGCGGCCTGCTGGCGGGATATATTTACCATCCCAACGTGGCGGGAGCAACAGTCTTGAGCCTTGGCTGTCAAAATGCACAGATTGAGATCCTGCTTGAGAAGATCAGGGATCTGACTCCCGACCTGCAGAAGCCGCTGTATATTTATGAACAGCAGCAAAGCGGAACGGAGTATGAGATGCTCACCTCCGCTATTCGTCAAACATTTTTGGGACTGACCGAGGCAAACAAAAACGAGCGGAAACCAGCGCCGCTCAGCAAGCTCACCGTGGGGATGGAGTGCGGGGGCTCCGACGGCTTTTCAGGTATATCGGCCAACCCGTCCGTGGGACAGGCCGGCGATTTCATAACGGCACTGGGAGGCTCGGTTATCTTGTCGGAATTTCCGGAACTTTGCGGAGTGGAGCAGGAGCTGATAGATCGCACCACCAGTAGGGAGATGGTTGAGAAGTTTGTCACCCTCATGCAGAACTACTCGGATGCGGCGGAGGCGTCCGGTTCCGGGTTCGACATGAACCCTTCCCCCGGAAACATCAAGGACGGCCTGATTACCGACGCCATGAAATCGGCCGGCGCGGCAAAGAAGGGGGGCACTTCCCCGATCAAAGCGGTCCTCGATTACACCGAGTATGTGCGGGAACCGGGCCTGAACCTCCTCTGCACGCCGGGCAATGATGTGGAAAGCACCACGGCAATGGCGGGTTCGGGGGCAAATATCATCCTCTTTACCACGGGACTCGGAACACCTACGGGCAACCCCGTCGCCCCGGTCGTCAAAGTTTCTTCGAACAGCGCGCTGGCTGAGAAAATGCCTGACATCATCGATATTGATACTGGGCCGGTCATCAAGGGGGAGAAAACGATTGAAGAGATGGGGGCGGAAATCCTGGATTATATCATCGATTTGGCCAGCGGTAACATACAAACAAAAGCGATGCAGCTGAACCAGGATGACTTCATCCCCTGGAAACGAGGAGTTTCCCTTTGATTGGCGGCAGAATGCCTGGGCCTGCTTGCAAAAAATCGCATTTCATCCCCGCAAGGGATCCGGAAACCTGTAATGGCCGGTTTATAAGAACGTTTGGCACTCCATTCTCTTTTGTATAATATCAGCAAATTATTTTGGGAATGTGAATTCGCAAGATTTGTTGTATCCTGTTATTGACCGAATTGAGAGAAATACAACGTTAAATAAACCGAATCAAAAGATGAAGAAAATATTATTACCACTATTTGCATTTGTACTATTTTCAGCGGCCCCTTTAGCTGCGCAGGAAACTATTATGATCAGTGACACGCTGGCGGGATGGAGCCAAAGCTGGGTTGCCGGGCTCAACGGATCCCAGGCTTCCTACTCCAACTGGTCGCAAGGCGGTGTTAACAATATCAGCGTGACCGGTAATTCTACTTTTACCCTGAAGCACAGGAAAGACAGGTTTGGCTATGGATTTCTGTTGGGAACCCGGTACGGGAAATCCAAAATTGAGGACCAGGGCACGCGAAAAACAGATGACCGGCTATCTATACGGAATCGGTTTACGTATGAACTGGCCCGCGAGAACAGCAGCTATTCAGCCTATGGAAACATCAACTTCCGGACACAGTTTGACAAAGGGTTTGAATATGGCGCAGGACCGAATGAAACGGACGTGTTGATCTCCAGGTTTATGGCCCCAGCCTACTTCTCGCAGGGTGCCGGTGTGGCCTATATCCCGTCCGACTATTTGAGTGTGGAAGCAGGACTGGGACTGAAACAGACCATCGTAACGGATGATGACCTGGAAACACTGTATGGACTGGACGAAGGGGAGACCCTCAGGAATGAAGGGGGTGTCACACTGGGGATTGGATATGAACAGGCTGTGTTGCCTGATTTTCAGCTGAGTTCCAGCGTAGAGACATTCACCAATGTTAATGAAGCGTTATCGAGCACCGATATTTACTTCTCCAGCCAGTTGACGGGCAAAGTGAATGACCTCATCAACACTTCATTGAGGGTAGACCTGGCTTATGATGAGGATTTTTCTGATGAGATCCAGGTGTTGCAGGTATTTTCTCTCGGAATCTCTTTTATACTGCTTTGATGGATTGACCTTACAACCAGCAGAAGCCATTTATGGAAGCGTCGCATCAGAACCAGGTGCGGCGCTTTATTTTTTTCTGCTCATCTATTCCTTGATTTGGACCTTCTATTTCGAAATGGAAGCAAGGCCCGCGTCCCGGCCCACCCGCGATTACGTGCGTTGGGCGTTGAGCTGCTGCCAGTGGCATCTAATAAAATGAGATTGGTCAAGCCGGTAGCCCGCATTTGAACAATAGATGTTTCAGTCAATACTCGCCTCTTTTTAGCGTTGAGCTGTTTACATTGCTTAAAATTTTACAGTACTTCCATTTCTTATGTGGTCCTCCATAAAATCGATTGTTATATGGTTGGCGGTTCTGCTGCTGATTCTTTGCTGGCTCCCGGTGGTGGGACTGGTCTACCTGTTTGACAGCGATCCCGCCCGCTACCGAACAGGCCGGATGTTTCGGAAGCTGGGGAAGTGGATTACCAAAGTGAATCCGGAGTGGAAAATCCGTATTGCCGGGATCACATCGGTGGATGACCGAACCCCGTTTGTAATCGTCAGCAATCACCTTTCCAATGCGGATATCCCGTTGATCTCCAACCTGCCTTGGGAGATGAAATGGATTGCCAAAAAAGAGCTTTTTGAGGTGCCGTTCTCCGGATGGATGATGAAGATGGCCGGCGATATCCCGGTAAACCGGCGCGATCCGCGCAGCCAGATATCCACGCTCAAACAGGCGGTCCACTACCTGCGCAACGACTGCTCGGTGATGTTTTTCCCGGAAGGAACCCGGTCGCGTTCGGGCAGGTTGGGGCGATTTACCAACGGAGCGTTTCACCTTGCTATACGCGAGCAGGTCCCCGTTCTGCCTCTCGTAATCGACGGTACGCAGCAGTGTCTCCCCAAAAATAGCTGGAAGTTTGGCCCAGCCCCGTCGATCCGCCTGAAGGTATTGGAGCCGGTACCCGTCGAAGGGCTAACCTCAGAGAATGTGGAGGCGTTAACCCGCCAGGTTCGATTGCAGATCCTGGAGCAGCTCGTCGAGTGGCGGGATGAGTCTCCTGAAAAGGTGGACGCTACAAGCCAACCCTGAGCAGCCACATCAAAAGATCAGCGTCATTCAATCCAGGGCCACCTCTATCAGGTAGTCATCAAGCTTTTGCTGGGGTATGATATGACTGTCGAGCTCCAGCTGAGTCACAATTTGCCGGTTGCGCCGGCAGCAGGTTGTATAAAATCGATTGAGCGATTCCAAATCTTCGAGGATCAGTTTGCCAATATACTGCTCCATAAGGTGTTCTCGCCGGAATTGTTCCAATATAACGTCAAAAAAGAGGCTTGATTCTCCGGTAAAAAGACGGCCAATAAGCTGGACGTCCAACAGCTTTTTATCAGGCACAGGCAGTCTGTAATTCATGGGCGTCAGGTTTTTAAGCAACACCCGGGGTAAATGGTGGATCGAGTCGACGCGATGTTCCGCCAGGTAGACCAGCCGGAGCAGGGCGCCCAGGGCTTTGCGGACGACCACATGTCCCTTGAAGGCCCCATACGTTTTCCACTCCTTCTCCTCGATTCGCTGCTGCATATTGAGCCTGAAAACCAGCGCTTTTTCTTCTTTGCGAAGGTGGATAAAGTAGTATGTTTCGGGTGATTTTTTTGCATGATTGAATTCCGGCTGTTCCTGCCTGATCAATTTGTTCTCCAGCAGCAGCGCCTCTTTTTCATTCTTGCAAAGCTCGTACGTTATGTTGTGCACCATGCGAATAAGACGGATGGTCTTCCGGGAGGTCGCTCCCATTTTGCCCCGGCGGTAGCTGAAGAGCCGGGCTCTCAGATTTTTGGCCTTGCCAACATACAAAAGCAGGCCACTGCGCCCGAACATTTTGTAAACTCCGGGTTCCGATGGAAGCGCTTCAAAGAAATCGGTGCCCACCCGATCTTCCAGTGGATTGTAATGATTGAAAAGTCGCTGCTGTTGGCTGTTTTTCATCTGTTTAAAGGCTCTTCATAAAAAGTATGCGGATCACGCAATGTATCCGGTTTCCCGGCTTTGTCTTTCCCATTCGGATATACTCGTGCACTGGGGATCCAAATGTATAGATGATGTTGCAAAAAGTTGACTGGAAAAGTCCTCCGATAATTATTCAAGTGAAATCCGAAGTGTTAAATGTACTCCGGTTCTGAATCCCTGGCAGATTCCTGAGTTTACGGGTGTTCGTTTCATGAATAAAAAATATTCTCCTTAATTAACACAAGAATTATCATTTTTCGAGTTATTTGCATTACTTTATAAATACAATCTTCAGAAAAAAAGGGGAAGTTATGAAGAAGCTATCAGGTACAGGGATGTTTTTGTTCATTATTCTTTTCACATCTGCGGGCTTTGGACAGTCAGAAGAGGCGAATTATCTGAGATTCGACTACGTGAAGGTTGCCCCGGGACAGGTTCAGGCATATGTGGAGTACATGAACTCCATGTGGAAACCGCTTTACCAGCAGCAGGTTGAAGAGGGAAAGATTGATAGCTGGAGTCTTTACAGGGTCTTTACTCCCGGTGGAGATGGCGGCAAGTATAATTTTGTTGCAATCACATCGGCGGCAGGATTGAATGTTTTTGAATCGTTAAGTCCCCGTGATATCCTGATGATGGACCAGAGGTCCAGGGACCAGATCAATAATATGATGGCAAAAGCTAATGAGCTCCGGACGGTCATGTACACCGAATTCTGGAAGGCGATCAACAAAATTGCAGAAGATGCGGCTTCTCCCCATTCTGCTAAATATATGATGGTTGATTACATGCTTGTGGCCCCCGGGAAAGATTATGACTACCAGATGCTTGAGGATGAGGTCGCCAAGCCGATCCACCAGGAGCGAAAGGCCACAGACCGGATGGTGGGATGGGAGCTCTATTCCCTGATAACGCCAGGTGGACAAAATTACGGGTACAACTTCGCCACGGGCAATTTTTTTGATGAGCTGGAGGATGTGGAGTATGGATTCACCGAGGATGTAATCAAGAACGCCCTGCCCGGTACTGACATACCGGAACTGTTTGATACCATTTTTGACACGCGAAGACTCGTCAACAGCCAGATATGGGAGCTGGTTTACCGGGTGGATTGACAGCATGCAGGGTAAAATTCAATGAGCCATCTGGATAACGATGTGTTTCTGTTATGGGCTTGTGTTTAAATGAGACATTCTCCATCTTCATCGTGAGCTGATTTCAAAGCAACCGCTGAAGCATGCCGTACATTGCCGATCTGCACGTCCATTCCCACTACTCCCGGGCCACGAGCAAGGATCTTAATCTCGAGTCGCTTTACCAGTGGGCGAAAATTAAGGGCATCAATGTTGTTGGAACCGGCGACTTTACCCATCCCGCGTGGTTCGTCGAGTTGAAAGAGAAGTTACGTCCCGACGGAAACGGCCTGTACGTGTTGAAAGACCCACCCCGCGAAGAGGCGATTCCCGGCACTGTGACGCGGGATATTGACGTTCGGTTCTGCCTGTCCACGGAGATCAGTTCCATTTATAAATATGGTGACCGGGTCCGAAAAAACCACAACCTCGTGTATGCCCCGGATCTTGAGACCGTAGCCAGGATCAATCACAGGCTCTCTTCCATCGGAAACCTGGAGGCAGATGGGCGCCCGATCCTGGGACTTCCCTCGCGTGACCTGCTCGAAATCGTGCTCGAAACGTCTGGGCGCGCCCACTTGGTGCCGGCCCACATATGGACGCCCTGGTTTTCCACACTCGGTTCCAAGGCGGGGTACGATAGTATGGAGGCCTGTTTTCGCGATTTGACACCCCATATTTTTGCAGTCGAGACCGGTCTCTCTTCCGATCCGGCAATGAACTGGAGGCTGAGTGCACTCGACCAGTATACGCTTATATCAAACTCCGACGCCCATTCTCCCTCCAAACTGGGTCGCGAAGCCAATATCATTGACACCGGATTAAGTTATGATGAGCTGTTTGACTCCTTCAAAACAGGGGACGGGTTCCTGGGGACTTATGAATTTTATCCTGAAGAAGGAAAGTACCACCACGACGGCCATCGAAAATGCAATATCGCCCTACCTCCTGAAGTGACGAAGAGATATCAAAAAAAATGTCCCGAATGCGGCAAGCCGTTGACGGTGGGTGTATTGCACCGGGTTGTTGATCTTGCTGATCGGGGAGACTCCCGAAAGCCAGAGAATGCTGCGGGATATAAGTATATCATCCCGATTCCGGAGGTACTGGGTGAAATTGAGGGAGTGGGGCCCAAAACAAAAACCGTTCGCAGGAAATACCGCGACGTGATCTCAAAGTATGGAAATGAGTTCAGCTTGCTGCACGAGGTACCTACAGATGAAATCCGTAAGAACAGCGGACCGGTACTGGCAGAGGCCATAAGCCGGATTCGTAACAATGAGGTGACCCCAAAGGCGGGATATGATGGTGTCTACGGGGTTGTCAAGGTATTTGAAGAGGGAGAAATTGAAAGAATTCGGGGTCAGCTTGGATTCTTTAATATGGGAGAATACAGGAAGGAAGAAACAGCTGCTAATGTAGCTGAGCCCGTCCAACCGTTGGATGTACAGGAAGACAAGGAAACGGCCTCTCAATTTTCGCTGAATGCCCGGCAGGAAAAAGTTAAACAATCGGTTGAGGGGGCGACGCTGGTGGAGGCCGGTCCCGGGACCGGGAAAACTCACACGCTGGTGGAATGGATTGTCCGGCAGGTAGAGTCGGGCAAATGGACCCCGGGAGAGATACTGTCCGTTACATTTACAAATAAATCCGCCGAGGAGCTGCAACAGCGATTAACTGGTCGGTTGGGAGACCGGGCCGAGGCGATGACGATCGGAACGTTTCACGGCGTGGCATGGAAACTGCTGCGCGAGCTGAATCCCGGTCTAAACACAATTTATGACCGTACAGCTCGGAGAATGGCCTTCCGTTTTCTTTTTCCGAAGCTGCGTCCCGAAGAGAGAGCGACGGTTGAAGATCAACTCGTGGACCACTTTGAGCTTGGGAAGGAGCTGCCAGGAAAGTTTCGGAGTTACCGGCAGCGGTATCTGGATTACCTGGCAGAGCAGGGCGCAGCTGACCTCTCAAATTTTATTAACCGACTGGTTGGTATTCTTGTTGAGGATGTGAGTCTGCAAGAAAAACTGCAGCACAGGTTCGGGGCGGTCGCTGTCGATGAATTTCAGGATATAAACCCAATACAGTACTCCCTGGTGAAATTGCTGGCCGGAGGCGATGACCAAAGTATCCTGGCCATCGGGGATCCACGCCAGTCGATTTACGGTTTCAGGGGGTCCGACCCCGGGCTCTTTTTTGAGTTTGGGCGCGAGTTTAAAGCACGGAAAATCTCGCTGAACCGCAACTATCGATCTACCGGTGCGATTGTACAGGCGGCGGGATCGCTGATACGCAACAATAAAGGAAGCGGCAGTACCAGAGTAAATGCCGTCAAAAAGGAGGGAAGTCTGGTTACTATTCATCGCGCGCGAAATCCATTTGAAGAGGCCGACTATATCCTTGATCAAATTGAACGCTATATCGGTGGTATTGACAGCCTGGCTTCCGGAACACATACCGACAGCGAGCACTCATATGGACTTGGAGACATCGCGGTACTTTTCCGCACCAACGTGGTCGGAGATGCGCTTTTCAAATCATTCCTGGAAGCAGGCATTCCCGTCAGTTACGGGGACGGAACGTCATTTTTGGCGGAGCCCCCGTTTACGGTAATATCGAATCTGCTGCAGTTACACCTTGATCCCGGGAACAGCATGGCTCTCAGTGATCTGCTTTCGGAGGCCTATGGATGGAGCGACGCTCAGGTAACGTCACTGTTAAGCCGGGTCAAGAACAGGTCCGATTCCTTGTTTGGGAAGCAGCTGTCGGAAAAAATTGGAGCTCCGCTTCAGGGCGATCTGAAAGAGCTTCGGAGGCTGCTGGAGCAGGTATCTGACGAAATGGAAATGGGAGGTAAAAGACTGAAGCGGGTGGTTGAGCTTATTTCATCACATTTTTTGCCGGATGAACTGCTAAGTGAGACGCAGCTTCTGAAAAAAGAAACACTTCTGGAACTGGCCGGGCAATCTGGCGGAAATATTGAACAATTCCTGCATCAGATGCAGCTGAATCCGTATACCGATGCGGGACGCCTTAAAACGGAGGGGGTCCATCTGTTGACGTTTCACGCCGCCAAGGGGTTGGAGTTTCCGGTCGTGTTTATCGCCGCGGCAGAAGAAGAAATTACCCCGCTCCTTCGGGAAGGTACGGACATGGAGGAGGAGCGTCGTCTCTTTTATGTTGCCATGACACGGGCCGAAGAGGAGCTGCAGATCACCTGCTCGAGGGAACGGAGCCGGTATGGGGAGATCCGCCCAATGGAGGAGTCCCGGTTTATTGCCGAAATACCGGAAGTCCTGAAAGAAGTAACTGGAAAAACGGAATCCGTACTGGAACAACCGGAGGATAATTCCGCCCCCTTCGGGCAGCTTGGCCTGTTTTAGGGAATGCAGGAGTCTGCCAGTCTCATGTCACATGTCAACGATGAACATTCAGCCTTACAGGATCGCAGGTAATATTGATGCTGCAGATCACACAGAATAAGTAGTTCTAACAGTATCTTTCCAAGCGGTATGCGTAGGTCAGCCTGATCGGTGGTATCCGCGTTATGTCAGGAACAGGCCGAATTGATGTGACACTAGTTATTACCACCTGCAGCGTGTATTAATTACGCGCATAAGAGGAATGGAGAAAGCAAACAATTGCAACATGAAACGACTTCTATACCTTGTACCGGCACTTCTGGTCATATTCTCTTGTGATAATGCCTCATTACTGTCGGGAATAGATCAGGAAGATCTGTTCCATTCGGTCAAGCATACCGACTCGCTGAGGATAGAGCTGGATTTTCAAAACCGGGAAATATCAGAACCGGAGGATATTGAAGCAGAATTTGTTCTTGAGAATATCACGGATGATACGCTACGCTATAGGTTTTCCTCCGGCTGCCAGGTTGGATATTTCATCAGCACCAGAGGCCAGAGAGTCTTCGACAGTACAGAGAGGGTGATGTGTACGGCCGCACTAACCAAGTTGGTAATAGAGCCGGGTAAAAGCGCCAGGTACACGATCTCCCTTGAGCACTTTGATACAGATGATATTCAGCTCGAAAAGGGGTTATACCGGTTAACAGCGTTTCTCCTTGGGGATTACGGGGTGAAAATTACTGCCCCGTTTGTAACCAGGTAAGTGGAAATATCATCCATCAGATGGCGGGTGAACCCACTTCAAGCGCGGGGTTGTTTTGGGCCAGCAATTCCGCCGGATGATACGCTTTCCTTCCTGTCCCGTCCCTGACCTGGTGCCGGCAAGAAAATCCGGGGGCACAAACCAGCGCGTCATCCGGAAGATCCCGTAATGCCGGGAAAAGCACCAGTTCTCCGATCTCCATGGATACCTCGTAGTGGTCATGCTCGTATCCAAAGCTGCCGGCCATGCCGCAGCATCCCGTTTGCAAGTCTACTGGCTCGAACCCCGCTTTCTTCAGCAGCCTCATGGTTGGTTCCATGCCCACCAGTGATTTCGCGTGGCAGTGACCGTGCACATAAACTTTTGTGCCGGACGCGGATCGAAGGATCGAGGTATTATCCAGTTGGTTAATAAACTCCTCGAACTGGTAAGTGTGATCTGCAACGGCTTTGGCCTTATCTAGCTGTTCGTTGTCACACAAATCGGGGTACTCATCACGGAGTGTCAGGATCTCTGACGGTTCCAGTCCGACAATAGGAAGCCCCCTGTCCACGTAGTTAAACAAGGGAGGTATATTGGAGTTAACCATTTGTTTAACCTCCTTCACCATTCCCTTGGATAGATAGGTGCGTCCCAGTTCCTTAATCCCGGGTACCATTACTTCATACCCGAGCTGTTCCAGCAGGGAAACGGCGGCTTTGCCAATTTCAGGTTCATGGTAATCGGTAAAAAGGTCGACTAACAATACAACTTTTTTTGAAGAGGCGATGGAGCGGTGGCTTTTGAACCAGCTACGAAAAGTTTGGGAAGCGAATGCGGGCAGGTTCCTGTTGGGATGAATTCCGATGAACTGTTTAAGCAGCTCTTTGCCGGGATTGCTTTTGATAAACCAGTTGGTTAGTTCTGGCAAGAGAGAGGCCAGGGGGTACAGTTTGCCGGTGTGTCCAAAAAATCGTTCTGAAAGAGTGAGGCCGTGCTGCTCATGCCAGCCTTGCATGAACTCCGCTTTCATGCGGGCCATATCAACATTGGCGGGACATTCACTCTTGCATGCCTTACAACTGAGACAGAGGTCGAGGGCATCCCTGAGCTCTTCTGAATTAAACGCATCAGCTTGTTTGCCAGAAAAAAGCTGGCGAAAAAGATTGGCGCGGCCGCGGGTACTGTCTTTTTCTTCCCTGGTAGCCATGTATGAGGGACACATCGTACCGCCGCTTTCCGCCAGTTTCCGGCAGACGCCGGCTCCATTACACAGTTCCAGAGCGTCCCCGAAGCTGCCCTCGTTGCGCCACTTGAACTGGGTATCGATATCGGTTTTCCGGTAACCTGAGGCAGAAAAGCGAAGGTCTTCATCAATCGGGAGGGCACGTACAATTTTCCCCGGATTCAGGATATAGTTTGGATCGAACATCTCTTTTACTTTGTGAAGCAGTGGTATCATCTCCCGGCCCAGTACCTTGGGAATGTAGGGTGCCCGGGCCCGTCCGTCCCCGTGCTCACCGGAGAGCGACCCGTTGTAGCTATGCACCAGTTCTGCGATTTCTTCCGCCATTGCTTTCATTTTTTCGACTCCTTCGGGGGTGTGTATGTCAATAACGGGTCGCAGGTGAAGTTCACCCACCGAGGCGTGAGCGTAAAACACGCAGTTGGTGTCGTATTTGTCGAGCAGTGCCTGGAAGTCATCCACATAGTCGGGGAGATCTTGTACTCGTACAGCGGTATCCTCACAAAAGGAGGGAGATGGGGCATCGGCTCCCAGACCCATAAGGAGCCCGAGACCGGCTTTGCGAAGCTCCCACACCCGGGTTACTTCGTCCGGTTCTGTAAGGATGGGGGTGGAGTATCCGTAGCTTTTTTTCTGCAAAGCCTCTTTAAGCTCAGAACTTCTCTGCAGCAGCTCCTCCATCCGTTGGCCCTCGAGCTGTACGATCAGTATGCAGTGCGGCTCCCCATCCAGGAAAAAACGATTCTTTCGCTGCTCAATGTTTCCCTTTGTGGCGTCCAGTATAATGTTGTCGACCAGCTCCACGGCAGCGGGATCATGTTTGACAATCTCAACCGTGGCCTCCATCGCCTCCCGTATGGAGCTAAAATGGGGCACCAGCACCAACCGGCAGGGATCAAGTGGCACAAGGTTTATCTTCGCCGATGCGGTTATGGCCAGCGTTCCCTCGCTTCCGCAAAGCAATTCCGCCATGTTAAAGGGACGCCCATTCGGATCAAATGGCTGCATCGTGCAGAGTTTGTCCAGCGCGTATCCGGTATTCCGCCGGATAATATCGGGATGGGGATATGCCTGCAGGATCTGCTCCCGGTGTTCTTCAATAAGCTGTAGAACCCCCCGGTAAATATGACCTTCAAGATTCTCAAGCTGCTTTTTCTCCTCGAGCTCTTCCGGCGATAAAGGCTTAAAGACGGCACGGGTTCCATCACTCAGAACCGCTTCGATCTCCAGGACATGCTCCCGGGTAGTGCCGTATTTTATGGAAAACGAGCCACACGAATTGTTGCCGATCATTCCTCCCAGCATACATCGATTTGTGGTAGCCGTATCAGGACCAAACAGCAGTTGATGTTTCCCCGCCTCCCGGTTCAGGGTATCCCGGATCACGCCCGGTTGAACGTGGGCCATTCTATTTTGAGGATCCAAATCCAGGATTTGTGTCATATGCCGGGAGACATCCATAATAACGCCATCCCCCGTGGTCTGCCCGGCCAGGCTTGTGCCGGCACTGCGGGGCGTAATACTGAACTCCTGCTTGTTGGCCTGCAATACCAGCTGCTGGATCTCCCTGAGAGATCTGGGAAAGGCAACACCTTTGGGGATTTCTTCATACATGGAGGCATCGTTCGCGTAGAGACGTCGAGTTTGGGAGTCGGTCTTTATCTGGATCGATTCTGGCATATGCGTCTGTTTTTTTGATCAGGACAGTTCTAACGTAATAAATTCAGAGGAGTCGGCAAATGCAGTTTTGTTCCAAAAAGGAATACCTCTGTTTGGGAAGTGTTTCTAAAATTTTTTGAGAAAGGTCCAGTTAGATTCCAAATCCCAGGTTTTACAGGCTGAAGGAAGGGGAGGGTACGTCAATGCGGTAGTACGACTGCACCATCCAGCTGTGCCGGACTTTTATGAGAGCAACTGTCACTGAAAGACAGAATAACGGGATCTTCCGATTAACGTATCGTAGGGGCCGATTATATTGCATGTTTGTACAAGCAACGGTTGGGTAAAAGTTCCGTAATACATGAAATAGCCTGTTTCATGGCTCAAAATTCAAAATTTTGTTCTGCCCGCTTGACGACTTCATCCCCGATGGCCAGGCCTGCAGTAGCAGCGGGACTGGGCGCGTTGAGGATATGGATCTCATTGTCCGTGGTCTCAAAATGAAAATCATCCAGGATCTCACCGTTGGGTTTCAGCGCCATGGCCCGCACCCCGGAAGGGGAGGTTGTCAGATCATCTGCACGTATGGCGGGAACCAGCTTTTGAAGCCCTTCCACAAAAGCTTTTTTGGAGAACGAGCGGTAATACTCATCCAGTCCCATGCGCCAGTGCTGCCGGGCCAGGTTCCAAAACCCGGAAAAGTTGATCGTTTCAATGGTTTCGTTCAGGTTGAAAGAGAGTTTCTCATACCCTTCTCGCTTGAAGGCAAACACCGCGTTGGGCCCGCATTCCACCCCACCCAGCACCATCTTGGTAAAATGGACCCCCAGGAACGGGAACTCCGGGTTTGGCATCGGGTAAATGAGTCCCTTGACCAGGTGCTCGGCTTCCGGTTTCAGCTCGTAATATTCGCCCCGGAATGGTACAATCTGAATTTCGGATCGAACGCCGGCAGATTCCGCCACGTGATCGCTGTAGAGGCCGGCACAGTTAATCAGCCACGACCCCTCAAAATGATCGGTTTCGGTTTCTGCAATGACCGACCCGTTGTGATGACGGATATTTTGGACTTCCTGGTTGAATTTAACCTCATTTCCCTTCTCTTCAATAAGACTTTTTTGCTTTTCGCAAACACCGACGAAATCAACAATCCCGGCACAGGGAACGTGAATCGCTTTTACCCCTTCGGCATATGGTTCAATTTCGGCCAGCCGTTCGGGCCCGATCATTTCAATTCCTTCAATTTCGTTGATCTGCCCGGTTTCATAGATCTTTTCCAGACGGGGAATATCCTTCTCTTCAGTGGCAACAATCACTTTCCCGCAGATTTCATAGGCCACCTCGTGCTTTTCGCAAAAATCCACCAGCTGATGCCGCCCGTTTACGCAGTTTTTGGCGCGGTAGCTGTTCGGTTTGTAGTAGATGCCGGAATGAATGACGCCGGAATTATGTCCTGTCTGGTGGGCTGCCACCCGATCCTCTTTATCAAGGATTAAAATATTCATATCGGGGTATTTCTCAGAAAGTTTGTAGGCGGTGGAAAGTCCAACGATGCCGGCGCCTACAATGATGAAGTCATATTTCATGGGTCTGGAATCTCATGATTGGTCGCATTCAAAATGAACTGAAATTACAAAAAGCTGAGTCTATAATCACAAATAAAATTACAACAGCTTCTTCAAAAAATGATAAATTACGGTCTCTGGTGAAATATTATATTCACTAAACGGTTGTAGCACTTAATATTAATGGAATATTCTGATTCGATATGAAATCTACGGTTCTACTGGTATTTACCCTGCTTTTTGTGTTCTCTTGTGGCAGTGAAAAGCGGGAGGCGGCGGATACGCAAAATGAGTCATCCACACAAAGTAACGCTTCGGAGGCGCGCGCGGTAGAGCAGGCCGCATTTACTGACCTGGAGGGCAATACCGTGGAGCTCTCCGAGTTTGAGGGCAAGGTCATCCTGATTGATTTTTGGGAGACATGGTGCAAGCCGTGCCTCGATAGCTTTCCCACCATGCAGAAGCTGGTGGAGGAGTACCCCGACAAATTTGTGGTCTTGGCGGTAACGCCCGGGTTTACAAACACAGTTGAAGATGCCCGGCAATTTGCTGAAAAACAGGAGTATGATTTTGTGTATCTCTACGATGAGAACAAGCTGCATCAAAAATTGCAGGTGCAGGGTATTCCCTTTAAGGTATTTGTGGATGCCGAAGGCAATTTTATTGAGTCCTCGATGGGTAGCAGGGGGCCAGAGGGCGATTATAAGCACACAAAAGAGATCATAGAGGACCACAGCTGAAAATATTTTTTTGACAATCCCGGGAGCGCGGGAACAGGTCCGACCCCGGTGCTTCTTTTGATTGGGGATCTATTAACAGCTATCTTTAGTCAGCAATATTAAATTCTAAATTCAGGTAATTTTATGGCACAACAAGTTGAAGAAAAACTACCATACAAGGTGAAGGATATCGGTCTGGCCGAGTGGGGTCGCAAGGAGATCCGCCTGGCCGAAGCGGAGATGCCGGGACTGATGTCCCTTCGCGAGGAGTACCGCGATGAGCAGCCGTTGAAGGGCGCCCGTATTGCCGGTTGTCTGCATATGACGGTTCAGACGGCGGTGTTGATAGAAACGCTCGTCGAACTGGGGGCGGAAGTGCAGTGGTCCTCATGCAATATCTTTTCTACCCAGGATGAGGCGGCAGCCGCCATCGCCAAGACAGGCGTCCCGGTCTATGCCTGGAAAGGAGAGACCGAAGAGGAGTACTGGTGGTGCATCGAGCAGACTCTCTATTTTGAAGATGGAAAACCGTTGAATATGATCCTGGATGACGGGGGTGACCTGACCAAGGTTGTCCACGAAGAGCATCCCGAACTGCTGGATGACATACGGGGTATTTCCGAAGAGACCACGACCGGGGTAAACCGGCTGTACCAGATGGCGAAAAAGGGGGAGCTTGGGGCCCCGGCGATCAACGTGAACGACTCGGTTACCAAGTCCAAGTTTGATAACAAGTACGGCTGCAGGGAATCCTGCGTGGACGCGATCCGAAGGGCTACCGACATCATGTTTGCCGGCAAGGTTGCTGTTGTGGCCGGCTATGGCGATGTAGGCAAAGGATCAGCCGCTTCGCTGCGCGGGGCCGGTGCACGGGTTATTGTCACCGAAATTGACCCGATTTGTGCCCTGCAGGCTGCCATGGAAGGTTATGAGGTGAAGAAGATGGACGATGCGGTCAAAGAGGCGGATATCGTGGTTACGGCCACCGGCAACAAGGATATCATCACCGAGCGCCACTTCAAGGCGATGAAAGACAAGACGATCGTGGGCAACATCGGTCACTTTGACAACGAGATCGACGTGGCGTGGCTGAAAGCGAATGCGGAACGGGATAATATCAAGCCGCAGGTGGACCTGTTCAAAATGGAGGACGGCAAGGAAGTGATCCTGCTGTCGGAGGGGCGCCTGATGAACCTGGGGAACGCCACGGGTCATCCCTCGTTCGTGATGTCCAACAGTTTTACTAACCAGACGCTCGCACAGATCGCCCTCTGGAACCGCCCGGATGACTTTGAGCTGGATGTTCACGTACTGCCCAAAGACCTGGATGAGAAAGTGGCGCGACTCCATCTGGAGAAGATTGGGGTCGACCTGGAAGAACTTACCGAAGAGCAGGCTGAATATATCGGGGTTCCCAAAGAGGGACCATACAAGCCGGATCATTACCGGTATTAAAATTCTTCGGCAGATTTAAATTTGTATAAAAAAAGCCTCAGCTTACCTGCTGAGGCTTTTTATGGTTGAAGAAATATTTCTTACAGCATCTGCTACTTCGGCAGCGTGGGATTCGGAAGTATGTGTTTAATATGAGCCCAGGATTGTATCGGCATCGGTGCCGTAGTCAACCAGCTGGCTTTTGTATACCATTTCATCTTCCTGTTCGGTGGAATATTGGACCGTACCCCCGGGCACATCCAGAACTCTCCATATTTTTAAGTTGACCCCGGGAGATACTCCAAAATTAACCAGATCAGCTGAGTAGGTGCCGTCGGGGACCTCGATTTGAACGTCTCGCTCCTCGATAGCTCCTTCAATCGATTCTTGGGTAAGGCGATTCGGCTGTGAGTACCAGTTTTCAGTTACCGGCTTTTCCTGTGGATCGTTATCCCCAATTTGTTCCCGGTAGCGGCGAATTGAGGATTTGTTGGTGTCAAACAACACTTCAGCCGTATACGAGGCGGTCGTGCCGTCCTCTTCAAACAGCTGGATTTGCCACCACTGCTGCCCGTCATCGGTTTCATTTAGAAACGCCTTTCTCATAACCAGTGTGTCATCCTCGTCATCTTCTTCGGTAACAAGACGCCATTTGGTCCACTCCCCGGCCTTGTAGTCGGTGAGCTCCATGTTATAGCCGAAACTGTTGAAGAGGTAGGTAAACATCATGGGATAAAGCTGGGCACCCGACATCTGGGCAAATCCACTGGTTAACCCGGAATAATCCACTTGCTGGGCCAGCCGGGCCGTTTTTAACTCGTTGTTATCGGTAGGCAGGGTGACCGTCATCCTGGTTGGCAGGTGATCGGAGGCCGATACGGTGACATTGTGAACGCCCACCGTTCCAAAACGAAGCGTGGCCATGCCGTTTTCATCGGTGGAAGTACTTTTCCCGTTGCTCGATTCAACGGTGGCTCCCTGTAGCGGTTCCCCGTTGGAGTCCAGCACCTCAAAGTTTACCGAATGTACCGGAACCCTGTTGAGCAGTTCGGTGCCCGGCGTGCATCCGGCCAATAGGGCTATTGACAATAATATTGCAAGACCGTTATATAGTCGTACTCCTTTAAAAAAGTTACTCATAATCATTATCCCGTGATTTATTTTAGTTGTAGCCTTGGGGCTATTTTTGTATTTGTAGGTGTTTGTTGAACGCGCCTCAAATCTTGTTATAGTATTATCAAATAATCATAGTCCCATATTATTAGCAAATTTGATTGGCTGCAAGTGTACAAACTGTATTTATAATTAAAGATTTGTAATAATGGCAAAAAAAAAGAAAGAAATTAATATTACCGTGGAACTTGACGAAAACGATATTCCCGAGCGCATCGTATGGGATGCCAGCGACATGGGAGGCTCCGATGCCGCTACCTGCCGCGCAATGTTCCTCTCCATGTGGGAGCCGCAGGAAAAGGATACGCTGAAGCTGGATCTGTGGACCCGGGAAATGACGATCGACGAGATGAAGATTTTTTTCCATCAAACACTCGTTACGATGGCTGATACGCTCACCCAGGCAACGAAAGAGGAACAGATGGCTGAGGATATGCGTGATTTTTGCGCCTATTTTGCCGATAAAATGGAGATCATTGAGTGAGCTGATCCGCGATGCAAAGGCTGACTACAGTGGTGATGGGAAGGTTGGATCTGAATGTTGCAAATCAGTTTTGGGGCGGTTCCTGCAAAATGGTTATTAGGACCGGCTGAACTTCCTATAGCTATTCTCTTCTGTGGATGGGAAACCCGGGTTTAGTGGATTCCCCTACCTATCCGCCATTTCTTTTGTTATTGATTTTTGCAGAACCTGCTATTTTGTTGGGAGGTAGTTGTACTATTGACCTTATTGGCCTGTTAACGGAGTATAACTCCCTCGGAACGGGGAAGTGAGTTTTTTAAAAGCCTTATTAAGAGAAATATAACCTGAAAATCGATCTGCCATGATATGCAGAAATATACTCACGCCGGTGTTTGTGTTGTTTTTTGTCTCCCTCTCGACTGAAATGTATGCTCAACCGGGTAACCGTTCCCCGGTTTATCCCGATACTAGCTGGATGCAATATGCCACCCCGGAAGAGGCGGGATGGTCTTCTGAAAAGATTGCGGAAGTCAAAGCCTATGCCGACTCGCTGGGTTCCGATGCCGTAATGCTCGTATATAACGGGGCTATTGTAACCGAATGGGGACACAATACCGAAGTGGAATTTATCGCTTCTATCTATAAAAGCCTGTTTAACGCATTGTATGGAATTGCGGTGGAAGAGGGCCGTATCGATACTTCCTCGACAATCGGGGAGCTGGGAATACAGGCCAACCCCCCCCTGTCTGAAACGGAAAAGGAGGCTAAGGTCATCCACCTGTTGTCAGCCAGTTCCGGGGTGTATCGTATGCCGGAGGGAAGAGGACCCGAGCGCGGCAGCAGTCAACCGGGAGAGCGATGGTATTACAACAGCTGGGATTTCAATGCTTTGGGCACCATCTATGAAGAACAAACAGGGGAAATCATTTTTAAAGCCATAGAGCAACAGATAGCGGAACCGACAGGGATGGAGGATTATGATGCAAGTTGGGGTCATTACTTTTCTCAGCCCTGGCGGTCGTTACATCCAAGCTATAACATATGGATGTCGGCCCGGGATCTGGCTCGTTTTGGGTTACTTTACCTCCGAGATGGCCAGTGGAATGATAAACAGGTTATTCCGTCTTCTTGGGTTGAGACAAGTACCAAACCACGATTCAGGAACATTCTGGGCGATAATATTCCGGCCCACTGGGGACTTCTTTGGTGGATACGGGGTGGGGAATTTGCCCGGTATGATGCCTATTTCGCCTCGGGTGTGGGCAGCCAGTCAATCTGGGTTCTGCCGGAACTGGATATTGTCTTTGTTCATCGGGCTTCACGTGACTATAATCAAGGGGTATATGGACTGGATGTCGAAAAAATATTGCTAAAACTCATCGAGGCCAGGACGGGGACGCCTGCCGCTCAACCGGAACTGATGCCAGTTCAATGGGGAGAGGAATGAGGACGGTTGCCGAAAGGTCTGTCACATTGAGGCTCGTTTTAGGGGTGAATTAAGCCCGTCAGCAGCTTTGCCGGGTGTATAGAACGGATCCAAACGAAACCGCACTTTCCCGCTCGCGTTCATCCCACAGGTCATAGGTAAGTTGGGTTCCAGTAAGCCCCGAAGCAGAACTTAAAAAGGAATAGAGTGGGGCAAAACCACAGATGCGGTAGGGATCCTGCTGCTCTTTCATAAGGTTCAACAGGGCTTTTCGATTGTTCTGTTCGGCATAGGTCAGGAACATTCGGTCAAAGCTCTTGACTTCAGTGAACAGCTGGGAGGCCGGCTGTTCATCCCCGAACTTTTTGCCGACATGCGCCAGGTCGCCGCTGATCAGAAAAAGTGTGTTCTCGTCATTCCCGAACTGTTCACGCAGGTAGCTTCCCAGATGACTGACCTGTTGCCCCAGATGACCGTTTTCCATGTAGAAAAGCTCGTCGAAACCGCGAACCAGGATCGGAACCAGGGAGACGTCGTGATCCCACATGTAGCTCAGGAAAAGCAGGTGCAGCTCAATGCTGTGCTCAATACGATGGGCACGATCGTTGTCACTGAGCCCCATCTCCACCGGGTGATTCAGCATCCGGTCAATCGCCTCGGTATCGGAGGAAAACGTGCCCAGCGGCAGCTCAAAATCTTTATCGGACACGATGAAAGGGGTGTTCTCATACAGGTCGGGATACATGCCCGAGTAGTGCGAGGTGGCTAATATCACTACCCGTTTGGGTCGCAGGTTTTGAAGGAGGGAGAACGCCTTCACATAGCTTTCCAGCCCCACTCTCGGATCGATATGGGGAGCGTAAAGCGCCTTGATGGACTGTTCGTCGATATCAATTTCAGGGGGTGCAAATCCTGTAAATGCCTCGTCCAGAAAAGCGCGCAGTTCATCGGGATCCTCCGGGTAGGAGTTGCCCGCAGTGATGGAAATGTGTGCCGAAGCAGATTCATACTGCTCTTCCACCTGCCGGGCATACGCCTGGAAGTGCGGGGTCAACAGCAGGCGGTGTTTGTCGAGAAACTGGATGTAGTCCAGCAGCTGGTCCGTGGTCACCCCTTCGCCAAGATAGGGCTTGAGCTCCTCCACACTGTGTTGACCGTCGAGCAGGGAGAGGAGGGGGGCGACCTGTCGGTCAACGGCAAAGTTTTTGGTAGCATAGCCCAGCGAGTCGCGAAAATAGAGATACGACTGCCCGTTATTTTCAATCGGGATGATGTCAATTTCTGGCCGTACCCGGGGGATGGGAGCCGTTTTAGAGCTGAAGAGCGTTCCGTTTTTATTCATCGTCTGCTTGTTCTCTCATTGTTCGGCATTCGCAGTTCTTCCCGTACTTCACGCAGACGGGATGGTCGGGCGGTTCCGACAGCCGCGCTTTACAGGCTTCGCGCCCGTGGTGTATAAACAGGTGTGACAGGTTGGTCCAGTGCTCACGGGGGAACAGCGCCATCAGATCACGTTCAATTTTCTTGGTGTTTTTTTGCTCTTCCGTGAGGCCGAACCGGCTGGAAAGCCGTTTTACATGCGTGTCCACCACCACGCCCACATTGGTGTCAAAGGCATTGCCGAGTACCACATTGGCTGTTTTTCGGGCGACACCGTACAGCTCCAGCAGGTCTTCCATATTTCTGGGAACCTCTCCCCCGTGTTTTTTTACAATAATCTGGGATGACTGCTTCAGGGCCTTGGCTTTATTCCGATAAAATCCGGTCGACCGAACCAGCTCTTCCAGCTCCTGGATGGGGGCCTCGGCCATCGCCTCGGGGGTGGGATAAGCCTCGAACAGGTCGGGGGTGACCTTGTTTACGCGAACGTCGGTGCACTGGGCGCTCAGGATGGTTGCAATAAGCAGCTCAAACGGATTGCGGTGATCCAGAGCGCAATGGGGATTGGGATAATATTCATAAAGCGTATCCAGCAATTCACGGGCGTATGCCTTCTCCTCCTCGCTTTTTTCAGGTAGTTCCGGAAGTTTGTTCTTTTCTTTAGTGGTTTTGGACGGAGCCATAATCAGTTTTTTAACATGGAATGAAGTGGTTTAGTACGCAGTAACCGGCGTGAAAAATTACTCGCATAAAATTATAAAGTGAACTGACTTTTACAATTTCAAAGATGATTAGAATATGAAATCAAGAATGAACGTTAATCAACTTGAATCAAAGCCGGGTCATCCTGAGTACCACTTCGTTACGCTCAGGCTTTCAGCGGCTGTTTAGTAGTTTCGTAATTCCTGAAACAAATTTTACACTTGCATAAATAGGCTCATTTTTTTTAAAATTTTCCGTTCAAAAATGAACCTATTGAAACAGTCTCATGAGTATTACCGTTTCTAATCTCACAAAGAAATACGGTCCTCAAAAAGCTGTTGATGATATCTCTTTCGAAGTGAAAACGGGGGAGATCCTCGGTTTTTTGGGACCGAATGGTGCGGGAAAAAGTACCACCATGAAAATTATCACCTGCTTTATCAGCCCCACGGAAGGTGATGTTCGCTTAAATGGATCCAGCATTCATGAAGATCCCCGGTTTGTGCGCAGCCGGATCGGCTACCTGCCGGAGAACACGCCTCTTTATACCGATATGACGATCGTGGACTACCTGAAGCTTGCGGCGCGGCTGCAGGAGATGCCGAAGGACCAGGTTATGCCGCGAATCCGGGAAATGATTGATATCTGCGGGCTGGGCCCCGAGAAGCACAAGTTTATTGGTGAGCTTTCAAAAGGGTATCGGCAGCGGGTGGGCCTGGCCCAGGCGCTGATCCACGATCCCGAGGTACTTATCCTGGATGAACCCACCACCGGACTGGATCCCAACCAGATCGCCGAAATCCGGTCGCTCATTAAAGCGATCGGCAAGGAAAAGACCGTGATGCTCAGCTCCCACATCCTGAAAGAGGTGGAGGCTACCTGCGATCGCATCCTGATTATTAACAAAGGGAGGCTGGTGGCCGATGGGTCTACCGACGAGCTGCGTCAGCGAGCCAAAGGGGCCGACCAGCTGCTGGTGCAGATCCGCTCCAGCGGGGAGCAGGTGGAAAACAAGCTGTTGAAGTTGTCTTCCGTTGCGGGAGTGAACAGGGCGGAGGAGGGGAAAAATATGTGGCTTATCGATTCAAAGCCGGATCTCGATTCCAGGGAGGAGGTATTCAACCTCTGCGTGGAGAACAACTGGGTGCTGACCCAGATGACCCCCCGGGAATCAAGTCTGGAAGATATTTTCCGTGAACTAACCGTGGAATAGTTTATTGAAGGTTATGAATCATATTTGGACTATTTGCAAGCGCGAAATGAACGCATTCTTTGACTCGCTGATGGCCTACATCATGCTCGTGGTGTTTTTGGGTATCAGCGGGCTGTTTACCTGGATGTTCGGGGGATCAGATATCTTTTTTGTGGGGCAGGCCTCGCTGGGCAGTTTTTTTGAGGTCGCCTTTTGGACCCTCTTTTTCTTTATCCCCGCCATTACCATGCGGATGATGGCCGAGGAGGAGCGTGCCGGTACGCTGGAACTGCTGGCCACCAAGCCGATCTCCCATTTCCAGATTGTGGCGGGCAAGTGGCTGGCCGCCTGGTTGCTTATTGCGATATCGCTGGCCATGACATTGCCCTATTACATTACCGTGGCCAACCTGGGACCGATTGATCACGGCGCCACCATCAGTGGATATATCGCCCTGTTGCTGATCAGTGCGGTGTATACCAGCATCGGTATTTTTGTATCGAGTCTGACCAGCAACCAGATTGTCGCGTTTATCGGGACGCTTTTTATTGCCGTCTTTTTCCAGATCCTGTTCGGACAGATGTCGACCGTGCTGCCCGACCTGCTGTCCGGAATCGCGGAGTTTATGAGTTTGAATCAACATTACAGAACAATGACAAGAGGGGTTATCGGCATTACCAATATTGTGTACCTGTTGACATTGACGGTACTTGGTTTTCTGTTGGCTACGGTTTCATTAAAACGGAGGGCATGGCAATGAACAACTGGTTTAACGGATTTCTTAAGAACAGGCGCGAAACTTCCATACAACTTCTGCTGGTGGGAGGAATAGCAATAACAGTAAATGTACTGGCAAGCGAGCTGCTGCTGCGGTTCGACCTCACCGAAAACAATCGCTATACCCTTTCGCCGGCCAGTGTGGAGATTGCCGAATCGCTGGATGATCCGGTGACTGTCACGGCCTATTTTTCGCAAGATCTCCCTCCCCAGCTTTCTCAGGCTCAATCGGAGTTCAGGAACTTCCTTGAGGAGTTCAGGGCCTATTCGGATGGCAACATGGAATACCGGTTTGTCAATCCAGGCGAGAGCGATCAAGCCGAACGGGAAGCGCAGCAGGCGGGTATACGTCCACTCAGTATCCAGGTTCGGGAGCGCGACCAGGTTTCCCAGCAGCGCGCGTATCTTGGGGCGGTATTCCAGTATGGCGACAAGCGGGAAGTGATTCCGGTTATTCAGCCCGGAACAGCCCTGGAATACAGTATCGCAAGCACCATCAAGCAACTGACTATTGAGCAGAAACCGAAAATTGGACTGCTGCAGGGACACGGGGAGCCGAGCCGGCAGGAGATGAACGAGGTGACCAGCCAGCTGAGCCAGATGTACGAACTTGTTGAGGTCTCCGGGCTGGATACCACGGCCGTGCCCCCGGATATCGAGGTATTGATGGTGGTGGCGCCTGAACAGCAGTTGTCGCAGCAGGAGCTGCTGCATATCGACCAGTACCTGATGGCAGGCGGGCGGGCTGTCTTTGCCATAAACCGCGTTCGTGCCAATCCACAGCGGGGTATGGCAACCCCGTTGAATACCGGTATTGAGCGGCTGCTCGCCTCTTATAATGTTCCCGTGAATGCGGATCTGGTTCGCGATGTGAACGCCGCTAATATCCAGGTTCAACAGCAACAGGGGGGCTTTCAGATTGTTAACCAGGTGCAGTACCCGTATATCCCCCTGGTCAATAATTTTGGAGATCACCCGGTCAGCGAGGGCCTTGAAACCGCGATGTTCCAGTTTGTCTCTTCAGTGGATGTCAGCCAGGCCGATTCCAGCCAGTCGCTGACGCCACTTGTCTTGAGTTCTGAACAGACGGGGGTGGCACAGGGGCAATTTAACCTCAACCCCATGCAGGAATGGAACCAGCAAAGTTTTCCACAGGCCCATATACCGCTTGGTGTGGCTGTTGAAGGAACCTTTCACTCGGCTTTTGCGGATGTGGATACAATAGAGGTGGAACTGGCCAGCAGCCGGCAAACTTCCCTGGTGGTCTTTGGGGACGGGGATTTTGTCATCAACGGCCGGGGGCAGCAACAGCAGCAACGTTTGCCGCAGGATAATATAAACCTGATGGTGAACGCGGTAGATTGGCTTGCTGATGATACCGGCCTGATTGAATTGAGGACCCAGGGGGTAACCAGCCGACCTCTTGCCAACCTTGCAGACTCCACCAAAACCGTGTTGAAATACCTGAACACCTTCCTGCCGATCGCACTTGTAGTTGGCTATGGAGTGTATCGCTATCAACGGAGGAAAATCAGGCGTCGAAAATGGATAGAATCAGGCGTATAGAAATGGGCAATCCAGACCTGGCATTCACTAATTACCGGATGCAAAATCATTCTTGACTCAGCGCTGTGAATTAAGCAGCATCTCACGACTCACGACTCACGACTCACGACTCACGACTCACGACTCACGACTCACGACTAATAGCTAATAACTTATAACCGGACAAAGCAGTCATGACGCAGGCAACAAAATCACTGGCCATTATTTGGGTAGTTCTATTGGTGATTACCGGACTTGTAAAGTGGACGGACACCTCGTCTTCCAGCGAGGCGTTCCGGACCAGCCTGGTGGAGGTGGATACCGCCATGGTGGACCGGATAGAAATTGAGTCGCCAACCCAAAATCGAATGATTTCTCTGCAAAGGGAAAACAGCAGCTGGATGGTGGGACAAAGTGCTGAAGAGGTGCATTACCCCGCTGATGAGAATGCCGTAAAGCGGGCTATTGAGCAGTTAAATGCGTTGAATATACAGGCGGTTGCTACCCGGGATCCCCAAAAGTACACCCGCTTTAAAGTTGACAGTACCGGTACGAAAGTATCCCTGTATGACGATGAAATCCTGTTGTCGAGTCTTATAATCGGGGCTCCCCGGATTATAAGTCGTCAACAGTACAACAATTACGTCCGGCCTGTTGAGGATGAAGCGGTTTATGCCGTGGACCGACTGCTGAGTCCCACATTTGGCAAAGATCTGGAAGGATGGCGAAACAAGGTTGTCTGGGAGCTGGAGGATTCTCAAATTTCGCGGATTGATTTCCTGTTTCCCGCAGACAGTTCATACAGCATCCAGCGGGCGGGTACGGGAAACAGCTGGGTTTCAGAAGGAGACACCCTGAACAGCAGCTCCGTCAGCCGCATTACCAGCAATCTGGGCAGACTGAGAGCCGACGGTTTTGTCAAGGATCAAGCCCCGGATCAGTTCGGAAATGAACGTTATGCCATCCAGGTTCAGCTTCAAAACGGGTCCCGGAAAACACTGCGGCTCAAATCGCTGGATGGGGAGCCTTCATCTTATCAAGCCGTAGCTACCGATTTTCCATATACTTTTACTCTCAACAAGTCGTCGTTTGATAATTCCGTACTGAGAGCACGGGAGGATTTATTGGAAAATTGACAGAGGTTTTGCAAAATATTTTATTTTCAAAGACTCCAAACACCAACCCTCCCGCCTGATACGTGTTTCTGAAGTGGATAAGATGGATTTGAAATTATCGATGAATTTACGATGAGGGAGTGAACTGGACCCGCCAATGTTATATGATTCACATCAATGGCCTTGCAGTTTCCATTTTGTATTTACACATTAGCTACGGTCCTGATGGGATGGACGAAATGGTTGCCTCTGGTGATGCTCATCCGGCAGACAGCGAAAGCCAGTTTAGGATGGAGTAAGAAGGCAGGGAATCACAAATAAAAATAGATAAAAGGAAGGGATTAAATGGCTGAATTTGCGGACTTGTGGTTTTTGGGGATGATTTTGGCAGCGTTTGCGGGGGGAGCTTTCGGGAGTGCCATCGGGGCCCTGCCCGCCTTTATTTTCACCGGTTTCATGGTGATTGCCGGGGAGACGGCCAGTATTTTGAGCGGAGATTTTTTAGAGCTTCTGACCGCAGACGCCGATCTTGCCAACTCCAGTTCCATTACCGGGTCTATTGGCTTCGGACCGGTGTTTGGTCCACATATAAGTTTTGCTGCCGGCGCGGCCGCCTCGGCTTTTGCCGCCAAAAAAGGATACATGAATACCGGTTTTGCCTATCATGAAGCCAAGAATATCGCCTACGCCCAGGGACCCAGGCCGGATGTCATGTTTGTGGGCGGACTGTTTGGGATTTTGGGATACTGGATCACAACCCTTTCTACCACCCTTTCGCTTCCATGGGACCCGATAGCAATGGGCGTCGTGCTGTCGGCGGTGGCTCACCGGCTGGCATTTGGCTATCCACTGATTGGAGAGGCCAGGGAGGGGCTGCTGAATATGGAACCCTTTGAGAATGATGAGCAACGCGTAATAGGAGAAGCCGCAGCCGGAGACAGCAGTTCAGGGAGCCGTCTGAAAGTTGAACCTTGGCTGCCGCACCAGTATAAATGGGGGGATGTGGGAATGCTGGGCTTTGTGTTTGGTATTATGGCCGCTTTTATCACCGTTCAAACGGGAAGTGTGTTTCTTCCTTTCGGAATCAGCGCGGCTTCGCTGCTGTTTTTGAACTGCGGGGTCGCCAATGTTCCGGTCACCCACCACATCTCACTGGTGGCCAGTACGGCTATTGTCGCGGCAACGGGGGGCGAATATGCCCAGAGTTCGCTCTCGCTCATGGTGCTGCTCGGGGGATTATTCGGAATCATTTCAGCTGTTTTCGGCGAGTGGATACAGCGCATTTTTTATTCTCACAGCGATACCCATTTCGATCCTCCTGCGGCGGCGATCGTCATGAGCACCTTTTTGATTGCCATTTTAGCCCTCGCGGGCGTGTTCGCCTCGAGTGCCTGGGTGCCGGTGCCCTGGTGAGTTTGCCGTTAGTCAACAGGTATATCAATTTCCTGTTGATAAAACAGGCTCTGGGGCAAACTGGCTCGCCACAGCCTTCAGGCACACCGTAGGTTCCGGGGTGACCAATTCAGGGAGTGAGCGCGTCCAGCAAGCAATTTTCCATTCTTTTACGATACAGGCTGGGAAGCCGCTAAAAACTGGATACCATCGTCGATATCGCGGTTTATAAATGTTGGGACACATTGTATATAGTCTGCATAAGCGATAGTTTTTTACTCTTCATGATCAATACCAACAGGTAATATTTTTTGGAAAAGATATTTTCGATTTGTTCATTTCCTGATCCGAATAATTCGATGAATTAATTGATAGCGGATGCCCGTCCCGAACAAGAAGAAAGCCCTAAAGCTGGTTGGCAGCGGCTACGCCTGGTTTGTACTCGCCTTTTTAACCCTGGTCTATATCTCCAGTTTTGTTGACCGGCAGATTATAGCGGTGCTGGCCACACGCATTCAAGCAGAATTGAATCTGAATAATTTCAGCGTGGGCTTGCTGTACGGTCCCGCCTTTTCACTGATCTACGCTGTCTGCAGCATCCCGATGGGACGTATGGCCGACCTGTATTCCCGGAAGAAAATTATTTTGCTCGGGTTGGTTATCTGGAGTGTGATGACGTTTATTAGCGGCTTTGCCACCGGCTTGGTTCTGTTAATTTCAGCCCGATTTTTTGTGGGTGTGGCCGAATCCGCGCTAAGTCCGGCGGTATACTCACTCCTTGCCGATTACTTTGAGCCCCAAAGGAGGGCAACGGTGTTCTCGGTTTATGCCTCAGGCATTTTCCTGGGTATCGGAGTCGCTTTTTTAGGCGGTGGATCGATTGCGCAGGCGTATGACTGGCGGACCGCCCTGAAAGCAGTGGGCGCACCCGGAGTCCTGTTGGCTGTTGTCGGATGGTTTGCAATCCGGGAATTGCCGCGGGGACTCATGCAGGAGCAGCGCCGATACCAGTTTGAGCAGTCATTCGGAGACGTGATACGCTATATCCTGCAGAAAAAGACAATTATATTTCATTTTACGGGATTTTCTTTCCTGGCTTTTACCGGTTATACCATACTCGGTTTTATCGGGACGGTACTGACCGATATCCACGGGTCGGAACATCTGATACCCTATTATGGCTGGTTCATGCTGGCTACCGGTGGCAGTGTCATGGTATCCGGTCGACTGGCTGATTGGCTGGCTTCCCGTTATGTGCCCTCCCGGCGCTTTGTCATGGGCATGGTGGCCGCACTGGCCTGTCTCCCGCTTTACTATTTTGGGCTATTTGCGGAGACTGGTTGGTCAGCATTGATTCTAATCGGGGCCGCCAATGTAATTTCTTCATCCTATAACGGTGTCGCGGCGGCAATTATTCAGTACCTCGTACAACCCCATATGCGGGCACTGGCGGGTGGACTGTACCTGTTTGTGATCAGCGTGGTGGGATTCGGGATGGGGCCTCCCGTTACAGGATGGCTGATGGATACGGTATTTACCGGCAGTTACGGTCCTGCCAGGGCGCTCATGACGGTGATCACCTGTTGCGGGATATTGGGAACAGCCTGTTTTTTAATGGCGATGAAAACGTATGATGAAGATGCAGAAAAGGAAGGGTGAAAAGTAAGCGTTAAAGGCTACAGATTGGAAAAGCAACCTGCAACCTTCAACCTGTAACTTTCAACTTTCAACATTAAACATCCCCAAGCGCCTGTGAAAGGGCTTGAAGCGACTTCTTCGCATCTCCAAAGAACATCTGGTTGCTTTCCTTGTAGAAAAGCGGGTTGTCTATGCCGGCATAACCGGGAGAGAGGCTGCGCTTGAACACGATGGTCCGTTCAGCCTCATCCACATTCATGATCGGCATGCCGTATATCGGGCTGCCGGGCTCGGTTTTTGCGACCGGGTTCACCACGTCGTTGGCACCGATAATAAGTACAACATCCGTTGATTTAAACTCGGGATTGATCTGCTCCATGTCATAGAGCTGGTCGTAGGGGACGTCTGCCTCCGCAAGCAGTACGTTCATGTGTCCTGGCATTCGTCCCGCCACCGGATGGATACCATATTTCACCTCGACGCCCTTTTCTTCGAGCGTGTCCGCAACTTCTTTCAACACATGTTGGGCTTGGGCAACAGCAAGTCCATAGCCCGGCACAATGACCACTTTGTTGGCGTAGGAAGTCTGCAATGCCACATCCTCCGGAGTAGTCTCACGAACCGTTTTATCGGTATCAGCAACAGGTCCGCTTCCGCCTGAATCTCCCCCGCCACCGAAGGCACCGAAAAGCACATTGCTGAGGGTGCGATTCATCGCCTTGCACATGATGTTGGTGAGGATCAGTCCCGCAGCGCCGACCAGGGCACCGGAAATAATCAGCAGGTTGTTGTCGATCACAAAGCCGGCCATCGATGCGGCAATACCGGAGTAAGAGTTCAGCAGCGAAATAACCACCGGCATGTCGGCACCGCCGATCGGGAGCACCGTAAGAACGCCCAGCAGCAGTGCAATGCCGAAAATGAGCCAGAAGCTCAGCATGCTGGAGGGATTAACGGTGAACCATCCGACCAGGACCAATGTTCCGGCAGTCAGTAAAAGGTTGAAATAGTTTTGGCCGGGAAAGGCGATCGGCTTACCGCTTATAAAGCCCTTCAGCTTGCCAAACGCGATGAAGCTGCCGGTAAACGTGATGGATCCGATCAGGATACTGAGCCCGATGGTGACGAGATCCTGTCCGCCGAACATAGTGGCTTCCATTCGGGAAAACTCGCCCCATGCCACGAGCGCCGAAGCCCCGCCGCCAAAACCGTTGAAGACGGCTACCATCTCCGGCATGGCGGTCATCTCCACTTTTTTAGCCGCAACGGCCCCGATAACGCCACCAATAAGTACGCCGGCTATGATATATTCAAACGTCAGAATTTGCTGGTCAAACAGCGTGATTACCACGCCCATTAACATACCGAACGCCGCCATCTGGTTACCAGACCGGGCGGTTGCCGGTGAACCCAGTCGCTTGATGCCAATGATAAAGAACGACATCGCAACCAGATACAACAGTTGTATGAGGTCGGGTAGAATATTTTGAATACCTTGTGGTAGTAACTCACTCATCAGTTATCCTCCTTTTTCTTGAACATCTCCAGCATGCGGTCGGTCACCATAAAGCCTCCGACGACGTTAATTGTGGCAAAAATGATGGCGACCATTCCTATGATGTGCGCCAGGTTGCCGCCGACATCACCGGCAACAATAAGAGCACCGATAATGGTAATGCCTGAAATGGCATTGGCCCCGGACATAAGCGGGGTATGCAACGTGGGAGGTACTTTGGATATGAGTTCAAAGCCCACAAAAGATGCGAGCACAAAAATAAACAGATTGAAAATTAAACCAGACATAGTCGTTTTTTTGAATGAAGAATGTAGATCAGTGAATATCGAATTCTGAAGCAGAAAAAGTAAAGTTCAGAGTTCGATGTTCGTTATTCTGCGGTTCAGGATTCGGATTCCTTCAACATGGGGCTGATGATTTCCCCGTGATGGGTAATCGTGGTTTTCAGGATAATTTCATCCTCAAAATCAAAATTGAGTTCGCCCTCCTCATCAATCAGGAGGTTGAGGAGTGCCAACATATTTTTGGAGTAGAGTTTGCTGGCGTGGTAGGCAAGCCGGCTCGGCAGGTCCAGCGGCCCGATAATTTTGACTTCATGTTTCAGGACTGACTCCCCGGGCTCGGTCAGTTCGCAGTTACCTCCCTGCTCGGCTGCAATATCCACCACTACCGATCCCGGCTGCATATCCCGGACCATCTCCTTGGTGATGAGCAGCGGGGCCGGACGCCCGGGGATCAGGGCCGTGGTAATTACAATGTTGGACTTCTGGGCATGTTCGTGGATCACCTGCCGCTGCCGCTCCTGCTTGTCTTCCGAGAGTTCCTTGGCATAGCCGCTGTCGGTCTCGGTATCTTCGCCGACGTCGGGCACTTCCACAAACGTACCGCCCAGGCTTTCCACCTGTTCTTTGACTTCCGGGCGTATGTCGAACGCTTCAACTTTTGCGCCAAGTCGTTTGGCGGTGGCAATAGCCTGAAGTCCGGCAACTCCGGCTCCCAGCACCAGTACTTTTGCCGGGGCAATGGTTCCGGCCGCGGTCATCATCATCGGCAGGTAGCGATCCAGCTCGTTGGCCCCGATCAGCGCCGCTTTGTAGCCGGCTATGGAGCTCATGGATGAGAGGGCGTCCATATTTTGTGCGCGGGAGATTCGTGGAATGGCATCCATCCCCAGCGAGGTGACGCCCAGGCTTTGCAGCTTTTCGACAAGCTCTTCGTTTTGAAGTGCCCACAGAAAGCAGACGAGGACGCTATCTTTTTTAAGTTTTTGCAGGTCCTCTTCGGGCGGGGTGAGAATGCTCAGCAGAAGATCCGCTTCCGAAAAAAGCTTGTCACGGTCAGCGATAACCTTGGCTCCAGCCTCTTCATAGGCCGAATCCAGGAAGTTTGATGCATGACCGGCATCCTTCTCAATCCAGACGTCAAAATTCTTGTCGACCAGCTGTTTGGCCGTTTCCGGAATGAGAGCTACTCGTTTTTCTAATTTCCCTGTTTCTTTAGGTACTGCTATAATCAATATGTTCCCTCCAACTGTCGGTTATAAACTTGAGACACATATAATAAAGGAATAGAATGAAATGCAAATTACTGTAAAAGTAAAGTTTTATCTGGTTACCTCGTCTGTTAATTCGGATTAATCAATTTTGGGGCTAAAATATCGAAAAATACTATCGATTGTATAGGAAATATCAACTCAATCTTGAAGGTTATTTTTTGTATTATTGAACTGGAAATTCAAAACAAAGAATCAGAGAAATGGAAGACATTGCAGGTAAGACATTTGACGTAGTAATTGTTGGAAGCGGTCCCGCGGGATTAACGGCGGCCTTGTATGCGGCGCGCGCCGACTTGAGCCCGCTGGTGTTTGAGGGACCCGAACCCGGTGGCCAGTTGATGCAGACCACAGACGTGGAAAATTATCCCGGGTACCCCGAAGGCGTGCTGGGCCCGAAAATGATGGAGGACTTTCGCGACCAGGCCCAGCGGTTTGGAGCAGACTGCCGCTATGGCATGGTTACGAATATTGAATTTGACGAGCGCCCCTACAAGCTGACCGTCGATGAAGAGACGGACTTGTACGCAAAATCGATTATCATTTCCACGGGGGCTTCAGCCAAGTGGCTGGGACTTGAGAGCGAGCAGCGCCTCCGCGGGAAAGGAGTCTCTGCCTGTGCGACCTGTGACGGGGCTTTTTTCCGCGATGAGCACGTGATTGTAGTGGGCGGCGGCGACACGGCCATGGAGGAAGCCACATTCCTGACGAAGTTTGCCAGCAAGGTCACCGTGCTGCATCGCCGGCAGGAACTGCGAGCCTCCAAAGCGATGCAGAACCGGGCATTTGCCAATGAGAAAATTGAATTTATGTGGGATACCGAACTCCACGAGGTGCTGGGCGATGAAGTCGTGGACGGTGTAAAGGTGATCAACAACGAAACTCAGGAGATAACCACCCTCGACGATGTAACCGGCGTATTTATCGCGATTGGGCACAAGCCGAACACCGACCTATTCAAAGGGGTGCTTACGATGGATGATGTCGGATATATCCAGACGAAAGGCCAGTCAACCGAAACAGACCTGCCCGGCATTTTTGCCTGCGGAGATGCAATGGATCCCGTCTACCGGCAGGCCGTTACCGCTGCGGGAACCGGTTGTCGTGCCGCCCTCGATGCGGAACGGTATCTCGGTGAGCAGGAGGTAAAAGAAAAGGTTGCCGTAGCTGAATAATACAGTTCTAACAAGTAACGAGTGATGAGACGTTATTCATCACTCGTTACTCCTCCTCTTGCTTTTCCTTGCCCACCGTTTTCTCCGTCTCTTCCTCCTTTTGAGATGAATCATCCTTTGCTTTCGGGCCTTCATCCTCTTCAATGTCGATGACAACTTCCGCCTCGTCTACTTCGTATTCATCTTTATCCATCTCTTCTTCGGGATAGCGTTCAACGATAATTTTGACATCATTCATAAACAGGGCAAACATCCCGATGGCCGAAATAACGGGTGCCATTGCCGTAACGAGGGCCGTACCCGCCACGCCCGCGGTAAGCTGCGTCTGAAAGAGAACTTTTCCCTCCTTGTTCTCGATGATCAGCCGGCGCGCACTACCCTCTTTAATCAGTCGGCGAACCTGTTTAATTACCTCTGATACCGTTCCTTTTAACTCTTCCGTGAAGGTCGTTTTTGATTCTGAGGATTTCATAATCTCTTTTTTCATGTTATTCCAACTCCGATGCACAAAATAGATAAAATTTTGTAAGGATCACCCCGCTCACAGGTCTTACTACGTAGAGTTAACGATAAAGATTCAATATTCATAATCATGTTATCAAGAGTATACAGTGCGGCAACCATCGGGGTGGATGCCAAGATTATTGAAGTAGAGACGAATATGTCATCAGGAATGCCAAAATACTTTCTGGTGGGGCTGCCCGACCGGGCGGTTAGTGAATCAAGCGACCGGATAGAGGCGGCCCTTTCCAATTCGGACGCCAGCTTTCCACGGGGACGGGTTACCGTGAACCTGGCACCGGCGGATCTTCCCAAAGAGGGCAGCGCCTTTGATCTGCCCATAGCCGTGGGACTGCTGAATGTTTCCCGCCAGCTAAAGACTGACAAGCTGGATTCTACATTGATCGTCGGAGAGCTGGCCCTGGATGGTAAGTTGCGGCCGATAAACGGCGTGCTGCCGGTCGCCGTGGAAGCTCAAAAACAGGGGATGGAAAACATTATTGTGCCCGCCGATAATGGTCCCGAGGCAGCCGTGGTAGAAGGGATAAATGTCTACGCCTTTGAAAAACTGGTAGATGTGATGGCCTGGCTCGAGGATGATATGGGGGAACCGCTTCGGGTTGACATTGACGAGATGTTCAGTAAAAATGGGCAGGGCGAAATACTGGATTTCAGTGATGTGCGCGGGCAGGAGAATGTGAAGCGGGCGCTGGAAGTGGCCGCGGCCGGTGGACATAACGCCGTGATGGTGGGTCCGCCCGGTTCCGGGAAAACGATGATGGCGCGTCGGCTCCCCACTATTTTGCCCCCGCTGACGCTCGATGAAGCCCTGGAAACCACCAAAATTCATTCAGTATCAGGATTGCTACCCTCCGGGAAGGCCCTGGTCACACAGCGCCCATTTCGTTCGCCTCACCACACGGTCTCGGATGTGGCCCTGGTAGGCGGCGGCAGCATACCGATGCCGGGCGAAATATCGATGGCCCATAATGGCGTCCTGTTTCTGGATGAGTTGCCGGAATTCAAGCGCAGTGCCCTCGAGGTGATGCGCCAGCCACTGGAAGATGGCTCGGTCAGCATTTCGCGGGCAAGAATGAGCGTCAGCTATCCCAGTCGTATCATGCTGGTGGCCTCCATGAATCCATCGCCGACCGGCGACTGGTATGACGCCTCCGATCCCGCGGGCGCCTCACCGGCACAGATGCAACGCTACCTGAGCAAGATCAGCGGTCCCATGCTCGATCGCATTGACCTGCATATTGAGGTGCAGAAAGTGAGCTACGAGGAGCTCTCCAGCAAGTCGAAAGGGGAGACCTCGCAGGAGATCCGGGAGCGTGTGGTGGAGGCCCGCGAGCGGCAAACCCAGCGGTTTTTGGGGGTGAAAGGTGTGTATTGCAACGCCCAGATGAATACGAAAACGTCCCGGAAAATATGCAAGCTGGATGACAGCAGTTCCCAGATGCTTAAGAAGGCGATCACTTCACTGGGACTTTCGGCCCGCGCGTATGACCGGATTTTGAAAGTATCACGGACGATTGCGGACCTGGAGCACTCGGAAGAGATCCGGTCGAACCACGTTGCGGAGGCGATTCAGTATCGCAGCCTGGACCGGGAAGGCTGGCTGGGATGACTGCGGTGCATGGCGTGCATTAAAAAGAGTCAAATTTGCTGAGAAAAATTCCGGATGAACCCTTGGTTTGTAAAACATCGGTTGCAACAAAAAATGGTCCTGCTAGTACGAATAGGTGTCGATATCACAGTTGCCTGTTACAAAATGGATAAACATCAGACAAGTAAATAGGCGGTTAATGATAAGGCGGCACTTAAAAATGACGGTTTAATGTCCCAGGAAAAATAAAAGATCACTGTTATGACCCAACAAAGTTACGGTAGAGGCGGTTTGGTATTCGTAATTCCCTTTTTGATACTCCTGTTATACCTGCTTTTTGTGTGATATTTCAAAGCAGTATTGACTTGGGGAAGCAAATTGGATATGCTGTCCGCAACTTGTGATGTTAACTCAATAACGGATTATTGCCACAGTTTGCGGAAATAGTATTCCCCACGGCCGTACGACACCCCTTTACGTACGGCGTACCGGATCACCTGCGGGATCAGCTCCAGGTGGGCACCCGCGTGTGGGTCCCCCTGCAAAAGCACAAGTCTATTGGCATGGTGGTGGCTGTCCACGATCGCAAGCCGGATTTCAGCACGCGGCCCATCGAAAAAGTGCTGGACGATACGCCTGTTCTTTCCGACGAACTGCTCAGTCTCACGCGGTGGATTCACCGGTTTTATTACTGTGGATGGGGAGAAGTGATTCAGACGGCCCTTCCGGTGGGACTGAATTTCTATGCTGAAAAATATCTCCAGCCCGGCGATGTCTCTTCTGAAGATGGTTTGGGCCAACAGGAAAAGGAAATTCTGCGGGAGATCAGTGAGAACGGGGAATACCTGCATGACGAAGCCCAAAAACGGTGGTCCAACGGAAAATACAAAAGGGCGCTGAACAGCCTCATCAGGAATGAAACACTCGAAGTATGGGAGCGTCCGGTAATGAAGATGAAACCGCAAACCGAAAAGCAGTGGGATTGGCACCCTGAAAGCACCCCGGAAGAGGTGGATCGGCTGGTTCAAAAGCATCTGGACGAAGGCAAGGAATACAAGTGGATTCAGGCGTTGAACAAGCTTCGCGAGCTGGATCTGCCCAGGTTGAATAAGGAGCTTACCGACCATGAGCTGCTGGAATATTATACGCTGAACAGGATCGCAGAAGAGGGTTTGATTCGTGCCGAAGAGGTAGAGGTAACGAGCACCATTGACGGCTTGGAGCATGATCCGTCCAAAATTAAGAAGCTGAACAAAAAGCAGCAGCAGGCGTTTGAGGCGATCGAAAATCCGCTGGAGGAGGGCAATTTTTCCAGCTTTTTGTTATATGGAGTGACTGGAAGCGGAAAAACGGAGGTGTATATCCATGCCCTTAAAAAGGCGCTGAAACAGGGTAAAGGGGGCATCGTACTGGTCCCGGAAATAAGCCTGACGCCTCAGACCGTAAGACGGTTTTACCAGATTTTCGGTGATACGATCGCTGTGCTCCACAGCGGGCTTACCGACCGCGAGCGTTACAATGCCTGGCAGGATCTTCGAAATGGGGAGAAGCGGATTGCCATCGGGGCCCGGTCGGCTATTTTTGCGCCGGTCCAGGAGGTGGGGCTCATCATCGTCGATGAGGAGCATGACGCCTCCTACAAGCAAACCGATCCGGCACCGCGCTATCACGGTCGCGATGTGGCCATTATGCGGGCTTACCTGAATGACGCTACCGTGGTTATGGGATCGGCCACGCCGAGCATGAACGTGCTGTATAACGCCCGGAAAGGCAAAAGCACCATGCTTACGCTCCCCAGCCGGCACAAGGGAGCGACGCTTCCGGAGGTCCATGTTGTTGACCTGAAGCAGTACCGGTCGGCGATGAAAGGACCGCTGGCGGTATCCCTTTTCAACGCGGTTGAAGAAGCACTGGAAAGGAAGGAACAGGTAATACTGCTTCATAACCGGCGCGGCTATTCCTCTTTTCTGCAGTGTGCCGATTGCGGGCACATCCCGGAATGTCCCAACTGCTCCGTAAGCCTGACCTATCACAAAATACAAGATACACTTCGGTGCCACTATTGCGGGTACTCTCAGCGCATTCCCGGCAAGTGTGGGTTCTGCAACGGCAGTGAGATCAAGCAGCAGGGTATCGGCACCCAGCAGGTAGAAAACGAGCTGGAGAAACTTTTCCCCGATGCGAGCATCAGCCGCATGGATCGCGATACGACGTCGGGCAAGGGAAGCCATGAACGGATTTTGTCGAGTTTTGGAGATGGGGCCATTGATATTCTGGTGGGGACGCAGCTCGTGGCCAAAGGGCTCGATTTCCCGAATGTTACCATCGTAGGCGTCATAAATGCGGATACCGAGCTGGCCTTCCCCTCGTTTCGATCGGCCGAACGGATGTATCAGCTTCTCAGCCAGGTTTCGGGACGGTCGGGTCGGGCCGACAAAAAGGGAGAGGTGTACCTGCAGACCTGGCAGTCAGATCATTTTGCGATTCAGTGCGCGCGGGAGCACGATCACCGTAAATTTGCCCGGCAGGAGATGGCCAAGCGCAAAGATCTCTACTATCCTCCCTATTCCCGCATCGTGGCATTTCAGTTTAAAAGCCGAGATTCCCAAAAGGTGGAGAGGGTAGCCCACGCCTTCACCCGCTGCCTGCGCGAAATCGCGGGACAATACCCGGTCCTGGGACCTTCACCCGCGGCGATCACCAGGATGCAGGGTTTTGTGCGCTGGGAGAGTATGCTGAAGCTGGATCCGCAGTTGAAGACCTCCGAAATTGAGCAGCTGCTGGAGCGTACGTTTGACTATTATGACCAGGAAAAACCAAAGGGAACCAGCAGCGTCCGAATAAATGTTGATGTTGATGCGATAGAGTAAAAATGTCGGCGTTTGCAATATGCGGAAGAAATTCGATTATTAAAGAGCGCAATTGTTATTGAAGCGGTTCCTAATAAGAGGGCAGAGTTATGGGTGAACAACGGGTAAAGCTGGCTGACAGCCAGGAGGAGACTCAGCAGTTTATGAAGAATGTGCTGAAAGACCTCCACGCACTGGACAAGATGTTGAAGGGCGATTGGTTTGAAACCGATCCGCTCCGCATCGGTGCCGAGCAGGAGCTCTGCCTGGTCGACCGGCATGCGAAGGCCTCTCCCACCTCTATGGAAGTGCTGGAAAAACTGGATGACAGCGACTCGTTTACCACGGAATTTGCCAAGTTTAACCTGGAGATTAACCTGGAGCCCCTGGAGTTTACGGGGCGGTGCCTTTCCGAGATGGAAGACAATCTTTCTGAACGGCTTGAGACCGCGCGCAAGGCCGCCCAGGGGTTAAACAGCGACCTTATCCTTACTGGAATTTTGCCGACCATCCGCAAGGCCGATGTGGACATGAAAAATATGACGCCGCTGCAGCGCTACCGGGCCCTCTGCCAGGCGATAAATAAACTGCGGGGCGAAGAGTATGATCTGCGCATCCAGGGGATGGACGAGCTGCTGATGAAATTTGATTCTCCGTTGCTGGAGGCCTGCAATACCGGCTTCCAGGTTCACCTGCAGGTTACACCCGAGGAATTTGTGCGAAAATACAACATCGCCCAGGCGATTACGGCGCCGGTACTGGCCTGTTCGGTGGGTTCTCCCATTCTGTTTGGAAAACGGCTGTGGAGCGAAACGCGGATCGCCCTGTTCCAGCAGTCGGTGGATACGCGCCAGGTGGGCGATCACCTGCGCGACAGCAGCCCGCGGGTGACGTTTGGCAATGAGTGGGTACGTGACAGCATCCTCGATATTTTCCAGGAGGATACGGCGCGGTACCGCGTGCTGCTGAGCTCGGAGATTGAAGAGGATGTGGAGAAAAAGATGTCGGAAGGCGAGCCCCCGCTGCTTACAGCCCTTCAGATTCACAACGGCACGGTGTACCGGTGGAACCGGCCGTGCTATGGCATAAGCAACGGCAAAGCGCACCTGCGGATTGAGAACCGCGTTTTTCCTTCTGGTCCCACCGTAACCGACGAGGTGGCCAACTCCGCTTTCTGGCTGGGATTAATGAACAAGATGGAGGACTACTACCCGGATATCAGGGAAGTCATGGACTTTGACCAGGCCAAGATGAATTTTATTGCAGCTTCCAAAATGGGACTCGATACCAATTTCAGGTGGATCGATGACAGGCGTATTGACGCTGTTGATTTGATTACGGAAGAGCTGCTGCCGATCGCCCGTGAGGGCCTTGAAAAGGCGAATATTCGCGGCAGCGATATCAATACCTACCTGGAGATTATTGAGGAGCGAACGGAATCCGGCCAAACCTTGTCGTATTGGATGATTGAAAATTATGCTTCCCTCCTGAAGGAAAACAGCTCCAAAGAGCAGAGCCTGGCTGCCATGACCACGGCCATGATCAAGTACCAGAAGAAGGGAGAGCCGGTTCACAAGTGGGGCCGCGCCCGGATGGACGACCTGGAGCACTGGCAGCCCACGAGCCTGCTGGTCGAAGAGTTTATGACCACCGATCTATTTACCGTGCAGCGGGACGATATTATTGAGTTTACCGCCGATCTTATCGACTGGCGCCGGATACGGTATGTCCCTGTGGAGGACGACAAAAAGCATCTGGTTGGACTGGTAACGATGCGCAATATTTTTCGCCGGTACAACAATGCCCTGCATCATGATGAGGAGCTGGAGACGACGGTGGAGGAGATCATGATAAAAAACCCAATCACCATTCATCCCGAGGCCTCCATTATTGAGGCGATGGATATCATGGAAAGCCAACAAATTGGCTGCCTGCCGGTCGTCAAAAACAACCGTTTGGTAGGTATCATCACCGAAGGAAACTATATGACTATTACCGCCCGTTTGTTAAGGGTCATACACGCTAACAGCAACAAAAATGATGAACAGTCCGATCTCGACTATTAACCCTACCCCCGCAACACAAGCCAGTTCACGCGTTGTCGGCCGAATTGATGGAGCCGATGATGGTCCCACTATAATTATTATCGCAGGTATCCACGGAAATGAGCCCGCGGGTCTGCGCGCGCTCGAAAGTTTATTTGCCGGGCTGGCGGGGCAGGAACAACATTTTAAAGGGAAACTGGTCGGAATTCGAGCCAATGAACGCGCCCTTTATGAAGGGGTGCGCTTTGTGGATGAAGATATGAACCGGATCTGGTTTCCCTCAATTATTGATAAAATTGAGCGCAGCGCGGCGGAAGAGCTGGAATCCACCGAGCGGGCAGAAATCAAGGAGTTGCTGCGGGTTATTCAGCGCGAGATTCCGGAAGAAACCAACAACCCGGTTATTTTTGTGGATGTCCACTCGTTTTCCGCACAGGGTGAAATGTTTGCTATTACCGCCCGGAAAGAAAACCATATGAAGCTTCTTTCTGCCATGCACGTTCCCATGATTTTTGGTATTGAAGAGGCCCTGCGGGGTACGGCGCTGCGCTATTTCCAGGATGCGGGTTACATTACGTTTGCCTTGGAGGGCGGGAATCACCAAAATAAGCTGACCGTCACCAATAACACCGCGGCACTCATGCTGCTGGTGGAAGCCGCCGGGTGCCTGCCCGCCGCGAACATTCCCAACTATGAAGAGTACAATCGCCATCTGCTTCATCAGAATAACCAGCTCCCCACGTCGGTGGAGTTTGTCTACCAGCATATCATCGAGGACGGAGACCGTTTTGAGATGCGCCCCGGCTATACCAACTTTCAGCCGGTAAAAAAGGGGGAGTGGCTGGCCAGCGACCGAAACGGGCAGATCCGCGCGCAGTGCGACGGCTATGTATTGATGCCCCTGTACCAAAAGCAGGGGGATGATGGATTTTTTATTGTCAGGTAGCAGGTATGATTGCCAAATTTTTTTATCTTGTACCAACCACCAATATTTTAGCTCTTTCATTATAAATGAGCTTAATTTGTACGAATTTTTGGCCAGTCACTGAAGGATTTGTCCTAATAGCATTAAAATCTCCCGTTTGCAATGAATGATTACCAGTTCATAGATGGAACAAGACTGTCATCCGTTATCGAATCGATTATCTTTTCGAGTCCGGAACCGATCACGGCCGTTAAGCTGTGCGAGGTGATCCAGCAGGGCGAAGAAAACCTGGAGCTCGAGCCCGATGCGATCGAAATGTTTGTATCCAAATTGAACCAGCGGTATGATGAAAACGGGCTGGCGTTCAATATTAAGCGGGTGGCGGGAGGCTTTACCTTTGCCACACGCAAAAAGTACGATCCCTGGCTGAGCATCATTCAGCACGAAAATGCCTATCGCAAGCTTTCGCAGTCAGCCATCGAAACCCTGGCTATTGTGGCGTACAAGCAGCCCATTACCAAGCCGGAAGTCGATGACATCCGCGGGGTTGATTCGGGCTATATTCTGCGCCAGCTGCTGGAGAAGGTGCTGATCGAGGTCTCGGGCCGGCTCGATGCTCCCGGCAAACCGCTGCTGTACCGAACGACGGAGCACTTTCTGCAGCATTTTGGGCTTAACTCGATTGATGAGCTGCCCAAGCCGCGGGAGATCGAGGAGATCCTCAAGGATGATGATATGGCGAAACACCGGCAGTTTTTGATCGATCGGCAACTTGAGCTCGAAGATCTGGAAAAGCAGCAGGGAGAGGAAGATGATATCTCCCTGATCGATGTTGTCAAAAAGTTGAGCGGGGACAGCGAGGGCAATGGCGCCCCTGAAGCTGGGCAGGAGGAGCATGACGGAGAAAATGAAGATGAACAGGAACAATCAGGTGATAAAGATAAGGTAGAAGATGTCGTCTCGACGTAAAAGAAAAAGACCTGGAAGCAATAAAAGTAATAAGCAGAATCCAAAGCAAACGCCCAACGAGGCACGGCAGGACTACGCCAAGGATGAAAAGATCCGTATAAACAAGTATATCGCCCATGCGGGATTATGCTCCCGCCGCGATGCCGATGAGTATGTGGAGCAGGGCAAGGTGAAAGTAAATGATGAAGTTGTCACCGAGCACGGGACGAAAGTAACGCGTGAAGACAAAGTTGAAGTTGACGGGCAAACCCTCAGTCTTGAGCCGTTTGTTTATATCCTGCTAAATAAACCGAAGGATACCATAACCACGACCGACGATCCCCGCGACCGTACTACGGTTATGGACAAGATTGAGGATGCCACCGGCAAGCGGGTGTATCCCGTCGGGCGCCTCGACCGCCACACCATGGGGCTGCTGATCCTCACCAACGACGGCGATCTTGCCCACCGGCTGATGCATCCCAGCTACCAGGTGCGCAAGACTTACGAGGTGGAAACCAGCCGGTACCTCACAGATGATGAGCTGGACGAAATGGTGCGGGGGATACCGCTGGAAGATGGAAAAGCGGAAGCATACCGGATCAGCAGGTTGCGCGGCAGGAACGGAATTTTGCTCTCTATCTTTGAAGGCCGTAATCGCCTTGTCCGCCGTATGATTGAATATTTCGGTGCCGAAGTGACCAAGTTAAAACGGGTAGAATATGCCGGTTTGACCCTCAAAGGGGTCAAAATGGGGCGCTGGCGCTATCTGAAACAGAAAGAAATAAACGGGCTGCGGAAGCTCGTCAAGCTGGATACGTTGAATTTTAGCAAGTAAGCAGATATCTATGCCTTTCAGTAATATCGTAAAAACTTCAGGAGCGGTAGATTCAACAGAAGGTCTGCCGATCTATTACGACCTTTACGTCCCTTCGGGCAACGCAAGCGCACGGTTTCCCGTAATTATATTCCTGCACGGATTTAAAGGGTTTAAAGACTGGGGACCCTTTCCAGACGCCTGTGACCAGCTGGCAAGAGCCGGTTTTGCCGTAGTGGCCATCAACTTTTCACTGAACGGGGTCGGGGAAAATATGACCGAGTTTGACCAGCTGGACCTGTTTGCCCGGGAGACGTTCAGCCAGGACCTGGATGATGTGGGCACTATAATCGAGGCCCTGAAGAGGAAGCGGATTTCAACCGATAAAGCGATCCTGGACACCGACACGATCGGCATCCTGGGGCATTCTCGAGGCGGACAAACAGCCGTTGCGGCAGCTGCCGAGTACCCCGAGATCGCATGCCTGGTCACGTGGTCGGCGGTGGCCGACTACAATGCCCGCTGGAGCATGCAGATGAAAAATGACTGGCAGAACAAAGGGTATACCGAGATTATGAACGGGCGCACCGGCCAGGTGATGCGAATCAATAAAGAGGTCTATGAGGATGCGGTGAACAATGCTGACCGCGTGATCGCCCTGAACCGCGTCAGCAACCTGCATCTGCCGGCACTTTTTATTCACTCGCGGGATGATGAATCGGTCCCGCACACCGAAGCTGAAAAACTTTACCGCAACTGTCCATCCGGCGAAAAGGAACTGAAGCTGGTGGATAATACGGGCCATACCTTTGGTGGAGCCCACCCGTTTAAGGAGGAAGAATTTCCCCCAAAGTTTGCCGAAATACTGGATGACACCACCCGCTGGTTCGAGGAGTATCTGAAGTAGCGGCTCGGCGGAATAAGATTTTCACGTGACGCACGTTTTATAAGCTGATCTGCAACTATTCCGATTTCAAACGAACCGTGTACGTGCTGAGATTATCTGTTATTGCGTTTATCCTCGTCGCCAGTCTGCAGACAGCCCTCCATGCGCAGCATCCGCCGGAATTGATCAATGATGCCGAGTTCAGGCCGGTTGCCCGCCAGGCGGTCGATTCGCTCTATAATTTTAACCCGGAGGCGGCCCGCGACCTGCTCGAGCCCTGGAAAAGGCGGTACCCCGGGCATCCACTCTGGACACTGTTTGACGGAATTGAACTCTGGTGGCAGATTTTGGCCGATCTCGAAGATCGCTCCCACGACGAAAAGTTTTTCAACCTGATGGGGCGGGTGGATTATCAAAGCAGCCAGCTGCTGAGCAAAGACAGCAATCACGCTGATGCCCTGATCATGAAAGCGATCAGCAACGGCTATATTGCCCGGCAGCACGCCAACCGTGATAACTGGATAACAAGTGTAAACCAGTCAAGGAAAGCGTATAACGCCTACCAGTATTTACAGGAGGTACAACCCGAACTGCCGGATCTGAAGCTGGCCGAGGGCCTCAAACTGTATTATTCTGAATATTTGCCGGAGGCTTACCCGGTCGTAAAAACCGTATCATGGTTCCTGCCTGATGGCAACAAGCAGCAGGGGTTGAAGTTCCTGGCAGAAGCCGCACGACACGGAATATTTGCACAGGCCGAGGCACGGTATTTCCTGGCCAATATCAACTTGCTGTACGAGGAGAATTACAGCGAGGCAGCCCGAAACCTGGAGCAGCTGGTGCAGGCCTATCCCAACAACAACTATTACGCCCGCATATTGATTCGGAGTTATTTCCGCATGAACGAAGATGAAAAGGCCCTGCAGGCAATTGAAGTAGTTTTGAAGCGATGGGATCGGAAAAAGCTTGCGTTTGAAGGGGTTCTGAAGGAGGAACTGTTGACCTGGAAGGGGCGCATCCACTACCGGCGATTTCAGTATTCAGAGGCGGCCGATGTCTTACGGCTTGCTTACAGGGTCGGGGCGTCAATGGCCGATCCCGGCAGCCGGAGTCAGCACGTTATTGCCGGCTATTACCTGGGAAGAAGTCACCTGCAGGTTGGAAACAGGGACAAGGCCCGCCGATACCTGGAAGCCGTAACGCAGATGGATGCCCAGGAAAACTATCGAAGCCATGCGGAAGAGTTGCTTGATAAAAGTTTTTAACGCCTGCATACTGTACCTGCGGTTGCCTGTCAGTATCAGGATCGATAAAACAGGCAACTGTAAAGAGCAAAGTTCTTTTTTAAGAATTCCCAGGAAATTATGTATTTATCAAAGGAGGATTAAATAGCTAAGTTCAAAAATATTCGGATATGGAGTATAAAAAAATTATGGTCATGGGGGCGGGCGCCGTCGGGGCCTATTTTGGAGCTCGCATACAGCAAAGCAGTAACGCAGAGGTGGCATTCATAGCTCGCGGAGCGCACCTGGAGGCGATTCAAACCCACGGCATCCGTGTCGAAAGTCCCGAAGGCGACGCCAGGGTGAAGGTGGATGCCTTCGAAAGTCCGACGGAAGCGGGAACACCTGACCTGGTGCTGTTCACCGTAAAGTCTTACGATACAGAGGCGGCTATTGAGGACCTAAAGCCGGTGGTGAGCGAACATACTCAGATTCTGACTATACAGAACGGTATCGAAAATTATGAAAAGTTGAGACAGGCGTTCGGGTCGGATCGCGTGATTCAGGGATTCTGCCGCATCGGGGCGAGCATCACGGAACCGGGTGTTATCAGGCATATTTCCCTGGGGTCGGTGGTCGTTGGGGAGCCGGATGGAAGCAGAACGGACCGCCTGCAGGCCCTGGAAGGACTGTTTGAAAATACGCACATCCAGTTTACAATTTCTGATGACATATGGCACGAGGTCTGGGTTAAATTTACGTGGAACAGCATTTTCAATATGATGACAGCGGTAGGGGAGGTAACGGTGGATAAACTTTTTGTGGAGCCCGAGTCCGAGCAGTTGTGCTACAACCTCTTTGACGAGATCCGGCAAGTGGCAAAGCGGGAGGGGATTGAACTGAACGAGCAGGACCGGGAGCGCATAATCGAACAATCCAGAGCGCTGGAAGGATTTACTACCTCCACGTACAACGACCGCAAGAGTGGAAAAAAGCTGGAGTACGAGGCGTTTACGGGAGCGATCGTTCGACTGGCCCAAAAACACGAAGTTGCCGTACCCTGCAACCAAACGATGTATGCTTTTTTAAAGCTCATCACCTGAATGAGATCAATTATAGACAGCCTCCGGTAAAATCGTTAGTATTGTTCTGACTGATAATAAAAAAGATATGCTATTATGCTGACAGGCTTGATTTCAGATACGCACGACCATGTACCCCATATTAAAAAAGCGGTTGATCTTTTTGAGGAGAAGGGGGTGGAGCTGGTACTGCATGCGGGCGACTACTGCAGCCCGTTTACCATTCCCCATTTTAACGGCCTCAACCTGAAGGGCATTTTCGGAAATAACGACGGGGACCGGTACCTGCTGATGAACAAGTTTGATGCAATTGATGCCGACCTGGAGGGGGAGTTTATGGAGCTGGAGATCGGCTCTTTGCACGTCGCAGTGTACCACGGCACATATCCCGGCATTACGGAGGCGCTATACAAGTCAGGTCTGTATGATGTTGTCGTTAGCGGTCACACGCACACCGCCTTCACCAAAACGGTGAACCATACGCTGGCTATAAATCCCGGTACGGCCCACGGGTTTGATGAAAAGGCCACTGTTGCACTCCTTGATACCGAGACGCTGGACGTCGAGTTTGTTGAGCTGCATTGATTATACGAATTATCTCTGACTCAATGCATTGGTTATATTAAATCAGTTTTAAGAGCCCTTGATGTTACTCGTCAGAGGACTGTTTTCTCATCTGAGGAGTAACCTTAGGTTTTTAAAACCATTTGATTGCTAATAAGATATAGGCCTTAAGCCTCCTTTAACCTGGATTTGTGGTAAGATATTAACTCCCTCATGTACCTGGAGTTTTTGACTCAGTTATTCAATTTAATTTTTAAAGACTCTCGACTCCGCCTGATATGGATGCGCATGGCCTTTTCCGCCTCGTCGGCATTTCTGTTCAGCAGAGCTTGTATAATTTTTTTATGCTCCGGTAGCGTCTCTTCCGGGGGACGCAGTAACCCTTTCTGGTATGCCAGTATATGGACATTGCCAATCATTTCCAGCCGGGAGAGCATTTTATTGTCGCATAGCTGGCTAATAAGACTATGAAATTGTTGATCTGCTTTTTCATATTCTTTTTCCTCAATAGGTTCATTAGATTCGATAAATGGCACAAAGCAGTTCTTAATCGATTCTAAATCTGAGTCCTCTGCTTTTTCAGCTACAAGACGAGCTGCCAACCCTTCAAGAACCTCTCTGCACTCAAATACGTCAATCATCTCTTTTGTGCTGATTTCCCTGACATAATATCCTCTGCGTGGGATGCTCTCAACTAAAAATTCTGATTCCAGTATCTGTAATACTTTGAGCAACGGCGTGCGGCTTACACCAAGTTCCTCTGCGATTTCTTCCTGAACAATTTTTTGTCCTGGTTTTAGCTTATGTTCTAGTATTTGTGATTTCAATTGTTCGTGAATCCAGGAGGTCAAATCTATGTGTTCTGGTGGTGTACTCATATTTATGATATGTATGGTATAATGCTCTTCTTAAATGGACTATGATTTTTTGCAGACATGAAATGATCTGCATGATATCGAGAATATTTTTTTATCTGGGTAATAATTCAGGCAGTAAAATATAAGAGAAATAAAAATATTTAATTATTCCATGTATCGTTGGTTGATTTGAGGAGGGCTTCCATAAAAAAGAGATTGATGAAAACCGTCAGTAAAGACCCTTTACTTTATTATCAGCTATTTTGGTTTATGCATTTAAGATCCTCAAATGTTTTGATAAGTCGGTTTACGATACCCTTTTCTCCTTTTCGGAGCCATACCTGTGGATTATAATAAGGTTTGTTGGGTTTATCTGGCCCGTCAGGATTACCGGTTTGCGACTGTAGATACGCCTCGTTCTGGGTATAGTAATCTTTTATACTCTCCCAGAAGGCCCACTGAAGGTCGGTATTGATATTCATTTTAGCAGTGCCGTACGATATCGCTTCCCGAATTTGATCCCGCGTACACCCTGATCCTCCGTGAAAAACATAGGTAGCGGGGTTCTTGGCAGTGTTAAATTTTTTTGTAATGATCTCTTGGGCTTCTTTGAGTATTAAGGGTCTGAGTTCGACGTTATCGGGGTTATATACACCATGTACATTGCCAAAAGAGGCGGCAATAGTGAATTTGTCACTAATCTCTGAGAGTTGTTCGTAGGCACTGACTATTTCTTCAGGTCGAGTATACATACTGTTTTGTTCAACATCAGAATGGTCGAACCCATCTTCTATTCCTCCTGTAACACCAAGTTCTACTTCAAGAGTAATTCCCATCCGGGTCATTTTTTTTAAGTATTCTTTACAGGTCGCGATATTTTTGTCGATAGGTTCTGTGGATAGATCAAGCATATGTGAACTGAAAAGGGGGCTGCCGGTTTGTTCGAAATGTCTGCGATTGACAGTTAGCAAACCGTCTATCCAGGGGAGTAGGTCCCGGTTGGCGTGATCGGTATGTAACATAACCGGAACTCCGTACAGTTCAGCTACCTCATGAACATGGCGTGCTGCGGCCACACTCCCGGCAATAGAGGCCTGCTGGCTGGAGTTTAAGAGTTCTTTTCCCGCTAAAAAATGACTCCCGACATTCGAAAATTGGATGATCACTGGAGAATTGACGGATTTGGCTGCCTCAAGTGCCGCATTTATGCTATTGGTACCGGTCACATTAACGGCGGGAATGGCAAACTCCTTTTCTTTGGCATGTTGGTAAAGTTGGGTTACGGAGTTACCTGTTAAAACACCGGGGGGGAATATCATGGTACTAATGGTTAGTAATTATTTTGTTAAGGTTTAGACAAAAGCGATAGCATCGTTCTATCACAACCATCATAGAGTAGCTGATTGCCAAAATTAAATTTTGTATTCAAAATTCAATATACGATATTCATTAATGCAAGGCCAGTTATAATCAGTGAATTAGATGGAGTTATCTGTTCACAGTCCTAAAGCTAATGTAAACCCAAAATGATACGCGTCAATAATGAAAAAATACACAATAGCAGCAGTTCACGGTGATGGCATCGGAAGTGAAATAATTCCTCCGGGGATTGCCGTGCTACAGAAGGCCGCAGATCAATTCGATTTTGCCCTTGAGGTCGATGAATTTGATTGGGGGGCGGGATACTATAAAAAACATGGGGACTTTATGCCGGATGATGGTTTGGAAAGACTCGGAAGGTACGATGCCATCTATTTCGGGGCCGTGGGTCTGCCGGATGTAGACGATACCCTTCCGGCCATGATGTATACCTTTAAAGTGCGCACGCATTTCAAGCAATACGTAAATCTTCGTCCCGTGCAGCTGTTGCCCGGCATTGCAAGTCCGTTGCGAAACAAGGGGCTTGACGATATCGACTTTGTGATTATCAGGGAAAACAATGAAGGGGAGTTTGTACAGAACGGCAAGATCATTCACCCGGACGAACCCCACGGTTTGGCAACGGATACGAGTGTATTTACGCGCAAGGGGATCGAGCAGGTGGCTCATTACGCATTCAGGCTGGCCCGGAAGCGGAATAACAAGGTTACCAATGTGACCAAGTCGAACACGCTCATTAACACGCTGGCGTATTGGGACCGGGTGATCGCGGAGGTAGCAGCGCAGTACAGCGACGTCGAGTACAACCAGATGTACGTGGATAATGCTTCTGCCACCTTTGTATTGAGGCCAGAAGTGTTTGACGTGATACTTACGACGAATATGATCGGGGACATCCTGAGTGATCTGGGAGGATCTATTATGGGCAGTCTTGGCCTGGGGCCCAGCGGAAATATAAACCCGGAGAAAGACTACCCGTCCATGTTTGAGCCGATCCATGGTTCGGCTCCTGATATTGCAGGGCAGAATGTAGCAAATCCTATTGGTACCATCTGGTCGGGAGCTCTAATGCTGGATCATCTCGGAGAAGAGAAAGCCGCCAATGCAATTGTGAAGGCCATTCAGCAAACAACCCGGTCCGGAATCAAAACCGGGGATCTGGGTGGCAGTGCCAAAACCAACGAAGTGGCTGAACAAATTATCAAAAATATGGATCAGCAATGACTGGCAAGCGGTTGATAGATTTGACACTCACGTTTGATGAGCGCATGGATGGGGTATCCTTTGAAAATACAAGGGTACTTGAAAGAGACGGCTGGAATGCCCGGACCCTCCATATCTACGGACACTCCGGTACTCATATGGATGCCCCACTCCATTTTGGCGTTAATTCCCAAACGACTGATGATTTTGAACCCTCCGAGTTCATAGGACATGCTCATATACTCCGGCTGCCGGTCCAAGAAGATTCATACCTCATTTCGGTCTCCGACCTGGAATCGATAAAAGATCAGATATCACCCGGGGACAGCCTGCTGATTCAAACCGGGTGGTCGGCATTTGTTTGGGAAGAACGTTATCGCAAAGGTCTTCCCCGAATTTCAGAACAGCTGGCCCACTGGATTGTCGACAAGGGAGTAAAAATGCTGGGGGTCGAACCGCCTTCGGTGGCCGATGTAAATAACCTGGATGAGGTTACCCGAGTCCACCAGATCCTCATGGAGGGTGGAGTTATCATTATTGAGGGGCTGACAAATATAGATAAAATACAGGGCGAAACCTGCACGCTTTTTGCCTTTCCCTTAAAAATAAAAGACGGCGACGGTGCACCAGCCAGGGTAATTGCAATAGAAGATGAATAATCAGATGACGATAGAGGAACAAATAAGGCAATGGCAATCCAATAGCCCGGATTCACGTCTGGTTCGGCAAATACGAAAAGAAAATGAGAAGCTGGATCGCACGCTGGTGGTGCTCGATGACGATCCGACAGGTACCCAGACCGTGCACGATCTGCCGGTGGTTACCTCGTGGGATGAAGAGCTCCTTGCCGAGCTATTCCGGGAGAAAACACCCATTTTTTATGTGTTGACCAACTCCCGGAGTTTAAACGCGGAGCAGGCCCGCGATCTCATTGCAACAATAGCCCGAAATTTAACGGCTGTTTCGGAAAGCACAGGACGGGATTATAGTGTCATATTACGGAGCGATTCCACGCTAAGGGGGCATCACCCGGCGGAGATGGATGCCCTGATTGAGACCATCGGAAAAGAACCCGATCTGAAAGTATTACACCCGGCATTTATTGAGGGGGGGCGGCTTACGTTTAACGGCGTTCATTATGCCGGTGAGGATGGTCGCTACCTGCCTTGTGGGGAGACCGAATACGCGCAGGATCCGACATTTGGTTACACATCATCCCATCTATCGGATTGGATTATTGAAAAAACCGGAGGGCGCGTATCATCTGATCAGGTAGTTTGTCTTTCCATTGACAGGATACGCAACAACAGTGTAGAAGACCTTGCCCGCCAGATACAATTGATAAGTAAAGGAAACTATCTCGTTGTCGATGCGCTGAGCTATCATGATATCGACAAGTTTTGTCTGGCCCTGCTTAAAAGTAAACGCAGCTTTGTAGCAAGGACGGCGGCATCATTTGTGGCATCAATGGGTGGAATAGAACAACGCCCACTGTTATCGGCTGAAGAGCTTGCCTACCATTCGGGATATGGTGGCTTGATTATCGCCGGTTCGTTTGTGGAAAAAACCACACGTCAGCTCAACAAGCTCATAGAGCAGGCTGATATCAGGCACAAGGTACTTGATGTAAAACAGCTGCTTCAGACTGAGGATCGGGAAAGACTGCTGCAAGAATGGGTAAAAACAACGCAAAGATACATTGAGGATAACCAGGATCTGCTCATCTATACCAGCAGAGAGGTAGTGACCACTGATGAGGTTAACAAACATTTAGATATCGGCAAGAGGATATCAACATTTATTTCAGATCTGGTACGCGCTTTACCTGTCACGCCTTCCTTTTTGATTGCCAAGGGCGGCATTACCTCCAGCGATATTGCGACAGAGGCACTAAATGTAAAAAAAGCCCGCATTATGGGACAGATTCTGCCCGGAATACCGGTCTGGGAGCTGGGCAGTGAAAGTAAGTATCCGGGCATGCCCTACATCATATTTCCGGGAAATGTCGGCGGGGACGAGGCTTTGGTGGATGCGCTGAGACGCATCAAGGGTGAGGAGATTTAATTACAGCATTTTTAAGTAGTTCATTTATCTCAAAAACCGGCAATGAAGTAAAATGTAAATCAACAAAATCTGACCTAATGAAAAAACGAGTTTTATTTGTGATTGGTACATTCACATTGTCCCTGTTGCTGTACATTGACAGGGCAATGATTTCTGCCGCAGAAGAGTCGATCTCCCACTCATTGGGGTTTACAGACACTCAGATGGGGTGGGTTTTTGCAATATTTGCTCTTGGCTATTCGCTGGCGCAGGTACCAACTGGTTATGTTGCTGACAGATACGGCCCGAGGAAACTGCTGACGGGTATTGTAACAGCATGGTCAACCTTTACCATAGCAACGGGTGCTGCGTACAATTTTATATCAATGTTGGTAGCCCGGTTCCTTTTTGGGGCTGGTGAAGCCGGCGCATTTCCCGGAATGTCTCGTGCTGTCTACTCCTGGATACCCCTGAAGGAAAGAGGAATTGTGACGGGTATCAACTTCTCAGGCTCTCGAATAGGAGCTGCCGTGGCCCTGCCTGCCGTAGCGTGGCTGATAAGTACCATTGGCTGGCGCATGAGTTTTATCGTATTCGGGATTATTGGATTCTTCTGGGCTCTGCTCTGGTACTGGTGGTTCAGGGATGACCCGGAGGACCATCCCGGCATTAGTGATGAAGAAAAGCAATATATCCTTGAAACCAGGCAAAAGCTTACCAAAGAAGAGGCCGAGGGAAAATTATCGTACTGGAATGTGTTGAAATCCGGGAATGTGATACTGGCGATGTTCCAGTACTTTGGCAGCAATTTCATTTTCTTTTTCTGCCTCTCGTGGTTGTTCCCCTACCTGAAACAGACCTACGATCTTACCATGGTTGAAACGGGTTTCTACGCTTCTGCCCCATTTTTGGCAGGGGCGGCCGGCAACTTTTTTTCCGGCTTCCTGGTGGACTATATCTATCGTAAGGGAAAATGGAAGCTTTCCCGCCGACTTCCGGCCATTATGGGATTTACACTTGTGGCGGTAGGCGTATTGGCAAGTATGCAGATGGATACTCCCGGTGGAGCCGTGCTTTTCCTGTCAATTGCAATATTTGGTGCCGACATGACACTGAGTCCATCATGGTCATTTTGTGTGGATATCGGTAAAAAATTCTCGGGTACCGTGTCCGGAACAATGAATATGGCCGGTAATTTCTTTGGCTCGTTCCTCGCTTCTCTGGCATTTCCCTATCTGACCTCACTGACCGGATCAACAGATACATTTTTCTACCTTGCCGCATTTTTTGCCGTGCTGTCGATAATAGCGTGGTCTTTTATGAATCCGGATAAACCAATCGAAACTATTTAATGCAGTAAATATGCATGATATAAAAGGAGTAGTTGTAGGAGCAGGATACTTCAGCCAATTCCATTATGACGCATGGAGTCGAATCAATGAAGTGGATATAAGGGCAATTTGTGATCTAAATGAGGATAAGGCCCAAGAAGTGGCTGAAAAATGGGGCATCCCGCGTGTATATAAGAATGCCGGTGAAATGTTGGATAAAGAAAAACCTGATTTCGTGGATATTATAACTCCACCGTCAACTCATTTAGAACTGACTAAATTGGCGGCTGATTTACATGTTTCGGTCATATGCCAAAAACCATTGGCGCCTACCTATGAAGAGGCTAAATCATTAGTGGATTATACAAAAGAAGCCGGTATTCGTTTTATGGTTCACGAAAATTGGCGTTTTCAGCCGTGGTACCGGCAGATAAAACGTATGATCGATGCCGGCGAGATAGGAGAGCACCTTCACACCTTGTACTCCAGAATGCGTACCGGAGATGGATGGGGCAAAGATGCCTACCTGGATCGCCAGCCGTATTTCCGAACAATGCCTCGTTTGCTGATCTACGAAACGGGCATCCATTTTATCGATACCTACCGGTATTTAGCCGGAGAGGTAGATTCTGTTTATGCCCGGTTGAAACAATTTAATAAAGAGATAAAAGGAGAGGATGCCGGTATTGTGCAGTTCAATTTCAGCTCAGGGGCAATGGGGCTGTATGACGGGAACAGGTACAATGAAAGCATTTATGCCGATAACAGGTACACGTTTGGGGAAGTAACGGTTGAAGGAAATGGAGGTACGTTGCGATTAGATGGCAAAGGAAATCTTTCCATACAGAAATTGGGAGAACCCGTAAAACCAGTGGAATACGAACACCATAGGAAAGGGTTTGCCGGTGACAGTGTCTACTTTACGCAGATGCACTTTTTGAATGGTTTAATCAATGACTCTCCTTTTGAAACAAATGGGCCAAATTACCTTCGGAGCCTGAATATACAGGAAGCTATTTATAAATCTGCTGAAAAAAATTCAGTTGTAAGAATGAAAACTGTCAAGTCCCGCAATAAAATTGTGGATTGACATATCCAAAAGTTATTTCCAGCAGAAATAAAGAACAGTCAATAATGCTCGGTTACTTTGAATAATGAGTTGATTATCCAGGCTTTTGCTACTGAGCAAGAAATATACTTATAGAATAAAATTCTATTCCCATAAAAGGGATAGAGGACAAAGGAGAAAGGAAAATTAAAGAGAATTTTAGTCTCGGCAATGTGCAAGATGTGTGAATGAGTATTTGAAAACCTGTAAAAGGGAGCAATAAAGGGATGCTAAAAAAGGGATACGGTATGACAGCAATAGATACAAAATCGGATGAAGCCTTGCTCAGGCTTATCAAAGCTGATAGTCAAAAAGCCCTGGAAGAGCTGTTTGAAAAATATTATGACCGGCTCTGTGATTTTGCTTTTCAGTATGTAAAGTCCATTGACTTGTCTGAGGAAATTGTTTCAGACGTGTTTTTAAAAATATGGGAAAGGCGTCACAGGCTTAATATTTCAAAAAATTTAAAGGGCTATTTGTATACAGCTACCCGGAATCAAGCACTTAACTATCTGGAAAAGCAGGATAATGAGCTAGAGTCATTGACTGAAAATGCCCGTGAAATAGAATCTGGCAAATACCATCCTGACGAAGAACTCATATTCAAAGAACTGGAAAATCGCTTGGAAGCATTAATTAATACACTGCCCCCGCGAAGAAAGATCATTTTTAAGCTAAGTCGACTTGAGGGGTTTACGTACAAGGAGATAGCTGGAATTTTGTCAATATCTATTCATACGGTGCAGAATCAGATGGTAGCGGCAGTAAAGACATTAAGTTCCTATACGGAAGATGATCAGTGAAACATTTCATTCTTTTGTGACAGGCCATTGAAAAATCTATTTCATCACGAATGAGTACAAAAACAGGCGAATTGTGTTAATCCCTCCCCCTCCCCCCGTGTTAAGATCGCTACGCCCCCAACAATGTATAATTTGGAATACTGGCAATTTTACAGGTTGAGCCAATACACCTGTATGTTACTTTAATTTACAATAATTAAAAATTTATAATCAGCCTGGAGTAGTAGGTCACCCTCCATATTCCTGTCTAACAAGTGAAGTCAAAAGGTAAAATGTAGTTCATGAAGCAGTACGAAGAAAAAATCTGGATACTCATAACTCGTGATCTTTCAAATGAGATTACATCACAGGAGCAGGAATTGTTAGAAGAATGGCTTTCAAGCGATCCTGAAAATCGGGCTTTTTACAATCGGGTTAAAAAGGCTTGGGAAGATGAACCTGAAGTATCTCTTAACAATTCGCACTTGTTTGATTACGAGCGGGGGCTCAGCAGGTTAAGGTCGAAGCTTTCAAAAAAAGAATCCAATTACAAAAATGCCCACAATATTCTAAACAAATCTTCGAGTTTTTCTACCTGGAAAGTTGCCGCTTCCGTATTACTGATTGTTGTTTCCCTGTCTGTGTTTATTACCGTTCAGTATTGGGAGGAGCCAACAGTCACCTATACAACAGGCGGTATGGAGCAGCGAATAATATCACTTTCTGATGGCACAAAAGTGCACCTGAATAAAAATTCGAAAATCGAATTCCCCGAAGTTTTTAAGGGCGATTACAGGAGAGTGGAATTGAAAGGGGAAGCTTTTTTTCAAGTGGAAAAAAATAATGATAAACCATTTAAAGTCCACTTGGAACAGGGCATTGTGGAGGTGCTGGGCACCTCGTTTAACATAAAAGAGATGAAAAAAAGTGGTAAAACCCTGGTTGCGGTAAAAGAGGGTCGTGTTTCGTTTGAATCCGAAATAGCTGAACAAAACGACGCAGTCCTGTTGTCTGCTGATCAGGTCGGGATATTGTCCGCTATGGATAAGACGATAAGAGTAGAGGATTCCAGTGTAGATAATTACCTGAGTTGGAGAAGTGGTGAATTGAAGTTTGAGCGTATGCCCCTGGATCAGGTGTGCCTGCAACTGGAGCGTATTTATGAAATTCAATGCGAATTAGCAGATCCGGAATTGAACTCACTGACACTGACAGTGCATACGGAAAAACTCGAAATGGATGATGTTCTCAGTACGATGGCCATGTCACTGAATATAGAGTATCAACAAAAGGAAAATAAAGTTATTTGGTATCGTAACTAGTTCACGCTGTGAAACAGTAGGTAAATTTAATTTCAGATGTACGAATATTAAGCCAAAAGGAGGACAGCTTTGATGAGGAATAAGTAGGTACAGGGATTTAATGCAAGGGGATAAATAACAGTTATAATAAACAAGGATGGAAAACTATGAAATATTCGATTCAAACGTTACAGGTGCTAGGTGCGCTTGTTATCACAACTTTTTTTATGGTTGGGATAACATTTGCGCAGTCAGAATCTAATGAGGATGTCGATAAGCAACTCTCTTATAATGAAAGGCAGAGAGTGTTAACCGATTCCAATCCCATTATCAGTCTGAATTTGCAGAATGTAGAACTTGATGATGCCCTGAAATCAATTGCTCAAAAGTCAGGTGCAGGTCTCTACTATAATGCTGATCTGTTGCCAGAGAAGAAGATCAGTATTGAGCTAAAAGGGGTATCACTTAGCAGGGCGTTGGAAGAGGTGCTTGAAAATACCGGATTAGAACCATTTACATCCGGTCGCAATATTATGTTGCGGGAAAAAAATATAGCCCTATCTCATCAGGATAAAGTAGTAATTGAGCAGGTAACCGGTTCTGTAACTGATGCTGAATCTGGTGAGCCACTTCCAGGGGTTAATGTAGTTATAAAGGGGACAACTACCGGTACCTCCACTGATGCTGCAGGGGAATACCAGTTAAATGTACCTTCACTACAAGACACACTGGTATTTTCATTTGTAGGGTTTCAACGACAGGAAGTGCCAATAAATGGGAGAACAGAAATAAATGTCGAACTGCAAACCCAGGCGGTTACCGGTGAAGAGTTGGTGGTCGTTGGTTACGGCACGCAAAGAGAAGCTGATGTAACGGGAAGTATTGGGAGAGCAGATCCGGAGGATATGAACAGAGTTACATCAACAACTGTAGGTCAGGCATTGCAGGGTCGAGTTCCGGGCGTTTTCATTAAAAATCAGAATGGCCAGCCTGGTGATAATAAGACCTCTATCAACATACGTGGATTTGGTGATCCCCTTTTTATTGTTGATGGGATGCCTGTTGACAAGGAGGTATTCCAGGATCTGAACCCCAATGATATCGCTGAAATTAATGTACTGAAGGACGCTGCTTCAGCGGCAGTTTATGGAGCAAGAGCCGGAAATGGCGTAGTCCTGGTTGAAACCAAGCGGGGATCTGTTGGTGATATTCAGTTCTCATACAAGGGAGATGTGGGACTTCAAGGCCTGACAATGGTTCCAGATGCGATTGACTCTTGGGAATATATGGCCTTGTACAACATTGAAAATCGTGATGGTGGTCAAGATTATCGCTGGTCTCCGGAGACGGTCCAAGAGTTCAGACAGCATAATGATGGATCAGACCCAGAAAATTTTCCTAGCGTGGATATGTTTGAACTTATTCCTCGTGATGCGGCACCGATGATGACTCATAACCTGTCTGTATCGGGGGGGAGTGAGCGTGTACGTTATTTTGTATCCGGAAGCCTGTTTAATCAAGAAGGACTGGAAAAGAATGTCTTTGGTGGTACAGATACTGAATTTAACCGGTACACGGTTCGTGGTAACCTGGATGTGGCTATTAGTGAAAGGTTTGATTTTGGCCTCGATATGAGTTACAACCTGCAGGATTTTTACGGTCCTAGAAACCAAATGGAAGGCACAGACTGGTCGCAGGGTCAGGGAATTTTTGCCCGTAGTGGTCGGTGGCGTCCGTTTCATTCCATTGTAGAGCTTCCCGGCGGGCATCGTGAGTTTCCAAGAGGTGCACCTGGGGGACAAACCGTAAACCCTCTGAATTTAGCGAGTGCATATATTGGCGGTTCCCAGGAGTTTCAGAGACAGCTGATTGACCTGAAACTGAGTGGGGAGTATCAACTGCTTCAGGGATTAAGTACACGGGCTGTTTTAAATTATCAGACAACCAATTTGCAGGATAAGATGTTTCAAAAGGAAGGCCCGGAATATCGCTATAATGCAGAAACGGAACAGCATGAGCGTGTTCGTGCTCTAAATGCTGATACCAGGGTCGAACGAAGAAATACTCAAATCGAAAATATTAATTTCCAATACTTTCTGAATGGAAATCACACATTCGGGGAGGATCATACATTAACCAGCATGTATGTGTTTGAATATATCCAGGAAGATTTTGAACGATTTGATGCAAGCCGCATCGCATACGAATTTCCCATCCCCCAACTGAATGCGGGCCCGCCCAGCCAGATGTTTAATAATGATGTTATAAGCAGAAATAAACGGATGGGTCATATAGGCAGGCTTAATTACAATTATGCCGATAAATACTCCCTGGAGGCAAGTGCAAGATATGATGGATCCATACGGTTCCCGGAAGGTGACCGGTGGGGTTTTTTTCCATCCTTTTCCGCGGCATGGAATATTACAGAAGAACCATTTCTGCAGGAGAGCGAGACGCTGGATTTCCTGACGAACCTAAAGCTCCGGGCTTCCTGGGGACGACTTGGTTTTGACGGGGCCGGTGACTTCCAGTTCCTGTCAACATACTCATTTGATGATTTTGTAATCTTCCAGGACAATACTCTTCGGCGAACGATCAGTAGCGACGGCCTTCCCAACCCGAATATTACATGGGAAAAAATGGACATCATGAATATCGGTGTAGACGCCACCTTCTGGGAGGGAAAATTGGAAGGTTCATTTGACATTTTTAAACGGGATCGTTTCGATGTGCTGGGCCAACGCATTTTAGAGGTCCCGCCTGTCGTGGGAGCAGAGTTGCCTCAACAAAATTTCCAGGAATTTGAAAACAGGGGACTGGAATTCAGCCTGCGCCATAACAATCGAGTCAATAATGATTGGAATTATACTGTAGGTGCTAATTTTGGGATCCACGAGGAAATCGTAAGACACACAGATGAGCCTGATTTCATCAACAAGGAAGTAGAGCGACGTGAAAAGCAAATTGACCGGCGAGCAGTTTCAGGTCCGTTTGGGCAGATATGGTATTATGAAACTGACGGGTTGTTTGCATCTCAGGAGGAGATCAATAGCTGGGCGGATATTGATGGTAATGGAAATCGTTCTATCCAGGTGGGAGATGCAAAAGTCGTGGATAGAAACGGCGATGGCAGGATTACCGATGCTGACAAGTATATAGCCAGCTCCGGTACTCAGCCACGGTTTACATTCGGATTCAATACCCGTGTCGGCTGGAAAGGGTTTGAGCTTTCCACGTTCTGGCAGGGTGCGGCTCTTTTTGGCTGGAATCTTGACTGGAGTGAGTTTGAGGAACCGTTCCCATCCAATGGGGTTGCCCTGCAAAAGGACATAAAGGATGCATATATCCCGGAAAATGAATTTGGCCTCCCCACGGTAAGTGCAGAAGAGGCAAGATGGCCGCGAGCTTCGGGAATATTCGATGACGAGTACGACATGTTTTTGATTGATGGATCCTACTTGCGACTCAAACAGGTTCAAATAAGCTATACCGTTCCCACAGACCTAGTTAGTGGACTAGGATTAAGAGGTGTGAAATTGTATACAGGAGGAACCAATTTATTAACGTTCTCAGATCTTGATTTTTTAGACCCTGAGATTGATGAAAATCCTGCACAATTTTTTGGAAATTATCATCCACAGACCCGCGTGTACAATTTTGGGGTTGAAATTGATTTCTAAAATGAAATTCAATCAAAAAATTCACTGGTAAAACAAATTTATAAAGTTATGAAAAACACAAAGCAATTATATAAACCGGTAGCACCGCTTATCATTTTACTTCTGGTTTTGGTTTCCTGTGAGGGCGTTTTGGACCTTAATGAGGATCCGAGAGACCGGGTAAGTGCTGAGCAGGTATTTCAGGATGAAGCTTTTGCCGAGGCACTGGCAGCAGACTTGTACGCAGGGTTCCCCTTTAACGGTTTTAACAGTCCCGGCTTGCGTTTTGACGGCACGCTTGGACATCACGATTTAGGCACTGAGAGAGGGGGTAACTTTGAGGGTTGTAGAACTCATGGCGGAATGGATGCAGAGACAGATTGTGTAGGGTTATGGGACTACGAGTATATAAGGGATCTGAATTCCTTTATAGAAAATATCCGGGCTTCCGAATTGTCTGAAGATTTCAAGTCCCGGCTTGAAGGCGAAGCCAGGGTATTGAGGGCGGCCGTCTATTTTAAAATGCAGTCCAGGTACGGAGGCGTACCCCTGGTTGATGTTGTGCTCGATCCGTTTGAGGAGGTCCCGGAGCAATATCGGGTAAGAAGTACGGAGGAAGCACTCGCCGACTTTATAGACACGGAGTTGGAAACAGCAGCGGGTATGTTAGCGGGATTGGGAAATCCCGAAGAAAAAGGCCGTGTTAACGAATGGACGGCCTATGCCTATAAAGCACGGGCGAATCTTTGGTCGGCTTCAATTGCAAATTTTGGCACGCTGGCAGATAACGGGCTAACAGGCATTCCATCATCCAGGGCTGACGAATTTTACCAAAAAGCAAGTGATGCCGCCCAGCAGGTAATTAATTCTGGGGCTTATTCATTACTTCAAGGGGGCGACCCGGCCCAAACCTATTGGAATATTTTCGTTGAAGACTCAAATCCGGAGATTATATTTGAAAGAATATATAACGGCGTTGAAATTAACCATCCGTTCGCTCACCAGGTTCAACCGACTCCATTTTCAGAAGGACAGGGTTCGGAATTGAATCCCACACTGGGACATGTAATGAGTTTTGAAAATTTGGACGGTACGTTCACCAATCCGGATTTAGGGCCAGATAACTTATATGATAATGGTGCTGCGCCCTGGGCCAATAAAGACCCGAGAGTCCATGCACAAGTCCTGTTTCAGGGTGATTTATATGGAGGTAATGTTGTACAATCATATGAAGGTCTGGATCCGACACAAGGAGGGACCAACCCGGACAATATAATTTCGGAAGTCGGTGTAAATTTTGAAGGTACTCCCACCGTTGGAGATGCCAGTCGAAGGCAGGCTAATCAATTCTTTCCATCCACGGGACTTTTACTCTATAAATATGTGCCCGATGAAGATATACTGATACCGGATGATAGAGAGGATAACAATTGGAAAGAGTTGCGATTGGCCGAGATGTATTTAATTGCAGCAGAGAGTGAATTTGAACTGGGTAATCTGGCTGATGCAGCTGAATTTCTCAACTACACACGCGAAAGAGTCGGTTTACCAGAGTTGGATGCAGGAACAATAACTCGTGAACGGGTGAGAAGAGAACGAACGAGTGAATTGGTATATGAAGCTCATCGATGGGATGATCTGCGAAGATGGAGAATTGCCCAGGATAGATTGGATGGCCAAAGAGTACAGGGAGTCCGGACCATTTTACACCATGAGACAGGTCAATTTTACTTTATTCCTATGGATGCTGAAGCGACGCAGCGTGAGTTTCGGCCGGAGCATTATTACAATCCGATTACCAATAGCAGAATTGAAGAAAATGGAGACCTGGTGGAGAACCCCGGGTACTAAGGGAGTGGTTGTTCCAAATTCAATTCAAAAAATAAATTTGCAATTTAAATAAGATGAAAATGAATGCTATAACAATTAGAAAAATTCCGACTTTAGTACTGATGGCAATCTGTGTAGTCGTTTTATCGAGTTGTAGCGAGACGGTCACTGATTTTGGTTATGATGGCCAGATCAGTGGCATGATACTCGATCAAGATGGAAATCCGGTTTCCGGGGATATCTCAAATGCAGCTTTAACGGTATTTGTTTTGGGGGAAGAGGATCGGGTACCGCTGGAATTGAGGGTTAACGGCGATGGTTCTTATTCAAATCTGCAGTTGTATCCACAGTCTTATACCGTTTGGATTGAAGGTCCTGTTGATGGCCCAGGCGACCAGAATGTGGATCTCACAGGTGATCCTGTAGAACATAACATTACCGTTACACCCTATTTGGTGATTCCTGAGCCCACAGCTACCGTTTCCGGTGGGGATCTTGAAGTCAATTATGAGATAACTCCCAGCCAGGGACATACAGCAGAAGAACGAGTTGTGCTGGTGAGTTCGGTTGCCAAAGTGGGTGTCAACACCGGCAATGGTCCCAGGTGGCAAACCCGACAGGAAACGCTAGGCAGCAATTCGGGAACTGCAACTGTTACACTTGATTCTGAGCTCCTGGAGATGGCGGAAGAAAGGGGCGGTGGCAATTTACATATCCGTGTGGCCGCGCGGTCTGACCAGACAACCGAATGGAATTATAGTGTCCCAATTGCTATCGAGGCTCCCTAAATATTCCAATATGAAGATAGATAGCGATAGAATAACGTAATAGATCGGGAATCTGGCAGGTAGGTGTTAGTGTCCAGTCAACCATAACCATTCGGGTTTACGGGATACTGGAACGCAGATGAGGCTTATACTGCGGATTAACCACAGAATAGGTGTTCCGAAGCATACCTTCACATGATCTATCTGCATAGGTCAGCTTGGTCGGTGGTATCCGCGTTCTGCCAGAAACGGCCGAAATGGCGGCACTGCACTAGTTACGGATGGCAGTAATAGTTCAGGGTGGCTTGTTAAGTGAAACGTTAAAGCCGAGACCCCGGAAAAATAGGCTCCAACACGAATATCAATCTCATGCGGAAAATTTTAGCATCATTTAGCCTGCTTCTGTTTTTCTTCTTTTCTGCAGTAGAAGCTATTGCTATAGAAAATTTAGATGGAGGCGATGGTGTGAATATAATATATATTTTAGTTGATGATCTGGGATATGGAGACCTAAACCTTGAATTGGAGGGTGTTGATCAATTCAGCAATCCATATATAAAAACTCCAAATCTATCGCGATTCGCCAAAGAGGCGCTGGTTTTTACGCGGCATTATGCTGCGGACCCAACCTGTTCACCTTCCCGGGCTGGTTTATTGACGGGAAAGACTCCGACTAGGCATAATATCAATCGGTGGATAAACGATTTGGAGGAAGATGACCAATATTTTTTAAGCGGTAAAGAGGTAACTATCGCGGAATTGTTAAAACAAAATGGTTATCAAACGGCCATTTTTGGCAAGTGGCATTTAAACGGCGCGGACTGGACAGAACCCGGAAACTGGACAGGGTGGACCGGTTCTTTTCCCAATCAACAGGGATTTGATTATGCGTTTGTCTCCAAGGAAAATCCACACAGAACGGCCAGTTTACAGACGAATGCGATGCGTAACCCGGGCGATTTTTACTTGTCAAATGAGGAGGTGACCGGCAAACATCTGGGTGTAATTCAGGGCTATTCCTCTCAAATTATAACGGACAGGGCAATCGATTGGCTCCAACATAAAAGAAATCCTGATAAACCTTTTTTCTTGTACCTTCCCTATGATGCCGTTCATGAAAAAGTACAGAATCCTCCGGCTTTTAATGCTTTGTACAATACGGGCAATGTTCCGAAAAATAAGTACTATGCCAATGTAACCTACCTGGATCATCATATGGGCCGGGTTCTGGATTTTCTTGATCAGCAGTGGGAAGTAGAAGACACCATACTCGAAAATACCATAATCTTCTTTTCAAGCGACAATGGACCTGAAGTACGCGATGTATACTGGGGGGCTCATCGTTCCTATGGGACTTCCTATCCGTTGTTCGGACAAAAGCGACAACTGTATGAAGGTGGAATTCGGGTACCTGGTATGGTTCGATGGCCGGGCAAAATAAAACCCGGAATTACCAGTGAACCCAACTCAACGGTCGACGTACTGCCTACCGTGGCTGAATTAACAGGAACAGAAATACCGGAGAATCTGGATCTGGATGGTGAAAGTCTTGTACCTTTGCTGCTAAGGAATGAAAAAATAGAGAGGGATAAACCTTTATACTGGCAGAATGAACTTACCGGCCAGGAGTGGGCAATAGCAGGCAATGGTTACAATCAAAAGTATGTTGGACCCGAACCACTTGACTTACCGGTTCCGAAGGTGGTTATATCAAGGGGACCGTATGTGATGAGAGGGTATACCGAGGGAAGAGAGGAGCAATTCAAAAAGCCGACAGTGTTTCAATTATATAACGTGGAGAAGGATCCGTTGGAAAAGGTGGAAATGTCATCGTTTAAGCCTGAACTGTATGAAGAAATGAAAGAGGAACTTCTGGCCATGTGGGAGAATGTACAACAGGATCGGCTGCAAACAGAAAATGAAATTGTCAACAAAATCGATCAGCGACAGTAATTCTTGGTCAATAATCATTTGAATACATAGCAGATAAAAATTTTTATGCAGAATCATTTTTTAATGTGTATCACCTTATTGCTTATACCTCTTTTTGTTATCACAACGCATGCGCGTACGACAGGAATAAATAGTTTGAATGATGATATCATAGAAAACACACCATATAAAACTAATGGGCATCATAAGGAGTATGGTGATACCACTGTTGTAGAGATCAGATCAGAAGGGGTTGAACTGAGTTATTCTGTAACAGAGATACGTGCCAAAGCGGGTAGTATTTTAAAGATTGTATATATCAATGACAGTGATATGAGTCATAACATTGTATTGGTCCGGGAAGAAAAGGATATCAGACCGGTGGGTATTGCGGCTCTTCAGGCAATATCCAATGATTGGATTCCGGAGAAAGAAATGGATCGTATTCTCGCATACAGTGCATTGGCTTATTCCGGTGATACAGTAGAAGTTGTTTTTGAGGTACCGCCACCTGGGACATATCCATACATCTGTACATACTCTGCTCACTGGACCCAGATGCAGGGTCGGTTAATCTCAACGGAATAAGATCTTCAAGTGGTACAACATTTATAGAATCAACGAAGAAAAGTCTTGCACAACAACAATTAATGTTCAACCAGTTTATCCATTATGGCTACAAATAACACGGTATATCGAAGTAAAAAGTGCCTAAACCTTACAGTTGCCTTCCTCCTGGTGTTGATGGTGGGTTCAGCTGTTGACACCACGGCACAAAGTTCAAATAGCGAACAAAAAGTAAAATTCAGAACACATATCATTGATGATTCTCTTATCGGGGGGGCGTTTTCCAATACAGCTCTTGCTGATATGGATGGTGATGAAAATCTTGAGTTCATCATGAGTTCGCGTGATACGGATAAAATATATGTATACAAATATCATGAACCTGGGTATTGGACCAAATTTATAGTGGGCGAAAATCCACCAACCGATGCCGGTGGTACTGTATTGGACGTAGATGGTGACGGGCTGCCCGACTACGTGGTAGGTGGCGCATGGTACCGGAATTCTGGTGATCTCAACGAACCGTATGAGCAAATTGTATTCGATGAAGACATTATGGATGGCTCTATCCACGATCAGGTCGTAGCTGATATCAATGGGGATGGACGAATGGATATGATTACAATGTCGGATCGGAATAACTTTCGGTGGTATGAGATTCCCAGTGATCCCACAGATTCATGGATACGACATGACATTGGAGAACCTGTCCATGGCGGTGTAGCACCCAAGGGATTTGGAGATCTTGATGGAGACGGAGACACTGATGTAGTTCGTACAGATGTATGGTATGAAAATGTTGATGGAGAGGGGACCGAATGGGAGAAACATGATCTGGGTCCCTTCATGCCCCTGCCGGAGGGCGAGCCAAGCTGGGCAGCCGATGCGGCAAGATCGTGGGTCGCTGATATAAATCAAGACGGGCGACCAGATGTAGTCCAGACCGTAGAAGAAATGCGAGGGGGCAGAGTCTGGTGGATGGAGAACCTTGGTCCGGATTCCAATGGAACAATAGAGTGGCACCGGCATGAAATTGCAGGATGGGATCGTGTAATGGGAGGTCTGCATTCCCTGGGTGTGGCTGATTTTACCGGAGATGGCAAACTTGATGTTATTTCGGCTGAACAGGACTGGCAGCGGGCTCGTCCGGGAGAAAACGGGGAATTAAATCCGCGCTATTATTTATGGGAAAATCTTGGAGTCGGTCCTTCCTGGTCCAACAATCCAACCGTTGAATGGAAAGAACATGTGATTTCTGATGAAAATCTTGGTGGTCACGAGATTGTATTTGGAGACGTTACGGGCAATGGTATGCTTGATATCGTTGGAAAGCCCTGGAGCCCGTCAGATAACAACGCTTTGGGAGGTAGAGCATTTGTAATATTCCTGGAAAACAAATCCATCCTGGAGTGAAATTTTAATAATCCATTTTGCTGATTGAACATTAAGTCAATCCCGCCGGGGGACATAACGACCAGTCGGTGGGTAGGGATTGGTTATTTCCACTTTGGGATGGCTGATTACAGCTGGTTTTTTAACCATACAGCTGTTCACCAGTGGCCATGAGTATAGTTGAGGAGGGCTTTGCAAAACCAGGGGTCTTGGTCAAGATCAAAGCCTGAGCGGATTCGGAACCGCAGTTTATACTCCATAAATGAGGATTTCGAATCCGCGAAAATACCGATATTGGCCAAAACAACGGTTTTGCAAAGCCCTCTTGAGATGAGTTTAAATAAAAATTGATAAGTTAAATGTTAACATGGTTTATAAGATGAATGTTTTAAAACAGGTATTGCTATCTTCAGTATGTTTATGGTTTGCTTCTTTAGGCCTGCCGAAAACTACACAGGCCCAGTTTCAGCCCTCTGACAATATGAATCCGATGGACCATGGGCCATTTGTAACCTCTACGATTACCCATGATCCGGTTACGACCAGCAGCATATTTGTGTATAAAGGAATAGCTGTTAAAGTGGGAGAGGATCCAGAGGCCGTAATAACTTTTGACACGGATCTGCTGCGCATGGCTGGTGCCTGGACCGGGGGATTTCTCCAGTGGTACCTGGCGCGGGACGGGCTTGAGGATTGGCCCAGCCCTGCTGGTATTACCCATTTCGAGACGAGTCAGACACCCGGATGGACGCTCGATGGAGAATTTGATGATCCCAGGAGATGGCCATATGGACCTATACCCAAAGAGCAGGGCCATTACAAGGGACTGTATACCCATGGGAAACAGGTTCTGTTTTCATATACCATTGGTGACAGTGATATCCTGGAACTGCCGGGTTTTGACCGTGTGGATACTCACCCGGTATTTACGAGGACGTTTAATTTGAGTCCCACGGAGGAGACGCTCTCTTTACATGTGTTGCAAGTACCGGATAGCGCAAGAACGGAAATACAATCTGTTTCCAATTCCAAAGAGTACATAAAAATACAAGTTGGAAACAACACCCGTACGGTCGGAGCGCAGGGAATTCCCGATGAGGCCGAATGGAGAATTACAAACCGCCATCTCATACTCGATCTGCCTGCTCTCATGAAGCCTACTCGATTTAAACTTGCTATCGGTCCGATTTTACCCGGCGAGGAAGCAGGTTATATGGAAGGGTATCTAAAACGGGCTGCAAGTGTATCTGATCTTTCTGAACTAAAAAAACCGGGACCGGACCAGTGGAAACCCCTGGAAACGGAGGCTGTAATGGGGGAAGAAGATGGACCGTTTACCGTGGATGAGCTCACAGTGCCTGAACCAAATCCCTGGAATTCGTTCATCAGGTTAATGGATGTGGACTTCTTGTCTGACGGCCGTGCCGTAGTCGCCTCTCTGAGTGGAGATGTATGGCTGGTAGAGGGGATCAGAGAAGATCTGGGAACACTCCGCTGGCATCGCTATGCAACCGGCCTTTTTCAACCAAGTGGCGTTAAGGTGGTTGATGATAAAATCTACGTTACCGGGCGCGACCAGATTACACGATTGCATGATGTAAACAATGACGGCTACGCAGATTTTTATGAAAACTTCAATAATGATCTGATGGCCTCAACCAATTTTCATGCATTTACAATGAACCTGGAGACGGACTCCCAGGGGAATTTCTATTTTGCAAAATCAACTCCCTGGCCCCCCTATCTCAGGGGAGAGGGCCCGCCCAGGGATGCAGAGGTGACTCCACATCACGGGGTTCTTTTTAAACTGTCACCAAATGGCGAAAAGCTTGAAGCCATTGCCAGAGGTCTGCGCAACCCCAATGGGTTGGACGTCGGTCCCGACGGCGAGATGGTATATGCTGATAATGAAGGCAACTGGGTTCCTACAAGCAAAGTACATAGAATAAAAAAGGGGGAATTCCACGGTTTTATCCCCTCGGCCCATCAGCCTGAACAGCCGGAATCCTTTGTGCCACCGCTTATTTGGACGCCCCATTATATTGACAATTCACCGGCTAAACCGATGTTTATTGAGTCAGATAAGTGGCCCGCTGAACTGCAGGATGACCTGTTGCTGGCCTCTTATGGCAGGGCTAACCTTTCATTGATCTTAAAAGAAGACATTGGCGGAGTATGGCAGGGAGCTCACTTAAACTTGCCTCTCATGTTTAAATCAGGTCTGGAACGCGGAAGGTTCCACGAAGATGGGCATCTCTATATTGCCGGAATGACAAGCTGGCAATCAATTGGAGAAGACTGGGGTTCTTTTCACCGCGTACGGTATACCGGGCAGCCTTTGAACCTGCCGGTAGCCCTTAATACGAAAGCCGGGGGACTTGAACTGCGGTTTAATCAACAACTGGACCCCAAGACAGCTGCAGACCTGGAGAATTATGAATTGCAACAATGGACGTATCCGTGGACGAGCCAATATGGTACACGGGGACAGTTGTATTCGGTAGAAAATCCTGGAGAAACCCATCCTGATCCGGTACATGTTGAATCAGTTCGCTTATCTGATGACGGTAGAGCGGTATTCCTGGAAATCCCGGCTCTAAGACCGGGAATGGTACGCAGCTCACTGGGTACACTGGAGGAATTGCCGGATATGATTGAAGCCTCATTGGGACTGGTAATGTCGATAAATTACCAGATTTCCACCACAGATGGGACGGACCTGAGTCACATGATTCATAAAACCATCCACCGGGTTCCAACCGAAGGATTAGAGGAATAACTTAAATCCCAAAATAACATCTTAATCCTGACAGATGTGTTGTTTCTGCAGCATGTATGGGGCGGCATCCGGTATGCCACGGGAAATTAATGATGTAAACATAGAATCGATTTAAAACATAATTACATAATACAAGCCATATGAAGTCATTAATTGTTGGTCTCAGTTTGCCCCTTCTGTTTTTTATGTACGGCTGTCAGGAAGACCAAAAGACAAGTGAGCCTGCTGCTAACCGGGGGAATACTGTAGTAGTGACGAAAGAGCAAAGGTTTGATTACCAAACCTGGAAGATTGAAACGGCAAATGGGACCTGGCATTTTGAATATGAACATGCTGACTCAGGGTATACAAGTACGGGATTTTCATCCGCCATCGATAGCGAGGGAAATGACTGGATAGGCAATGACTGTGTCGATAACCGGGAGTGGAGAGGGTGGCCCAACTTTGGTCCCGACGGATTCGGTCATCCATGCCGTGGAGGAGGAGGGGATTCACGCTGGATTGATACGAATACTATTCCGATCAATTTTACTGATACACTCCGAGGTGAACATCTGATTTTAGAATCCTGGAATGACAATTACAGGGTACTCTATCATTTTTTTCCTAGTCATGCAGCTATAGAAGTGTTGGAGGCGAGACAGCCCTACGCTTTCCTGTTTGAAGGTCCGATTGCCGGCCAGATGGATATTGAACAGCAGCATTATGTGCTAGAAGATGGGGTTAAGTATGGACTGGAAAACGCCAGGGGCCTTGGCTACCTCAACCCGGAATTTGGAAACGATTTCCCCTCCCCGTTTTTCTACTTTACCGATAAAGAGGCCAGCCAAATTCTGTATGTAGGTGCAAAAGGCCATACCGAGGGCGGGGATGAAGGCTGGGCGCAGCCGGACAACATGGTCATCTTCAGCTATGGCCGGGATGAGGATGAGCATGCCCTGACTGGCACCGATGGTGTGGCCGTATTTGGCTTCCTGGACAAGGAAATGGGCCATGATCAAATTAGTGACTTCATTAATGCTCGTCTTGAAAACCCATTTAAACCTGTTGAATAGTGGATGGATGCAAATTCGTGGTAGGGATCTCAATTGGTGAATTATAAAGTTTACGTAATCATGAAAATAAAAATTTCCATTACAAGTCTATTATTGTTCTTAATGATTGCTTGTGATGAAGTAAAGAATCAGAAACAAAATGGAACAAGCAAGAGTGACAAAATTGCAGCTACTCAAGATACTTTACGACAAAACGAGGATACGATATTTCCGGGAGATAAATGGGAGCAAACTGAACCTGAATTACAGGGAATAGACTCCTCAAAATTGAACGAGGCGATTCTTTTTTTAGAGGAAAATTCCGGATTCGATGGAGTAAAAGAATTAATGGTTATACGGAATGGATATCTGATTTGGGAAGGTGAAAACGTGGATAAAGTACATGGTGTCTGGTCAGTGACCAAATCTTTTACCAGTACAGTTCTAGGCTTGTTGATAGGTGACGGCAAGGCCAATATTAATACCCTCGCGAGGGATATTATCCCAGAAATGGATGAAAATTATCCCGAGTTGGAACTCAGACACTTCGCAACCATGACATCCGGGTACAGAGCGCATGGCGACGAGCCGCGCGGCGATTATACACATGGTCCGAGTACAACACCGTTTATTCCCGGTGACCCGTTGTTTACACCTCCTGGTTCAAAGTATGCTTATTGGGATTCAGCTATGAATCAATTTGCAAATATTTTAACCAGAATTGCTGGGGAGCCACTGGAGGATTTTATCAAACGTCGAGTCTTGGACCCCATAGGTGTAAATCCTGATCAGTGGCGGTGGGGAGATTTCGGCGAGTTCGGGGGATATAAAATCAATGGAGGTGCGGGCAATAACAGTAATCATATTTTCATTTCAGCACGAGAAATTGCCCGTTTTGGCCATCTGTTCCTAAATCAGGGTAACTGGGATGGCAAACAGTTGATTCCAAAGGATTGGATACAGAAAGCCAGTGCCGTACAAGTTCCAGCCTCACTCCCCCTGGGACATTTCGAAAGTGGAATAGAAGGTAGTGGCATCTACGGGTTTAACTGGTGGGTTAATGGTGTCAAACCGAATGGGGATAGGAAATGGCCAGGTGCACCAAAAGGCACATTTGCAGCCTGGGGCCATAACAATAATAATCTTTTTATTATTCCTGAATGGAATATGGTGTTGGTACGATTGGGTTTGGACCAAAGTGACAAAGTAATCACCGACAAAATTAATAGTCAATTTATTCAAAAAATAGGTAAGGCTGTAAAGTAGAAATGCTTAAAGCAAACATAAACCATTACAATTAAAACATGAATACTATGAAGAAATTAACTTTTTTTATGATTCTAATATCAGCATTGCTGATAAGACCGGATATCATATTAGCTCAATCTAGCGGTTCGATTGATGGCGAACAAAAAAAGTGGCACCCGATCACTATTACATTTGACGGACCCGAAGTCAGTGAGACCGATGCCTTCAACCCGTTTTTGGGCTATCGGCTAAATGTCATATTCCGGCATGAAAGTGGTCAGAGCACGTACGTGGTTCCCGGCTACTTTGCTGCCGATGGAAATGCTGCGGAAACAAGCGCCACTTCAGGCAACAAATGGCGGGTCCATTTTACACCGGATCAAACGGGGGAATGGACCTATGTCGCCTCCTTTCGCCAGGGTGACAAGGTGGCGATTAAATTGGATCCGAATGCAGGAGAAGCGACTTCTTTTGACGGAGCCACCGGCACGTTGAATATATCGGAAACAGACAAAAGTGGCCGCGACCATCGCGGAAAGGGGATGCTCCGCTACGTGGGAGAACGGTACCTGCAGTTTGATAACGGAGAGTGGTTCATGAAAGGCGGAGCCGACGCCCCCGAAACGCTGCTGGCATATGAGGATTTTGATGGCACCTACCTGCAAACAGGATCAACCAGCCACAGTTATAGTGATGAGCTACTGTGGGGAAGCACTCAGCATAACGACCGACGAGGCCCTGCACCGCTAAAATCATACAACGCACATGTACAAGACTGGAACCCGGGAGATCCCGTATGGCAGGGCGACAAGGGCAAGGGACTCATCGGCGCCCTCAATTACCTGTCTGAGAAAGGGATGAATGCTTTTTCGTTCATCACGATGACGGCCGGCGGTGACGGGAAAAATGTGTGGCCCTGGATCAACCATACGGAAACCGGTCGTTACGATGTTTCCAAGCTGGCACAATGGGGAATGGTATTCACTCATGCTGATGAACTCGGCTTGTTTGCTCATTTTAAGACACAGGAAACTGAAAATGATCAGTTGCTGGATGGCGGTGAACTGGGAACCGAACGGAAGCTGTATTACCGGGAACTGGTAGCCCGGTTTGCCCACCACCATGCCCTCAACTGGAATCTTGGGGAAGAGCATGATCTTTGGAATGAGTTGGGAGACCGCGATATGGATTTGGCAAAATCGTATGCAAAATATATCCACGACCTCGATCCGTACGACCACCCCGTGGTTATTCATTCCTATCCCGGGGATTATGATGAAGTGTATGGACCCCTTGTCGGCTTCGAATATTTTGAAGGTCCCTCCGTGCAAACCAATAACATGCAGCCGTGGGATAATTTTAACAGGATAAGATCCCTGGTGGAAATGTCGGACCAGTCCAGTCGCAACTGGAATGTATCGCTTGATGAAGCCGGCAGCGGTGGCCTTGGCGTTACAACCGACGACTGGGATGACAACTATAACCAGGATGATGCCCGGGCAGTCTACTGGGCAACCATTGCTGCCGGGGGGGACGGTTCGGAATGGTATTTCGGGTATAGTGAGGAGCAAAATGACCTGAATGCGGAAGACTGGCGAAGCAGGGACGCCTTGTGGGATTATACGCGAATCGCAATGGATTTTTATCGTGACAATAACATTCCTTTCTGGGAAATGGATAATGCAAACGGTCTGACGCGCAGTGAAAAGGATTTTGTTTTTGCAGATCCGGGGGAAGTATATGTGATTTACCTACCGGATGGCGGCGCCTCTACCCTTTTGCTCGAAGATTCCGGAACGTACTCGGTAGAATGGTTTAATCCGCGTGAAGGGGGCGAACTGCAACAGGGACGGGTCCTGGAAGTCCCGGAAACGTATTCGCGAGAGCCGGAAAGTGTACTTTCAGCTGTGCCCAACGTCAAGTCTCCGGTGGTACGAAGGGGACGCGTCGTTGAGGTAAATGGCCCTGGCCGTGTTTCTTTGGGTATCCCACCGGTGGAAGCTGAAGAACGACAGGACTGGGTCATACTGGTGCGAAAGCAATAACACGGTTCAAAGAGAGATTAACCCCGGATAATTCAGAGTAAATTCTTATGAAAGGAGCCCGATAATAACGCTCGAAATCCTAGATGGGTACGTTAAAGCTATTTTCGGGACAACACGGGCTCCTATTAAATTACGCAGCCTTTGTCCCGTCACCCAAATATGAGCTATGGATTACATCATTTATCCATCAAATGGTCGACGTTCGATAGTTCATTTTCTTACGAATAATCCGGGTAAACACAACAACTGTTATCAGAACAGAACAATATGAGAATACTATTTATAAAAAAAGTAGTTAAAAATATATTTGCCGGAAGCATAGTTGCTTTATCTATCCTCTTTATTACCTCCGGCTGTGAGATGGACAAAGAATCACATACACAGGAACGGAAAACAAAGGTGACTATCGTCGGAGAGCAGTTTTACATTAACGGTTCCCCGACTTACGAAGGGCGCACTTGGACGCCTTCTGATGGCAAGGAGGTTTTGATCGAGGGACTTCTAATGAATGCCCGTCTGGTGCAAGGAATATTTGACGACCTGAATACAAAAACTCGGGGACAATGGGCCTACCCCGATACGCGGCGATGGGATCCTGACCGCAATACAAGGGAGTTTAACGATGCCATGGCTACTTGGCGTGAGCACGGTCTGCTCGGTATTGCTCTTAACCTCCAGGGCGGTTGCCCGTACGGTTATTGCAGCGAACAGCGCTGGGACAACTCCGCATTTGCACCGGACGGTTCTTTGAGATCAGACTACATGAATCGGCTCGAGCGTGTACTAAACAGGGCTGATGAGCTGGGAATGGTCGTTATCCTCGGTTATTTCTACTTTGGACAGGACAGAAACTTTGAGAACGAGGAGGCGGTGATACAGGCGGTCGACAATGCGACTGAATGGCTGCTGGAAAAAAATACACGAACGTAATTATTGAAATCAACAATGAGTGCAACGTGGCATATTCCGAAACTCCTATTCTCAAGTGTGATCGCGTACACGAATTGATCGAAAGAGCCGGTAATATTGAAAGGGATGGCCGATCTCTTTATGTCAGTACATCACTTGGAGGAGGCGGAGTACCACCGGCGAACATCGTTGACGCATCTGACTATGTTTTACTCCACGGAAACGGTGTTGAGAATCCTTCTCGGATAACTGAAATGATTCGCCAAGTCCGGGCGATGGATGTTTATACGCCTATGCCGATCGTGAGCAATGAAGACGACCAACCTTGGCGTGTTGAAGAACAGGGATGGGGAGATGAAGGAAATAACTTTGTTGTTAGTGCCCGGAACTATACCTCATGGGGATATTTCGATTTTCGGTTACCGGAAGAAAATGAAGATTACAATTTAGGCTATCAAAGTGTGCCGGTAAACTGGCACATTTCATCCGATCGCAAACGAGCTTTTTTTGACAAGCTGGCAGAAATCACCGGAAAACCCGGAACACCGGAACTGCGGATGGAGTGGCCGGGCCAGATTGGAGCAGTTACGGTGCATGTTGAGAAAGGACGCTCCAACGCTGTCATCAAATCCATAGACTTAATGATAGACAATGAAATTGTGGCTACAGCCAGCCAGGAACCGTATGAGTTCCATATCGAACAGATTCCCGAAGATGAACACTGGGTACGGGCACGGGCCTCATATCAGAATAATGGCGGGGAAATAGCGATTGAATCCCCTTATTACAGGAATCCATGGTGGCCATATGGAGGGAGGTATTGATTTACGGGGGCGGTTCATCGTTACCGTTGGTATAGTGGACGAAAAACTAATTATGATAATTTTAACCCGTGAAGGCAGAATTATTATTCTGAATTTACATTTTAACCCCATTCATTATGATGTCAAGTTGTGTTCAATGCAATAGTAAAAAGGAAAGGTTCCCTGTAGCAGGCGTTATGTGCACATTTTTGCTTATAATGTACCTGTTGGTTGGCTGTGGAAGAAGCGAGAAGCAGGAATCGTCTGCAACAATAGAAGTATCACAAACCGATACCCTTGTGGCTGTTCAGGATTTCGAACGGTTGGAAGTGGAGGGATATGTCCCGGCATATCGGGATGAATCCAGAGGGGTAATTGCGGTAAATTCGATTGAATATCCCAATGAATTTGGGGCCGTTGAGACGATTTGGAGAGGAGAATCGGGGGTTTACAATGTTACTATTGAAACAATGCCTGAAGAAGACGGAGAGTCTACCTATCGACTCTTTATCAATAGTGAGTTTAAAGCAGAGTTTGTAAATCCGGAGACAGACCAACCGTTTGGAAATGCAAGCCACACATGGGACAAAATCGAAATTAATTCGGGAGATACGCTCCGCATAGCATCCAATACGCATTCCAACGGACTTATACCTGAAGGTGATGGATTTGCCTGGGCGCGGGGCAGATGGAGTAAACTTATCTTTGAGCCCATCACTAAGTGAGGATGTTAGAATCAAATTATAAATGATCCCAAATTAAGAAATTTCCCATAATATCATCCTCTCTGTTTTTGAGTAGACAGAGGGGATTTTTTAACTATCTGTTTTGGACTGTTTTTATATTAGTCACTCCAGGTTATTGCACACCGGCCGAGTAAAGGTTTCTGTGGTTTTATCGCCCGTTCATAGTGCCTTATCGACCGTTGGTCGAATATTTTTTGAGAGGTCTTCATTCATCAGTTGCTTATAGCTTCAATAGAACATTAAGACGATATGGGAAATGGAGTATTATGAATAACAAGCAACCGGTAAGATCGGGCTTTGATTCTCAACATGATGGTATCCATCCAAATCATGAATTGGAAAAGATGAAAATGGCTATGAATAGCAAATTAAGTTTGCGGTGCATACCCCTGTTTTTGGTTATGTTTTTTATCTCATGTGGCGAGTCGGGGCAATCAGGAGATCCGGCTGCAGTGGATTCCATTGACTGGGATGACGCACTTGAGCAGGAAGCGGAATGGTACCAGGGCCCTGAAGCTGTTCGCATAGCAGACAATGTGTTGCTCTACCAGCACGAGAGTGGCGGGTGGCCGAAGAATATCGACATGTCGCAGGTACTCGGCGAGGCGGATAAAGACAGCATCCGCAACGAACAGTCCGCGGGAGGAACCACGCTCAGCAACATTACCATAGACAACGGTGCGACCTATACGCAAATGCGCTATTTGGCCCGGGTGCATAATGCGACCGGCCACGACCGCTTCAAAGAGGGGTTTCTGAAAGGCGTAGACTACTTGGTGGAGGCCCAGTACGATAGCGGCGGCTGGCCACAGTACTATCCCATCCGGGAAGGATATTATGAAATGATTACCTTCAACGACGGGGCGATGATCGGCGCGATGCGCATGCTGCGTGATGTAGCGGAAGGGGAGGATCCCTATACATTCGTTGATTCATCCAGGCGTCAGCGCGCTTCCGAAGCGGTCAACAAGGGGATAGAAGCCATCCTGGACATGCAGATCATACAGGATGGGCAGCGAACCGCCTGGTGCGCACAGCACGATCCGGAAACGCTTGAGCCGGCGTGGGCCCGTTCCTACGAGCCGCCGTCTCTTGCCGGTGCCGCGAGTGCAGGTATCGTACGTTTTTTGATGGCAGTCGAAGAACCCACCCCGGAGATCACCGCCGCTGTTGAAGGTGCCGTTGAATGGTACAGGGACACCGCGATCCACGGCTATCGATACGAGGAGTTTACTGATGAAAAAGGACGGGAAGACAAGCGGCTCGTGGAGGATCCCGAGGCGGGACCATTGTGGGCACGTTTTTACGAGATTGAAACCAATCGTCCCATCTTTATGAACCGTGATTCAGATATTTTCTATGAGTACTCCAAGGTTCCGCAGGAACGGCGCGCCGGTTACGATTGGTACGGCGACTGGGCCGGGGAACTGCTGGCCGAGGAGTATCCAGCGTGGAGGGCCAAACACAACCTATCGATGGAATGATCGATTTATGAATCTCAAAACCATTTATCGCAAATGTATTACAGGGCTCTTGTCATGCTTCAACTTTTGTCGAAACAGAGAGGACTGATTGCAGCTTTGATCTTAAGTTTTGTGATACATTGAATTTAAAGTTTCAATAAAAATACGAACACTATGCTTTTTAATAGATTAAGCCAGTTTCTGTTACTAATTTTATTTTTCCTGCTGCCTGAAGGGACTGCGCCTGTGGGTAATTTGGCCGGTGAGCCGGGGAATAAAACAACAGGTGCGATTCAGGCACCTTCTCCCATCCAACCCTATGATGAAAACCCGTGGTATTGGGAGTATGAGGGCGAGCCGATCCTGCTGCGCGGGGGCAGCGATGACGACAACCTGTTTCAGTGGACCGGCGACAAGCTGACCGATCATCTCGATCTTCTCGCGTCGGTGGGCGGAAATTATGTGCGCAATACCATGTCCAATCGCGATGAGGATAATGTTTCTGCCTTTCCGCGGAATAGTGATGGTTTTTATAATCTGGATCAGTGGAACGAGGAGTACTGGGACCGACTGACATTTTTTCTAAACGAGACGGCTAAACGGGGAATCATCGTACAGCTTACATTGTGGGATGTATTTGATCTGGGTGGACCGAACGATCCGTGGACCGGGAAAAATAATGTGAATTATTCCAATGAGGTTATTGGCGATGATGATGATTTCCATAACACGGTGGAAACGAATAATACCGAGGTATTAGCTTATCAAAAAAAATATATTGATAAGCTGCTTTCCATCGCCCTGAGCTATGATCATATTTTGTATAATATAAATAATGAAAGCAGTGAGGGACCGATATGGGAGAACTACTGGGCCCGGTACATTAATCAGGCAGCCAACGATATGGGTCGGGAAGCGTACGTAACCACCATGCAGTTTGATCCCAGCAACTCCGTACGGGCTGCCATGACGTACCATGATACCTACAGCTATGTTGAAATATCCCAGAATAACCAGGACTCAAGAGGGGCAAGGGGACAGGGGCACTGGGATAATATTATGGACTGGAGGAAGAAACTGGCCTCCGATCCCATGCCGATGAACAACGAAAAAGTGTACGGCGGGGCAGATGGAGTAAACTATTCCGCGGGCACGGAAACCGAGGCAATCAACCGGTTTTGGCGTAACATTTTTGCCGGCACCGCATCCAGTCGCTTCCACCGTCCCGCCCTGCCGCGCGTGTGGGGTTCCGGGCTGAACGAGCGCGTTCAGACTAATCTTAAGGCCCTGGATATGCTGCTGGAGGAGTTTGATATCTTTTCCGCCTCTCCGCATAATGACCTGTTGCGACATCGCGTGGCCGCGGCCCGTAGTGCGGTTGAAGCCTACGTTACGGCTGATATTGGAAATGAGTATGCCGTTTATTTCCCAAGAGGCCGTTTCATGATCGATCTTGATCCGTGGGAATATGTCGAACAGGTCAGGGTTCGATGGCTGAACATTGAAGAGTTGTCCTGGTCGGAACCGGAGGAAGTAGAGGTCAAGTGGGAAGGAGACCGGTCCAACTGGGGAGACCGCGGAACGATAACCCTAAAGACGCCGGGCAACGAGGCGTATGTGGCCTTAGTTGAGGTAATTAAATAACTGGTGACCCTCTTTCATAAACTTTCGGGTGTTCCTATACTCTTTCAGTAAGAATTGCCTTTTACAATCTCTCTGCAAACATTTATCGCACCTGTCCGGCCGGAATACTTCCACTTGGATTGTGAGATAATATTCACTTCCATTTGATTGGAGCGGGTTGCATTGGTAGAATAATGCAGGGTCCCTTGACCGCCGAAGCTGATTCCATCCAGATGCCGAATTGTCCAGTTGTGTTGAAAATACTCGGGGGTAACGACAACATAGTAAAGATCGTGGTATTCAACGACCATCGTATGTTTGTTATTCCCTTGGCATCTATGCTCGACCTTGTATTCTTGTGCTTGCAGGATGGATGGCAGTAGGATTAATAAAGTTAGCAACCATTTCATATTTATAACGCGTTTATATTGACGCTTGTCTGCAAAGGAATATACGCCTAAAAAATGGATGTTTGTGAGATAATACAGGAACAAAAAATGATATCATATTTCAGGTTCCTGTTCCGCTGTGCTGATACTCCTGCTTGCTAAAGCATTGGATTAGGAAGGTTACACTTTAATAGACTCACTGGCATTCAAAGCATTTTTTAAAAAGGCATCATTTGCAACTTCAGTTACAATCTTCAATTTTTTCAATAAAATCATCCTTGTAGCTTCGGCCGATGGGAATGACATCCTCTCCCAGGTACACGCGGTTGCCCACTATGCGTGTAATCTGTGCTATGTTAAGGATGTACGATTTATGTACTCTCACAAAGTTGCGCTCAGGTAGAATTTCTTCCCAGTATTTTAGAGACTGGCGGAACATGAGTTTCCGTTCATCCATAAACAGTCGTATGTAATCACGGTCTGATTCAATATACCTGATTGCCTGATAATCAATTTTATAAATGACGTTATCCGCCTTTTCAAAAGTAAACGAGTGAGCTTCAGCAGCCACTTGAGTGACTTCTTCCGGTTTTTCGCCCTGTTGCGTTCCTGTTTTAAGAGACGAAACCGCCTTCAGGAACCGCTCAAACGAGATGGGTTTCAGCAGGTAATCTGCTACGTTTAATTCAAAACCTTCCAGGGCATATTCGGAGTATGCAGTGGTGATAATCACTTCGGGAGGATCATTGAGCGATTTCAAAAAATTTAGACCCGAGATCTTGGGGAGATTGATATCCAAAAAAATAAGGTCAACAGATTTTGATTGCAGCATCTCCATTGCATCCAGCGGATTTGCATGAACGGAAATCAGTTCAAGGTATGGGACGTCTCCGATATAATTTTTCAGTACGCCCTGGGCTGGTTTTTCATCCTCAAGTATGAGACACTTAATCTTTTCCATGATCCAATTTAATTCGCATGTGAACGATAAACAGCTCACCATCCTTGTTTATTTGCAGTGAGTGCTGATCCGGATACAATAGTGCAAGTCGCTTCTTGACATTGGGCAGCCCGATCCCCGACTCTCCTTCCAGGTTCTCCTGGTCGATGTCCGACCAGTTATTGACAGCAGTGAAATTCAGCCAATCACCCTCTACACCGATATTGATGATGATCAGGATATCGTCTGTCTTCGTCTGGTGGCTGTGTTTAAAACTGTTTTCAATGAATGAGATCAGCAGCAGCGGGGCAATACGCTTTCCATCAATCCGTCCATCCACATTGAATATAACCCGTCCCTGGCCCTCATGTCGAATCTTTTCCAGCTCGATGAAATTCTCAATGTACTCAATCTCCTTTTCGAGGGGTACAAATTTTTCATTGGCCTCGTACAGCATATAGCGCATTACATCGGAGAGTTTGAGCACCATTTCCGGCACCTTCTCAGATTTTTCCATTGTGTAGTAGTAGATGCTGTTCAGATGGTTGAACAGCACATGAGGGTTGATCTGGGATTTCAGGAATTTCAGTTCACTTTCAACGCGCTCTTTTTCCAGTGCATTCATTCGTTGTTTCTGGGTTTGGTAATCCCACAACAGTTTAAAGCTCCCGAAAAAGATGGTCAGAATACCCATCTGGAAAAATGAATTGCGCACGCCCGACCATCCCCAACTCAGATCGTCATCTCCCTGAAATAGGAATTCCATCATTGTATCATCTACAAAACTAAATAACAAAAGTGTAGCCAAAATGAGCCCCAGGTACAGGTAGGCACGGCCTTGAGACAGGAAGCGCGGGATGAGTAAAAAATTATTGATGCCCACGAGCAACATATAGTAGCAGACCATAGCCACCTCGCTAACATCCAGGTCGAGGTCATTGTCACTCATATCAAGCTCGATCGGGGCTATCAGGTAGAGCAGCCACAAGAAGATGAAAATACTGATTTCGCTAAAAAAGATATCTTTTAGCCGCTTTTTGATCTGCATAGTGTGTCGTTGATTTTCCGGTCTCACATAGGAGAGTAAATAATACTTTAATTTGATGTAAATAGATAAAAGAAAGGATGAACGACAACTCTCCTGGTATGAACGGAATAGACCTATCTACGAACGTTCTTTTTGATCAAATCAGCTTTTTATAGTGCCCCTTCACTCGTTGGTCGAATATTTTCAGATATCTCGTTATTCGTCATTTAATTATGGCTTCAAAAGAGATACGACTATCTAAGGACGGGTAATATAAATGAAAAGCATAATTATGAATGACGAGCTGCTGCATAAGGTAACTTTGTTAACTGGTATCGTGGTATTTTTTACCTGTATTGACCAATTGGCAGCGCAAGACCGTGTTTCTGAGATGGAATATGATATGCTGAATGTTTACCTGGATTGCTCGGGATGCTATGAAGACTACCTGCGATCTGAAATTAAGTTCATCAATTTTGTGAGGAATCCCAGTGATGCTGATATTCATCTTTTAATCACAGATGTCGGTACTGCGAGTGGTGGCGAGGAGTATACACTCAAATTTATTGGGAAGAACAAGTTACAAACCGAAACTGATACTCTTTTGTATGCCTCGGCCAAATCAGACACTGACGACGAGGAACGGGCCGGACTGCTTCGTCACATCAAACTGGGGCTGTTACCCTACCTGAAAAGTACCTCGCTGTTCAATCACTTCGATCTCAGTTTTAGCCTGCCGGATATGGAGTCTCCACAAAAAGATCGTGATGGATGGAATAACTGGGTTTTTGAAACAGATGTTGAATTTGATTATGACGGGGAAGAGCGCGAGAAATCTTATGAAATTGAGTGGGACTTTGATGCAACACATGTAACCCCGGAGTGGAAAATAGATCTACAGCTGGATTATGATATTGAGAAAGAGAAATTTATTTTTGACGACAAGAAAGATATTATCAGTACCTCGATCAGCAAGTCATTTACGGGATTTGCCGCAAAAAGCCTTGGTGAACACTGGTCAGCCGGCCTGACCTCACGGCTGGCTTCTTCATCCTACAATAATGTTCATCTTGAAGCCGGAGCAAGCCCCACACTGGAGTATAATATTTTTCCGTACAGGGAATACAATCGGCGTGAGCTGCGCATCCAATACAGGATCACCCCTTCCCTCCAGGAGTATCGTGACACTACAATATTTAATAAAACAAAGGAGCGGCTCCTGGAGCAGGAACTTGAAGCCATATTGGAAATCACTGAGACATGGGGACAGGTTGATGCTTCACTCCAGGGTAGCCATTACATGCATGACGTTACCAAAAATCGCCTGGAATTTGACACTTCGGTCGAATTTCGGGTGTACCGGGGTCTATCAGTAGATCTTGGATTTGAGTACTCTCTTATTAACGATCAGCTATCTCTCTCCAAACAGGATTTGACGGAAGAAGAAATTATCTTGCGCCAGAGAGCGCTGGCAACCGACTATTCAATGAGCGCAACAATCGGGGTGAGCTATACCTTTGGTTCGATCTACAATAATATCGTAAATCCGCGGATGGACTAGATGACAAGTAAGTGAGTCTCTTGCAGATATTTGGAAATGCATTTCAATAGAATTTTTGATATCTGTTTTTGACTGTTTTATAAAAAGTTACTCCAGGTTATTACAAACCGATCGTGTAAACGTTTCGGTGGTTCCCAGTCCGCCGATATCCGGGGTGCAGACCTTTTCGTATTTCAGGGTTTCGTACACTGCCTGGCGTATGCGTTCGGCCATTTCGGTCTCTTCCAGGTGATCTAGCATCATCAGGGCTCCAAACAGGAAGGCGATGGGATTGGCCTTGCCTTCGCCCGCAATATCGGGCGCCGAGCCGTGGACAGCCTCAAAAATGGCGGCATCATCCCCGATGTTGGCGGCCCCGGTAACGCCAAGTCCTCCCACAAGTCCGGAGGCCAGGTCCGAAAGGATGTCTCCAAACAGGTTGGTGGTCACAATAACATCAAAACGGTAGGGACGCATGACCATCTGCATGGCCATGTTGTCAACGATAAGGTCTTCAAATTCAATATCCGGGAATTCCGAGGCAATCTCCTGTCCCACCTCCAGGAAAAGTCCGGTAGTGAGTTTCAGGATGTTGGCCTTGTGAACCAGGGTCACCTTTTTCCGGTTGTTGCGCTCGGCATATGTAAAAGCGGCCCGGATGATTTTTTCACTGGCTTCCCGGGTAACGACCGCGATACTCTCTGCATGTCCCTGCTCGGGTCCCACCCAATGCTCCTTGCCGATGTATAATCCCTGCGTATTCTCCCGGAATATCACCATGTCAACATCCTTGAAAGATGTCTTGATATACGGCAGCGTTTTGGCCGGCCGGATATTGCTGTACAGCTTAAATTTTTGACGAAGTGCAACATTGACTGACCTGAAGCCGGAACCGACCGGGGTAGTGAGCGGACCTTTTAGCGCAATCCGGTATTTATCCAGCGCTTCAAGCGTCTCGTCGGGAAGAGGATCGCCAAGCTCGTTATAGGCTTTAAGCCCGGCGTCACACCGGATCCAGTTGATTTCGGCACCGGCTTTTTTCAATATCGTGGTCACGGAATCAGTTATTTCGGGGCCGATACCGTCTCCCGGAATCAGTACAATATCATACATAGATAAAGAGCATTTTCGATTCAGATGGTAATGGGTCTTGCTAACCGCTCGGATAGTGCGGCAAATTTACAAAGAATCATGGTTAATATCACAACAGGTGAAAGGTCACAGGACAGACCATATGGAGCAAGATGACATTTAATTCAGCCTTAACCAATTTTAAAACAAAATAACCACGACAGCAGCTGTTGATCGCCGGTTGTTTTTATGTGAGCTCCCGTGCTTAGGTCTTCACCTGCGAGCTTAAGAACCTGTTGTTAAAACCGCGGAACCTTCGAAATTTCCTTCCCGCAGGTCATTAAGGGCCCGGTTCGCCTCTTCCAGTGGGTAGGTTTTCACGTTGCTTTTGACCGGAATACGGGGAGCCAGCTCCAGGAACTCCCGGCCATCCCGGCGCGTGAGGTTGGCGACTGATTCAATGCTTCGCTCCTCCCACAAAATATGGTAGGGGAATGAGGGAATATCACTCATGTGGATGCCGGCACAGACCACGGTTCCTCCCTTTTTCAACGCCTTGAGGGCTTGTGGAACCAGCGGCCCCACCGGTGCAAAAATGATGGCGGCATCCAGCTTTTCGGGGGGATATTCATCAGAGCCGCCCGACCAGACAGCCCCTTTCTGCCGGGCAAACTGCTGCCCTTGTGTATCGCCCGGGCGTGTAAAGGCGTAGACCACCTTTTGTTGATAGTTTGCCACCTGGGTGAGGATGTGGGCCGATGAGCCGAATCCGTAAAACCCGAGCTTTTGTGCATTTCCGGTCTTGCGAAGCGAGCGGTACCCGATCAGCCCGGCACACAGCAGGGGGGCGGCTTGCTCATCGGGGTAATCTGCGGGAATCGGAAAGCAAAAGCGGGCATCAGCAACTGTATACTCAGCAAAACCGCCATTTAGGTCGTACCCGGTAAACAATGCCTGGTCACAAAGATTTTCCTGGTCTTGCCGGCAAAATTCACACTGCCCGCATGTGTTGCCCAGCCAGGGCACTCCCACTTTTTCACCCGGCGAAAATCCCGAGACTTTCGTCCCCACCTCTTCGACGATACCGACAATCTGGTGCCCGGGAACAAGGGGCAGGTTGGGCTCATCAAGATCGCCGTCCAGGATGTGCAGATCGGTTCGGCAGACCCCGCAGGCACGTACGTTGATCAGCAGCTGATTTTCTCCCGGCTCCGGTTGGGGCAACTCTTGCAGTTCCAGGGGTTTGCCCGCCTTGTTGAACACCATTGCACGCATACGTCTTATCCTTCCTTGATTCAAATAATGTTGAACTGCTCAGTGATCACTCCATTGCAAAAACAAGTTAATGCACGGGGTGGTTCACTCTAAACCGGCCCGGCTTCGACCCATACAAGGTTGACTAAGGTGATAAAACCTGAATATTTCTGGATGATGAGCATACCCGGAAAGTCAATTTGCCTGTCACCGCTTCCGATGCTTCAGTTTAGCAAGGTATTGTTAAAACAGCCTCCGCCGCTTGTTGAGCCGGTTTTCCAGGCTGTACTTGCCCGGGCCGATAAAAATCATGCTGAAGAAAACAATCGCCATTTTCATGGGATGGGCGATCTCCGGGTATCCCGCGCCCTCCCCGATTTTGGAGGCCATGGCCACCAGCATCGTAAGGGTTAGCATGACCAGGATGGGGCGATAAAAAAGGCCGAGCATTAGGAATATGCCTCCAAACAGTTCGGTGATTCCCGCAATGAAACCAAAGAACATCGGCGCCGCATCGATTCCAAGGTATTGCATGGCCGTACCGTAAGCCGTCCATGCTTCCGGTCCCCCGAATACCTTGGGAAGTCCATGAAAGATAAAAGCGATGCCCAGGCCGATTCTGAGCAGAAGCAGACCTACATTGCGATATTTACCTGATCGTCGGGATCTCATCATAAGCGTGTATGAAAAAGTGAGTTATTGATTGCTGTTATAGGTTAAGCGATAGATGGTGCCGCTTCGATCATCAGAAATGAGCATGGAACCGTCCTCAAGCTGGAGCAGGGCCACCGGGCGTCCCCAGACCGATCCATCCTCCCGCAGCCATCCTTCGATAAAGGGCTCGTAGGATACCGGTTGGCGATTTTCCAGCCGGACAAGTGTAACTCGGTAGCCAATTTTTTCGCTTCGGTTCCAGCTGCCGTGTTCGGCTATAAAAATCTGGTTTTGGTACTCCGCCGGAAACATGGAACCGGTGTAGAAGGTAACGCCGAGCGGAGCAACATGGGGACCCAGCAGCTGGGCCGGGGTTGTAAAATCGGTATCCATGGACTTCCCTTTTTCGCCAAATTCGGGGTCCCATACTTCGTTGCCGTGCAGGTAGGGGTAGCCAAAATGCTGCCCCTGCTCCGTCAAACGGTTGAGTTCGCACGGCGGGAGATCGTCTCCCATCCAGTCGCGGTTGTTATCCGTAAACCAGAGGTTGCCGGTTTCGGGATGCCAGGTGAATCCCACCGTGTTGCGGACTCCGCGGGCAACAATTTCGCGGCCTGTGCCGTCGGGATTAATCCGGGTAATGGTGGCAAAAATCTCGTCTTCCGACTCGCAGATATTACAGGGAGCGCCCACCGGAACATACAGCTTGCCATCGGGACCAAAGTCGATATATTTCCAACCGTGGTGCTCCTCGGTGGGATAATCGTCGGTAATGACAACCGGATCGGGAGGGTTTTCCAAGTGGTCCTCAATATCGTCGTAGCGGAGAATCCGGCTGACTTCCGCCACGTACAGATCCCCATCCCGAAAAGCGACCCCGTTGGGCATCTCCAATCCTTCGGCAATCGTAATGACGCGGTCGGCCTGAAAGTCGCCATCTTCATCCAGTACGGCGTACACCTTGCCCGCCTGGCGGGTTCCCACAAAAAGAACTCCGGAGGGACTTCGAGTCATCGATCGGGCGTTGGGAACTTCCGAAGAGTAGATGGAAACCTGGAATCCCTCGGGCATCACAAGCTCGTCCAGGGTCGGTTCGATATCCCCTGAAAATGTGCCGCAGGAAACCAGGATAGAGACAGACAAAAACAGAAATAGTACCCGGCTGCTCCCGGTGTTAGTCAACTTGCTTTTCATTAAAATACCTGTTTGCTCGTGGTAACGGTATCACTCCTGACCGTAATGTACTGTTTGCAGGCTTTTAAATAAAATATCCCCCATATTATTTTTTGGAAACATATTTGAAAGGTTTTTGAAAAACCAGGAGCTTTGCAAAGCCCCTCTTGAAGGTTCCGCCGGGATGGATGTGGTCAACCTCAGTTCGATTGCGAGGCGGCGTCTTTATATTGGATTGTTCCGGCTATTTTCCTGCCTTTGCAGTAAATTTGATCCAGCCCGATTTGTGATGGCCTGGATCAAAGATGCCGGGATGAAAGATTTCAGCGAGTATCTCGGCAGAATCTGTGAGCCGGGGACCCGGCCGGTGAAAATAGTGGTGTCCCTCCGCCAGGAACACGCGGTTCTGCTGAACAGCCTTGAGCCGGCTCCACCCGGGGTGTGATGTCAAAGTGATCATTTCGCCGGCCGTTTTGTTGAGCGAATACCCGCAGGGAGAGACAAGCAGAATGTCGGGATCCTGCTCTTCCAGCTGTGACCAGTCTATCCAGGGAGAAGGTTCACCGGCAGTCCCGAGCAGGGAAGTGCCGCCGGCTATGCGGACCAGTTCCGGGAACCAGTTGCCCGATGCCATAAGGGGATCGATCCATTCTATGGATACAACTTCAGGAGAGGGCAGCTGCCCGGTCCTGGACTGAATTTCATTGAAACGGGTGATCATGGATTTGATGAGCGCCGTTCCCTTTTCTGGCACCCCGAGGGCTTCACCGATCTGGTTAATTGCTAAAAAGACCTCATCCAGATCGGTGGGCGAAACAGACAGGATTTCGACGCTGCTGCTCAGCTGTTCCTGTACGGCTTGCCGTACTTCAGCATAGGAGGCCGCGCACACCTCGCAATGATCCTGGGTGAGAATAATGTCGGGTTCCAGCGAGGCGAGCAGCGAAGCGTCTACGCGGTAGATCGAAAGTCCTTCCCGGATCAGCGTTGTTATCCGTTGATCAACCTGGCGGCTGGTGCCTTCAGCCTGATATTTCGGTTCGGTGCAGGCTGGAAGAGCTCGAACGGAGGCTGGGAAATCACACTCATGGGAGCGTCCCACGAGTTGGGATTCCAGTCCCAAAGCGCAAACAATTTCGGTGGTGCCTGGCAGCAGCGATACAATGCGCATATATTGATGTTGGGTTGCAATTTGCACGCAAGATTGGAATCCTCATGCAACAAATCCAGCTTGTTTTTGGAAGGAGATATAAAAAAAGATGGTCCGCCGCTAGCCCGGATTTCTCACCAAGAAATTTGTTTTTCAGCAAGGCGATTTGTCCTACAACGCAGCTGAAAGGCCAATATCACAGCCTGTTACAGACTGTAATGATAATTTGGCAGCAATAAATGTCATAAGTTGTTGTCATCCATAAAGTTACTGGATTTTATCCAAAATACTCGTGAGAAATCCGGGCTAGACGGACCATCCTGGCGTGGGATCAATAAAATCAGCTGGAGGAGCTGTTCAGCTCAAGCGTACCGGTAATATCGACTTCACCGCCAACTACTGCTGTCGCAACCCAGTCGCCGGTTCCCACGTCGTAGTCGTTCCGGTTAATGGAGTGGGTAAATTTAATATCCGCCAGCTGCGTATTTTCCTGCATCGGATGGTCCCGAATGCCCAGCAGTGTGAATGGTAATTCAATTTCCCGGCTCACATCCTTGATGGTGAGGGTACCTATTGCGGCAAATTCGTTTTGCCCGCTTTTCTTTACTATTTCGTTACTGGAAAACGTGATGGTGGGATATTCCGCGGCGTTAAAGAAATCGCCGGACTGCAGGTGCCCGTCCCGCTTCTGGTTGTCCGTGTCGATGCTGCTTACCTGGATCTCTACATCCACACTGCTTTCCCCGAGATTATCGGGATCAAAGTTGATGTCGGAATTGTAATCGGTAAATTGTCCGGAAACCGGGGTAAAGAAGTGGGTGACTTCAAACGAAATTTTGCTGTGTGCCTTGTCAATTTCCCACGCTGTGGCAGCCATGTTCCTGATGGGGGTAAATGCCCCGCTGAATAATATAAAGAGAAGGGCGAGAAAACTACTCGTAACGGATTTTAATGAGATCATAAATGATTTGGTAGTGAAGTTATGGTTAGTGTCGCTTTAAATCGCTCCCCCCTTAATGCATTACTAGGAAAAAGTTTCCTTTAATGTTAAATTAATTTTTAAAATTAAGCTGCCGCTCTCAGGGAGAACCCAACGCCATGTTTTAGATCGGGGAAAATAATGGTTACATTAAGGTCATATTTTCAATTAAAACCCGTGGAATCTATAGTTATATGAAATTTTTCAGAACCTCTCTCTCTCTTTGTTTAATGTTATTTATTGCTGCCTCTGTAGCGTATGCGCAAGGCGGTCAGCAGCAGATGCAACCTCCCCAACCAGCGGCGCCTGAAGATGTCTCTGATGAAGAGTTGCAAAAATTTTCAAATATTACCGACTCTGCGCAGTCCATCCAGCAGGAAGTACAGTCTGAAGTCCAAACCCTGGTAGAGGATGAGGGGATGGAATTTGCCCGCTTCCAGAAAATAATGATGAGTCAGCGAAATCCGCAGTCGTCGGTACAGCCCAGCCAGGAAGAGCAGGAAAAAATCAAGACAATTCAGCCGGAGCTGATGAAAATCAATAAGCAGGCCCAGCAGCAATTTGTACAGCTGATACAGGATGAAGGACTGACGCCGCAACGTTTCCAGCAGATAATGAGAGGTGTTCAGACCAACCAGGAATTAAAGCAGCGGCTCCAGTCTGTGCAAGGCGAGAGCTAGTAGATACCACCTTTTGTATTTATTGTCAGAGTCCATCCATAGCGGGTGGGCTCTTTTTTTTGAAGGGGTTGTTGAGAAAGTATTCAGCTTACCCACGCATGTTTCTCAACATAGAAGCGCCAGTTTCGCCCGGCGTGTTCCCCGGCATACTCTACCCCGATGCGCGGCGAGCTGGTAATGGATCTCTCAGAGATCAGCGACCCGCGATCCTCAATCCATATCTGCTCTCCCCGAAGGTCGTACCCGTAATGGTCGGTGGTGATACCGAGGGCCTGGGTCAGCCGTCCCGGTCCGGCGGCAACGGCGGGCGTCAGGGTGTCGGCCCCTCGGCGTTCGAGGATGGTATCAATACCTTCTACAGGTTCCACGGCCCGAATCAGTACGGCATCGGCGTGATCCTCTTCATTGGTTACTACGTTGAACAGGTGGTGAATACCATAGCAGAGATAGACATACGCCACCCCGCCGCGATGGTACATCACTTCCGTTCGTTTTGTCCGGGTGCCGTTGTTGGCATGGCAGGCCTTGTCGTTGTTGCCGGAATAGGCCTCTGTTTCCACGATCAGGCCCGCCGTCAGGGGCTGGTTGTGCAGGCGGGTGCAAAGCACCTTTCCCACCAGGTTGCGGGCAACCTGTGTCACATCGGGATCAAGGTAGAAGTCTTCAGTGAGCCTGGCAGCGGACATGGTGGTCAGGAAATTGAGGTGTAGGGATTTTCTTTCAAATGACGGGCATCTACAAATACCTCTTGATAAGCACGGGCAACAATGGTAGCAAATACGAGCAGGGCGGCCGAATAAAAGGCCCAGATCCCGATTACCACGGCAATGGCATATCCCTGGTAAAAATAGCGGTAGGCCCGGAAGGCGTAATCAAGATAAATGCCTACGCCGAATTTTGCTATTTCAAACAGTACGGTATACACAAGGGCCCCGACAAATGCCACCTTTGGCTGCATCCGTTTTTCACTTATGTAACGGAAGATGATGTAGAATAGCAGGAAGGTAAATGCGACAGGAATAATCGTATTCAGAAATTCAAAAATCCAGCTGAGTTCAATAATCCGGTTGGTAAAGGGTACGGTGAGCTGGTCGAATGAGATAAAGGAAACGACATAGATGACCAGGCTGAAAAAGATGAAGACCCCTCCCACAACTCCAAAGGTAAAGAAGTTGTAGACCATTTCTAGAACGGGGTGCTTTCGATCCTGGATTTCAAAAACCTCGAACACCACATGCTTTACCGTGTGGAACAGGCCTTGTGCGAATACAATCAGGATTACCACGCCCACTATACCAAAAATGCGCCGTACCCCGATAAGCGGTTTCAGCAGGGTTTGAAGGGTGATGGCTCCCTTGTAGACATCCCCGCTTTTTGATTCAAATGCGAAACTGGGAAACAGCTCCTGGCCGTAGCGGATGATCTCCCTGAACGCCTCCTCGTAGGAGAGCACATATCCTATGATGGAGATCAACAGAAGCGTAAAGGGAATGGCACAGATAAAAAGGTTGAAGGTAATCGCGGACGCGTTGAAAAAAACATCTTTCTTTAAGACGAGTTTTACGATGAGCCGCCAGAATTCCTTATACTTATCCTTGTTAGTCAACACGACGGATGATTGAATTTCGATATACTGGAATAATAAAAAAAATTTGCACTTGATCGTTCAGCAACAATATTTCCTTTCTCAGCTGGCCCGGTGTTTACAACATGAAATATGCTGAACAGAAATTCTGTGAGCCAAGTATAAACCCGTTAATTCTGAAAAGTCAAATTAAGTAAGTATAAGGCAGATGAGCACAGCGACCAAAAAGCTGACCCCGTTAATGCGGCAATACCAAAAAATAAAGGATCAGTACGAGGGAACAATTTTGCTGTTCCGCGTGGGCGACTTTTATGAAACCTTTGACGACGATGCCAAAACGGTGAGCGAAGAGCTGGGCATCACGCTCACCAAGCGGAACAACGGAAGCGACCAGACGCCGCTGGCAGGTTTCCCCTACCATGCCCTGGACACCTACCTGCCCAAACTGGTGAAGCGCGGCCACCGGGTTGCGATTTGTGAACAGGTGGAGGATCCCTCGGAAGCCAAGAATGCGGGACGCAAAGTGGTGGATCGCGAAGTGACGGAGATCACCACGCCGGGCGTTACCATGTCGGAAAAGCTGCTGGAACACAAGCGCAACAACTACGCGGCGGCGATCTGCTGGTCGGGCGATACGGCGGGCCTCTCGTTCGTGGACGTCTCCACCGGCGAATTCCAGCTCAGTCAGGTGCATAAAGATCAGCTGCTGGACCTGCTGCGCTCCATTACGCCATCGGAGCTTATCCTGCAGAAAAAGCTAAAAAACAACGTGCCGAAAGAGCTTCAGGATTATAATATCACGTTTGTGGAAGACTGGGTATACGAGGGGGATTACGGCTACAACCTGTTGACCGATCATTTTGAAACCCATTCGTTAAAGGGGTTTGGTGTAGAAGGACAGGAAGTCGCCCAGGTGGCGGCCGGCGCCCTGCTGCATTACGTGCAGGATACCCAGAAGGCGTCACTGGGACATATCAAGCGGCTGAAGGCGTTTGAAAACAACGAATATATGGCGCTCGACAGTTCCACGAAGCGAAATCTGGAGCTGATTACGAGCATCCAGGAAGGCGGCACCGAGGGCACGCTGATCTCCATTATGGATCAGACCAGCACGGCCATGGGCGGGCGCCTGCTGCGCAAGTGGATTATGCGCCCCCTGAAACGGATAGAGCCGATAACACAGCGTCTGAATGCCGTGGAGGCACTGAATGTGAACCACGAAGTTCGTGAAAACCTGCGTGAGGAGCTGGAACAGGTGGGCGACCTGGAACGGCTGATGTCGCGCATCTGTGTGGGGCGGACCAACGCCCGCGATCTGATGAAGCTGAAGCAGTCACTTGCGCAGGTGCCGCGCATCAAAATGCAGTTCAACAAGCTGCAGGAGCCGCTGCTGACGGATATCCGCGATCGCCTGAAGCTGATGATTGAACTGCAGGAGAAGATCGAGAAAGCGATACAGGAGGATCCGCCCGCCAGCGTGCGCGACGGCGATATCTTTAAAGACGGCTACAACGAGGAGCTGGATGAACTCCGCGATGTGGCCCGCAATGGGAAAAACTACATCGCCAGGCTAAAGGATGAACTTTCGCAGGAGACCGGCATCCCGTCGCTTAAAATTGGGTATAACAAGGTGTTTGGATACTACATCGAGGTGACGAACACGCATACCGATAAAGTGCCGGAACATTTTAACCGCAAGCAGACCCTGGTCAATTCCGAGCGGTATATTACCCCCGAACTGAAAGAGGTGGAGGAAAAGATCCTGTCCTCCGAAGAGCGCAGCAAGACGCTGGAATATGAGCTTTTCGAAGAGCTGCGGCAGTATGTAGCGCAGTACGCCGAAGAGGTACAGCAGATCGCCCAGGCCGTGGCCGAACTCGACTGCCTCCACAGTTTTGCCGAGGTGGCCTACCACAACAACTATTGCAAGCCCAATATCGCCGACGACCAGGTGATCGACATTACGAAAGGACGCCATCCCGTTGTGGAGAAGACCCTCCCCCCCGGAGAGCCCTTTATCCCCAACGACCTGCACCTGGAAAATGAGGATGAGCAGATCCTGATTATCACCGGTCCCAATATGGCGGGTAAGAGCATTATTCTTCGTCAAACCGGCCTCATTGTATTGATGGCCCAGGTCGGCAGTTTCGTTCCGGCTGAAAAGGCACACATCGGGCTTGTGGATAAAATCTTTACGCGGGTCGGGGCTTCCGACAACCTTGCCGCCGGCGAAAGTACGTTTCTGGTGGAGATGAACGAGGCCGCCAACATCCTGAACAATGCCACCCGCAACTCGCTTATTTTGCTGGACGAGGTGGGTCGCGGCACCAGCACGTTTGACGGACTCAGCATTGCGTGGTCGCTGGCGGAGTACCTGCACAACCAGCCGAGCGTGGCTGCCAAAACGCTGTTTGCCACCCACTACCACGAGCTGAATGAGCTTCAAAACATGTATGAACACATTGCCAACTATAACGTGAAAGTGCAGGAACATGACGGGGAGATTGTCTTTCTCCACAAGCTGGTGCGCGGCGGGGCCGATCACAGCTACGGCATCCAGGTGGCGGATATGGCGGGCCTGCCTTCCATTGTGATTGAACGGGCCAGGGAGATCCTGAAGAACCTGGAGAACCACAGCATCGATATCACCGACAGCAACGGCACGCTGGAGGAGGGCGCCCAAAAGAAAAAAGAGGCGATCAAGAAAGCCACAAAAGAGATGGAGAAGCAGGGGCAGATCGACCAGATGTCGCTGTTCCAGACCCAGCTCGATCCCAACATCGAAACGCTGATCGACAAGCTGGATGCCTGCGATCCCAACCGGATGACCCCGATCGAATCGCTCATGCTGGTCTCGGAGCTGAAGAAACTGGTAGACAAGAAATGATAATTATTGACTTATAGATTTATTGAATTGCTCAATGACGGTATCAATTAAACAATTCTTTAATTCTGCAATTCAATAATTCAACAACTTCCCGTGAAAAATTCCGCCAAATACATTGCCGACCGCATCCGCCTGATGATCGCCACCAAGCAGTTCCAGGTGGGGGAAGTGCTGCCCTCTACGCGCAAGCTGGGCCAGCAGCTGGAGACCAGCTTCCATACGGTGCGCAAGGCCTACCATATACTGGCGGATGAAGGATTGGTAGCCAGTGAACAGGGGCGCGGCTTCATTGTCGAGCGGCAGACATCCACGCTGGATAAATCGGACCGGCTGGAGGTGGGGGCCGAGAAGATGCGGAAGCTGCTGGAGGAGCTGATCGGCTACGGGCTGGATGAAACCGAGATCGACGAGCTGTTCCAGGAGCAGCTCAGCTTTATGGACTGGCCGGATCGTATTGAAACATGTGCCACGGTCGGGGAAACGAAGGAGCTCGGGCGGATGCTGTCAGAGTCGATTAATAAACGGGTGGGGGTAAAAAGCACCATTCTCACCTCCGACCAGTACAATGAGACGGTAAAATATGATGCTCTTTTCGTGCCGGTGCACCTGCTGAATTCGTTCCGCGATTTTGCCGAGACCGGCCGCCTGCTGCCGATTGTCTACGGCTTTGACCCGGATGTGATTCTCTCGATTGTGGACCGGGCGGCCATAGAAACGATCGGGCTGGTTGCTGCCGAGGACAAAACGATTCCCAATGTGATAAACCAGTTAAAACTGAACATGAAGTTCGAGGGCTCGTTCGTGGCGGGGGCGACCTATGGCAAATCATTGCCGCTTTTTGTTCGGGAAACCGATCTCATCCTTTATACCCCGGACAGTGCCAGCCTGGTGGAACAGAAAATTCCGGAAAAAAGGCGTATCAAGCTGGAATACCAGATCTCCGAACAGAGCGCCCAGACGATTCGGGCGGAATTGTGGGATCAATGAGTGGTGTATATTGGGTCATCGGTCGTGAGTTATGGGTCGGGTGTGATCTGTGGTTTGTTTAGAAGGCTGGTATTACACATTACAGCAGCATTGATGAACCGGTATTTTATTGAGCACGGCTCTGAAGGTACAGGTAAAGGGATGAAATGAGGATATTGTAAAACCAATGTTTTTTTGAAGCCCTCTAAAAATCATTGGTTTCGTAGCGCCGGGCCAGTCGCTCTTCGTTTACACTCTCCAGGTGAGCCAGTTTTTTGGGATTTCTAGAGGCCACCGTCATCTCGCGCTTGCCTAGGGCGCCTTTTTCTCGTGCAACGTGCCATCCCGCCCAGGCCATCGCCCCGCGCGCTCTGGAGGCCGCGGAATAGGTCGTCAGTACGGCGTCGGCACTGCTCCATTCTGCCAGTTTCTTAAATACATCGCCGGTCCACAGTTCTTCGTTTACGGCGGGAGAAAAAGGGTCGTGAAATATAAAATCCGCTTCCAGATTGGCGGGGTTAAACTCCTTGAAAAGGCCAAAGAACAGGTGAAGCGTGACCCCGGGAATGAGTTCAAATTTGTTCAGGCCCGGTTCTATCTGCTCGAAAATACGGGGAAGCTTGTCCACAAGTTCCGGGTGATCCAGGTGGTTGGCATAGTTAAATGACCGGGCGGTTTCGGCATCCACCGGAAATCCCTCAATGCTGTAGAAATGGACTGCGTGCCGCAGTTTCCTGTTCAGGTATTCATCCGCGAGAAGCACCAGGTTGAGTCCCGTACCAAATCCCGTTTCCAGGATGGTAATGGACTCCGGTTCGGAAAGCCGGTCCAGCAACCCGTTTTTCTCAAAAAAATTGTGCCGGCTTTCCGCGACCGCCCCGTTGGGATTGTGGTAGTGCTGGTCGAACTGCCGGGAGTAGAGCGTGTGGGACCCGTCCTCGGTGGTGCGGAGGTTGTTGTTTCGAGTGGAATTATCTTCGTTGTCAGTCATTGGTCGAGATGGAAACAGTGCCATACCCGCAGTGGGCCGTTATCGGAAGCCCTCCGTCGTTGATGGCTCCTTCAATTTTACCTTTGGTTCGGGTACCATCGAACTCAAATGAATCGCTGATCGAAACCTCGGTACCACGAGCCGTAATATCGGCATTTAGCGAGCGGGGAAGCAAAAGTGAAATATTGCCCGCCGAGGTGTTGAAATCCAGGGGGCCCTGAAGAGATCGGATATCAGCGGAGATATTGCCCCCTGAAGTTTTCGCCTCACCTGTACCATGCAGGCGGTTGATGTTGATATGCCCTCCTCCCGTCGAAAGCTCTATCGTACCGCTGCTTTTTTCAATCCGGATATGGCCGCCGGAGGTCGTCAACATGATGTCGCCCTCAAGCTGTTCGCTGGTAATATGTCCTCCACGGGATGTTGCATGTATCGTACCCGAAAGGTCATTGAGGGTGATATGGCCGCCGCTTGTTTCCAAACGCTGATCGCCCTCAATACTGGTAATGGAAATGTGCCCGCCGGAAGTGTTAACCGTAAAACTGGTTTGTCGCGGAACCGTGACCGTTGTCTCCAGGTTGATTCGGTCTGAAAGCGAGGGGCGTTTTTTTGATAAAATGGAAAGAGCCATATTTCCATTTTCCTGTTTCCGGTCCACAGAGATGTTTTGGGCAAGGGCCCGTTGATCTCCGACATCCCCGGTGGCCTGTATGACGATCTCTCCACCGGTGGAATCGGCGCCGACAATATTAACATTTCCGAAGCTCAGATCGAGGTCCACATTGTTGTGCCGGGGAAGCTCAAATGATTTTCGATATACATACACGCCCGGCGAAACTTCAGACCAGGAGGCCTCTTCCACGTTGTACCGCCGGTTAATAAACACCTTTTTATCCTGCAACTTTATCTTAAAGTCTCCATGCTCGAGCTCCTGCAGTTTTTGCTCCAGCTTGCGGAGCGATTCGTCAACCGAACCTGTCGCCTCTTCTCCCAAGGCCAGTGATTCAGCCCCGTGCTGTATGAGTTTGTCGAGGTGTCGAAGTTCTATATCAATGTTTTCCAGGTTTTTCAAATTCTCAAGATTTTTCAGATTCCGGAGATTCTTCAAATTCTCCAGGTTTTGCAGGTCGATAACGATCGACGGGGGAAGCGGTGGGCGGGGTACCTGCACTGAATCGGTGGCGGCATTCGAAGGAGCCGGGGGGCGGGGCGGCCTGTCTTCCCGATTTAACAGGAAAATAGCGATGCCCACAAAAGCGAGGCCGGCGACCACAATTTCCCACGAAATGTTTTTGCTGCTCATTTTTTTGTGCTTAAATCGGTTAATCTGAATATAGACTATCTGTCACAGTTGACCGGTACGCGAACGCGAGGTAAAAGTTGCAAATCGGGATAAAAGAGTTGACCAAATTTAATTATTTTGAGTCATACTCGTATCCGGTCTCAATCTATTAAAACATAATCATGCAGGTAAAAAAAATTCAGGCGCTAACGGAACAATATTTTGACGAGATGGTCCAGGTACGGCGACATCTCCACCGGCACCCGGAAGTGAGCTACCAGGAACACGAAACGACAAAATATATTATCGAGAAGCTTGAAGAGCTGGATATCCCGGCAGACCGTCCGCTGGATACCGGCTGCGTGGGAGTGCTGGAAGGGGACCAGTCCTCCGACCGCGTGGTGGCGCTGCGCGCTGATATCGATGCTCTCGCGATCCAGGAGGAGGGAGAGCACAAGAAGGAATTTATGTCAGAAAATGAAGGGGTGGCCCACTGCTGTGGTCACGACAGTCACACGGCCAACCTGGTCGGAGCAGCCCATATCCTCAATGACCTGAGAGAGGAAATTGAGGGAACCGTATTGCTGATTTTTCAACCGGCCGAGGAAAAACTGCCGGGCGGGGGACGCCTGCTCTGCGAGACGGGCTACCTGCAGGAAAAAGGGGTGGATGTAATCTATGGACTCCATTCCAGTTCATTCCTGGAGCCGGGACAGATCGGTATAAAAGAGGGTCCGCTGATGGCCCGCCCCGACGAGTTTAATATCGAGATTATCGGCAAAGGGGGGCACGCCGCCTCCCCGCATGAGACGGTAGACCCGGTGGTACTGGCAGCCCAGGCTGTAACGGCTATCCAAACCATCGCCAGCCGCAATATTGATCCCAGTGAGCCGGTGGTCATCACGATCGGGAAGATTGCGGGGGGAACCGCCCACAATATAATCCCGGAAAAAGTGGAGATGATCGGCACCATTCGAACGTTCTCGCAGCAGACCGCTGAATTTATCAGCGAACGTATCGAGAAAATTGTGCAGGGGATCACTACCTCGGCCGGTGCCGACTATACCTACACGTTTGATCCCGGCTACCCGGCGGTCGACAATACCGGCTGGGCGACCGATATTGTTATTGAAACCGCGGCTGAGATCATCGGCAAAGAGCAGGTAAAGATACTCGAAAAACCAATTATGGCGGGGGAGGATTTTGCGTTTTACCAGCAGCATTTTCCAGGCGCTTTTTTCTTCCTTGGCAGCGGAAGCGAGGCCGCCGGAGCTGTTCATCCCTGGCACCACCCGCACTATAACGTGGATGAAGAGTGCTTTAAGACCGGCGCGGCACTGATGGCTTCCCTGGTTTTTCATCCGCTCCCTCCAGAGTTGTGATTTAATCAGGACAAGCGATATTTTCACGCAATACGCAGTAAATCCCAATGAATGATCTCTCCTTTTGGGAAAAAGTTGCTTTTCAAACAAGCTACGATCTGATCGTCGTGGGGGCTGGTATTACCGGACTTTCGTCGGCCTTATTTTACAGGCAGTCCCATCCCGGCAGATCCGTACTGGTGTTGGAACGAGGGGCGGCACCGCGGGGTGCCAGCACCCGCAACGCCGGTTTTGCCTGCATCGGTTCCATCACCGAGCACCAGGCCGATCTTGATCGGATCCCCGAAGAGCAGCTTAAAACAAGGATAAAAAGGCGTTTTAATGGCCTGGAACTGTTAAAGTCGACCCTGGGAGCAGATGCCATCGGTTACAAACCGTGTGGTGGATACGAGCTGTTTAGATCTCAAGCGGCGTTTAGCGAGGCCAAACAGCAGATCCCCAAATTCAATCGCTGGCTTTTGCAGCTGGCCGGTGAAGAAGAGGTATATACAACAGGCAGATTGAATGGTTATCCTGTAATTTTTAACCGCCTGGAGGGCGCCCTGCACCCCGGGAGAATGATGAAAGCGCTCATAGACCGGGCAAAAAAAGCGGGGATAGAGATACGCTGGAATGCAGAAGTTCAGCAAGTGGTTCCGGCCGGTTTTGTTTTGCTGGATGACGGGACCGAATTTGCGGGTGACCAGGTCCTGGTGGCCACCAACGGGTTTGTGAAAAACCTTTGGCCGGGCACGGAAGTAACCCCGGCACGGGGATATATTTTGTTGACCGCACCCATTGACAACCTGGAGTGGCGGGGTACATTTCACCACGATCGCGGGTACCTCTATTTCCGGGATGTCGGGGACCGACTGCTGCTGGGAGGCGGCCGGAACATAGCTGAACAGGAGGAAGCCACCGACCAGCTCGGGATTAATCTGAAGATAAAAGAGTACCTCGTCCGGTTTGCAGAGGAGACCCTGAAATTGCCGAGCGGCTGGAAAATCGAACAGGAATGGTCGGGCATCATGGGATTTACCGAAAATAAAATGCCGGTCGTAAAACATATGGAAGGCCGAATTTTTACGGCGGCCGGGTTGAGCGGAATGGGAATATCCATCGGCATGCAGGTGGGAAGCGAGGCGGTGGAACTGTTGCGGTCCGGTTCAAAAAAATGAATTGCCACCTCTGCTTCAAACAGATCATATGTAAACTCCTTTTTTCAACTCCATCCCGTTACGACTGGCAAACATCGAATGGGGCGTTCCGCAGATACCCGGATGACAAGGATGCGTTGAGCAGGGACAGATTTTCCGGCAAGGTCAGTCGATACCAGCATTATGAGCCTCCGACCTGAACTCCCGGTAGAGTTCCAGGAACTCATTCAGCATCATGGCGGTGGCTCCCCAGAGCGGCACGCGGTGGACATCCCAATACGGCACTTTGAAGGTGTGATTCCGCAGATTCCAGTCCTCCACGGTCAGATTTTTCTTTCCCAGCAGGCTTTCCAGCTCCACGGAAAAGGCCTCTTCCACTTCGCGGGGATCGAGGGATAATTCGGGCTGTTCCTCCATATAGCCGACTACGGGGGTCACATCGTTATTGGAATGACTGACAAAAAGCTTGGTCAGCTGCCCGGCGATATGCACCTGGCCGGGGTCGATGCCCACCTCCTCCCGTGCCTCGCGCAGTGCCGTTTCGACAGGAGTTTCTCCCTCCTCCGAACGACCGCCCGGGAAGCTGATCTGTCCCCCGTGGTCAATGTCGCTGCTTCGCAGGGTAAGCAGAATCTCCAGCTCCATCTCCTCATTGGGATAGAACAATACCAGCACGCTGCTCTGTCGCGCATGGGGCGTGGGCTCCATCTTGCGCTCAGGCCCACGGGTTCCGACCGGTTCGGGAGCCATTTTCAGCTGCACATTTCGCCCCGGCAGGGCCTGCTGAAGTCGTTGTTTTAGGTATGGTACGAATAAATGCATGGCGTCTAAAATAGATGATTTTCAGGAATAAATCGGGGGGAATGAGTTTTTCCCGTCCAGGGCGCCATTCACGTAAAATTATACTTAGAAGTATTTTTCAAAATATTCAAATCAGCGTTTGGAGGGAGTTGTATTCCCGTTTTATCTGCTATATAAGGTCGGTGGTACAACCAACTCCCAACAACATAGTAGGTTCTGCAAAGGTCTCCACAATTAACTGATTCCTCGTAGTCAATTACTACGTTTCGCGGGTGATTCCAGTTGTTTTATCGAAAAAAATGAATGAGGAAAGATGATAAAGGAGCCCAAAAGGGAAAAGGGCAAATTTGACTTTTTGAGGATGCCCTATTTAATCTCAGGATTCATCCCATGGAATGGATGTCACAGAATTGCCCCGGGACTGTTCCCGAAAGAAACCCATTTTCAAACCAGACGCAGAGTCCGTACTTTATTCGAGTTTCGTTTTAATCGTTAACATCATGATCTGTTACAGTTCCTGCTATGAAGAGAAAATATAACGTGTATGGCATCGGTAACGCCCTTGTGGACATAGAATTTGAGGTGTCTGATGATTTTCTAAGCAAACATAAAGTCAAAAAAGGGGTCATGACCCTGGTCGATGAGGAAACGCAGTTCAGGCTTATTGAAGATATCAACCACGCCGAAGCGGTTCGAAAACCGGGAGGCTCTGCCGCCAATACCGTGTACGCAGTCAGCCAGTTCGGGGGAAAAGCATTTTATTCCTGCAAAGTGGCCGATGACAAGTTTGGAGATGACTACCTGGAGGAGATGAAAGAGGCGGGAATCGACACGAACTTTGACCGGCAGCAGCAGCCGGAGGGAATTACGGGAAAATGCCTGGTCATGATTACCGGTGATGCGGACCGAACGCTCAATACCTATCTTGGAATTACCTCATCGCTCTCAAAAAATGAGGTGGATGAACATGCTATCAGCGTCTCCGACTACCTGTACCTCGAAGGTTACCTGGTGGCCTCCGATACCGGACTTGAAGCGATGAAACAGGCGAAAAATATTGCGGAGAATCACGAGGTGAACACCGCCCTCACGCTGTCGGATCCCTCGGTGGTGGAGGCGTTCAAAGATCGTTTTGAAGAGGTAATCGGGGCTTCGGTAGACCTGCTGTTTTGCAACGAGGATGAAGCGAAGGAATATACCGGCAAGACGGACTTGCTGGAAGCCCGCGAAGCGCTCAAAAAAGAAGCCCGGCGTTTTGTTATTACCCAGGGCAGCAATGGCGCGATGATCTACGACGGCGACACGTTTATCGATATCGAACCTTATGATGTAAAAGCTGTTGACACCAACGGCGCGGGCGATATGTTTGCCGGGGCGTTTTTGTACGGAATTACAAACGGTATGGGGTTCGCGGCGGCCGGGAAACTGGCGAGCCTGGCCTGTTCCCGGATCGTTTCTCAGTTTGGTCCACGCCTCAAGTGGCACGAAGCCCAGGAAGTGTTGCGTCAGCTATCGTGACTTAAGCAATGAACCAGATGTCAATTAATTTTTCCAGCAATTTTAACTGTGAAACAGAAGTATGAAAAATCTGATACTGGCCAGCCGCAATGAGCACAAAATACAGGAACTGCGGGAAACGCTGTCCGACCTTGACCTGGAACTGAAGTCGGCACTCGATTTTGAGGAGCTCGGCGAAGTGGAGGAGGACAAGCAGACCCTGAAAGGCAACGCCCGGAAAAAGGCCCGCTACGTTTTTGAGAAGACCGGTCTGCCCGCCCTGGCGGATGACACTGGCCTGGAGGTGGATGCCCTGGATGGACGCCCCGGCGTGTTTTCAGCCCGCTATGCCGGCGAAAATGCCTCTTACGATGACAATACCGACAAGCTGCTGGCGGAACTGGCCGGGGTCGATGATCGGAACCGGACGGCCCGGTTTCGTACCGTGGTTGCGTATATCGATGAGAAGGGCGGTGAACACTTTTTCGAGGGAATCTGCCGGGGTAAAATTTTAAAAGAACGCCGGGGAGACAAAGGGTTTGGTTACGATCCTGTATTCCAGCCCGAGGGATATGAGCAGACGTTTGCCCAGTTGGATGCAGAAGAAAAAAACAGGATAAGCCACCGGGGCCGGGCCATCGGCGAACTGTACAGATGGCTGAGCAGCACGTTGAAATAGGGACGGGAGTGTCAGGATGCAGCAGGTTCGAGCTGTTCTGGTGATATAGCAGTTTAATCGTCACAAACAAAGGAAGCTGTTTTGGGATTTAGTGCCGTTGATTACATCGTCATTGTGGTGTACCTGGTGGGGGTGGCTGTTATCGGTATTCGCATCGCCGGGAAGCAGACCTCAACTTCCGACTATTTTTTGGGAGGAGAGGGCATCCCCTGGTGGGCAGTTCTTTTTTCCGTTGTAGCCACGGAGACCAGTACACTGACCTTTATCAGCATTCCGGCCGTGGCGTATGGTGGTAATCTCACTTTTCTCCAGATTACGCTCGGTTATATTGCGGGACGGGTGCTGGTAAGCCTGTTTTTTCTCCCAAAGTATTATGAAGGGAATCTCACGACGGCCTACCAGTTTCTGGCCAACCGGTTCGGTCCTGCCATGCGCAACGCCACCAGTACCACCTTTATGGTTACCCGCCTGCTGGCCGACGGAGTCAGGCTTTTTGCCACGGCTATTCCCCTGGCTATTATCTTGCGGCTGGGCGGGGCGTTTATCGGGTGGGGAGACCTGCAGCTGTACCTGTTGTCGATCAGCGCCATCTCCCTGGTTACCGTCATCTACACGCTTATTGGAGGAATCAAGGCCGTGGTATGGATGGACGTAATGCAGATGGCGGTGTATATCGGCGGGGCGCTACTGGCCGCCGGTATTATGATCGGCGGTATTCCGGGGGGACTCCCGGCCGCCGTTACGACTGCTGCCGAGGCCGGGAAGCTGAACTTCCTGGAGTTTGGCTTCGACATGAGCTTTACTGATTTTATTGCCACACCCTATACCTTCTTTACCGCCCTCGTCGGGGGTGCAATCTTTTCGGTGGCTTCACACGGAACCGACCAGCTGATCGTCCAGCGGCTGCTGACGACCCGTAACCTGGAGAACAGCCAGAAGGCCCTGGTCTGGAGTGGCGTGGTGGTGGCCCTTCAGTTTGCGCTGTTTCTGGGAATAGGAATCCTGTTATATGCATTTTACGAAGCACAGTCTGCCGAAGCGCTGGGACTGGTCACCACGGACGAAATTTTCGCCAAATTCATTGTCGAGCAGCTGCCGGCAGGCTTGTCGGGGTTAATCGTTGCCGCCCTTTTTGCGGCCGCCATGAGCAGCCTGAGCTCCTCACTCAACTCGCTCGCCTCATCTACTACGCTCGACCTGTACAAACCCTATTTCGGCAAAGACAATACCGAGGCCCGCGACCTGCAGGTCTCCCGCATGATCACGATCATCTGGGCATTGATTCTCACGGGTTCCGCCTACTTTTTTGCACTGCTCCAGCTGCAGGAGGGAGAACGTCCCGCTGTCGTCGAACTCGGGCTGGGTATCGCCTCCTATACCTATGGTGGGCTGCTCGGGGCTTTTGTGCTTGGCCGCTGGTTTGACAAGCCAGACCGCCGGGACGCCATGATCGGCTTTTTTGCCGGGCTCATTTCACTGCTTTTTATGGTGGAGGGACCTGTTCAGGACCTGCTGCCGGGAGAGGGACTTGCGATCGCCTGGCCGCTGTACACCGCAGTGGGAAGCATTATCGTGGTTGCCGCAGGCAATATTTCCAGGTGGACCAGAAAGGCCTGGAACGGGGGTTGATTTTGCAATTAGCAAAGAGCAGACCGGGCCGGGCTCTATTTTCTATCTGCATGACAACTTGTTAGAGGACCTTTGCAAAACAACGGTTTTTCAAAGGCCTCTTGTTAAAGAAAATTCATACTATTACTATTGGTGCCTCAGGCAGCAACAGGATGTTGGAAACGCTTGTCACCGTCACTCTAAACCTGGTTAGCATGCTTCAATCGTTAGTCACTAAAATTGTTACCATTGTAATAGGAACAGGTATTCTATTGGCCCCCGACGCTTTTTCACAATCGACCGATAATGCGGCTCCCCGGGTCGAAACCGAGAACGGCACCGTTGAAGGAATTAACGATTCCGGGGTCTATATCTACAAGGGTATTCCTTTTGCGGCGCCACCAGTCGGCAAACTTCGGTGGAGACCTCCCCGGCCGGTTGACGACTGGACCGGGATAAAACAGGTAAAACAGTTTGGTCCGCGCTGTATGCAGCGGCCCATTTTCGACGATATGGTTTTCCGGTCGGATGGAATGAGTGAAGACTGCCTCTACCTGAATGTTTGGTCGCCGGTCGAGAGTCCCGGGGCCGATCTGCCGGTGCTGGTCTATTTTTATGGCGGGGGATTGATGGCCGGCGACGGATCAGAACCGCGGTATGACGGGGAAAGCATGGCGCGAAATAAAGGACTTGTAGTGGTTACGGTAAATTACCGGTTGTCTGTATTTGGATTTCTCTCCCATCCCGGGTTGACTGCTGAGTCGCCGCATTCCGCTTCCGGAAATTACGGTCTGCTGGATCAGGCAAGGGCCCTGCAGTGGGTAAAAGAAAATATCGAGGCTTTTGGCGGCGACCCGGAGCAAGTCACGATTGCAGGTGAATCCGCGGGTTCAATGTCGGTGAGTGCGCAGATGGCCTCCCCGCTGTCCAGGGACCTGATTGCGGGAGCCGTGGGAGAGAGTGGTTCGCTTTTGGGGAGTCTTTCGGCAGTTTCCCTTCGAAAAGGAGAAAAAGCCGGGCGTACATTCCAGGATCTGCTCGGGGCCGCCTCCCTTGAAGAGATGCGACAGATGCCGGCTGAAAAAGTGCTGGAGGCAACGGCACGCGAAGATGTGCCCCGGTTTCCTGTAACAGTGGATGGGTACTTTTTTCCGAAAAAACCGATTGAGATCTACCGTTCGGGCGAACAGGCCGACGTGCCCCTGCTGGTGGGGTGGAATTCGGAAGAGATGAGCCACCAGTTTCTTTTCCAGGGTAAAAAGCCGACTCCCGAAAACTATAAGGCGCTGGTCAACCAGCTGTATGGCGAGCACGCAGATAAGATCCTGGACCTGTACCCTGGCAACACCGGTGAAGAAGTGCTGAAGTCGGCCACTGCCCTGGCGGGCGACCGGTTCATCGCTTTTAGCACGTGGAAGTGGAGTGATATCCACAGTAAAACGAGCACCAGCCCGGTGTACCGTTACTACTATTCGCGCCCGCGCCCCGCCATGGCGTCTGAAGAGGATTCCAAACCCCCGCCGGCCACGGGCGCCGTTCACGCTGCTGAGATTGAATATGTGATGGGAAACCTTCCCAGAAATCATGTGTACGCCTGGACGGAAGAAGATTACCAGGTCTCCGATATTTTTCGGGGTTTTGTGGCGAATTTCGTACAAAGGGGAGATCCCAACGGCCTGGGACTACCGGAATGGAAGGCACTGCAAGAGGGAAATAAACGCAGGGTGATGCAGATCGATGTTCATTCCCGCCTGCGGGCGGCACAGCACCAGGAACGGTATGAGTTTCTGGATCGGTTGGCATACCCGGAATCGGAATAAGAAGGGGGATATCCTTGGATCTAACCCGCATTTCTCACCAAGAAATTTGTCCTTCAACGCAGCTGAAAGGTCCATTTCGCAGCCCATTACAGACTGTAATGATGATTTGGCAGTAAAAAATAGTATAAGTTATGGTCATCCATGAAGTTACATAATTTTATCCAACATACTCGTGAGAAACCCGGGCTAACGCCTTCCATCAAATTCCTGTTATGGCCCGAAGACGGGTACTACATCAATGAAAAACAGGAAGCAGCTGAAAAACTGTGCCCATTACGAGTATTATGGGCCATTCTAATTGTACCTGCGGTATTTATTTTTTCGGCCTGTTCAGATACCGTGAATCAGCAAAGCCGGGAGGCCGTCAGCATCTCCGCCGTCGACAGCCTGGTGGACCGCGCGGTAGCGCAGGAGCATATTCCCGGCGCCGTGGTACGTGTGCAGCAGGGTGATTCCATCCTGCATCACAAAGCCTACGGGTATGCTCAATTGTACACCTTTGAGTTGGAACGGCTGGAGCAGCCAGATACCATGACGACCGGGCACCTGTTTGACCTGGCGTCGTTGACGAAGGTGAGTGCCACGACGTTTGGTATTATGTTGCTGGCGGACAGCGAGCGGATTCAGCTGGATTCCCCGGTCCATCGGTGGCTGCCGGAGTTTGCCCGGGGAGATAAGAAAAAAATCACGGTGCGTCACCTGCTAAGGCATACCGCCGGACTTCCGCAGTGGGTACCCACCTATTACTATGCCTCCAACGCTGAAGAACAGTATGACTATATCGCTTCATTACCACTGAAGTACGAGGTGGGCGCGGAACGCCATTACAGCGACCTGGGATTTATGCTGCTGGGCGAAATAATTCGGCGCGTTTCGGGTCAGCCGCTCGACCAGTTCCTGGAGCAGGAGCTCTACCGGCCGCTGGACTTGAAACATACCGGCTTTAATCCGCTTGAAAGCGGGATCTCCCGGGAAAAGATTGCCGCAACCTCGCACGGCAACCCGTTTGAGAAGCAGATGGTTTATGACGATGATTTCGGATACAGCGTGGATGTGGAGCCTGAATCCTGGAATGGATGGCGCCTTTATACGTTGCGCGGCGAGGTAAACGATGGCAACGCCTGGTACGGAGCCGGGGGCGTGGCCGGTCATGCCGGATTGTTCTCCACGGCCGCCGAGCTGCAATCGCTGGTCCATCTGTTGCTGCGGAAAGGGAAATACCAGGGGAGACAGCTTATTTCCGAGGCGGCGATCAACACTTTTTTAACGATAGACCAATTTGGAAACGGGCTCGGATGGGCGATGGATCCTGCCGTTTTTTCAGCTGAGGGAGTGCCAAAGGGCAGCTTTGGTCACACCGGCTTTACCGGAACGAGCATTCTGGCGATCCCGGAATACGACCTGTCGGTCATCCTGTTTACCAACCGGCAACACGCGGGACGCCGGGAAAACGGCTACTACTTTGACCTCGGTCCACTGCGCCAGCAGATTGCAACTGCCGTTTTAAAAAAAATCGGGCACCAGAGCCCATCCCGGTCCCTGCAAGGTAATCCCGGGTAGCCTGCTTTTTATTCCAGGTACGAAAAACAGGTTCGGCCAGCACCCCACAAATACACCACCCAAAACTCAAGACTCACGACCCAAGACTCACGACCCAAGACTCACGACCCAAGACTCACGACCAAGACCAAGTCAAGCTCGTATTTCCTGCCTCATAAACAGCAGGTAGGAGAGGCCGAAACAGATCAACGTACCGGCGACAAGGGCCGTAATGTTGGGCCAGACCAGCAGCATGCTCTGTCCCAGCGGCAGCGTTGAGGGGATCGCCCCGGATACCTGTTCAAAACTCAGTGCCCCGAGACTCCGGATCGAAGGAGTTAGCAGGATGGTGGTTAATTCATTAAACAGGAAGTTAGGGGAAAACCGGGAGAGCATCACCGTAAGTTGCTGCACGGCCGACTGGTTGTAAAAAAAGAGATTTGCCACAAAACGAACCAGCATGGAATAGAAGACGGTGAAAAACAGCCAGACCGCCAGTACCGACAGCGCCGAGGTCGACGACTGCCTGAAAATGATGGAAGCGGTAATCCCCAGGTTCAGCCAGAAGGCGATATAGATACACGTGAACAGCAGAAACGCCATGATGCGCAGAAATTCACCAAACGCGGGCGGCAGCCCGATGACGAGGATGCCCAGTCCCAGCACCAGCAGGCCGAGTGACAGGATAAGCACGACAATGAGCGCCAGCGCCCCGGCAAACTTGCTGTTGATGAAATAGTCCCGCGGGATTGGCTGGGAGATGATTCGGCTCAACGTTCCGCTGTCTCGTTCCGAGTTTACCGCGTCGAACCCGAGGGCGATCCCGACCAGGGGGCCGAGAAAGCCGATCAGGGTAATAAAGGGCGGCAAGTTGCCGGTGGATTCCGTAAACAATTTAAGATACAGAAAGTTGGTATCGGCACTGATCTGCGCCGGATTCTGCTGGATTACGGAGAGAACCGTGTAGATCGAACCGGTGGTGGTCAGCAGTATGAGTGCCACGAGGATGATAAACCGCCAGCTGCGGACATGCTCCTTGATCTCCTTGTTAACCATTACGGAAAACGGTTGAACAGTATCAGACATCGATGGTACCTCCTTCAAAATAGTGTTGATAAATTTCGTCAAGTCCATACTCCTTGTAGGAAAGCCGGAACAGCCGGGCGCCCTGCTCCACGATATGGTTTGAGATCAGCGGGGCCGTCTCTTTCGGTGCCTGTATGATGAGCTCCCTGCCGTTGGCCTGCACGTGGCTGACCTTCTCCAGCTCCTGCAGGCTTCGGATCAGCGGGTCGGAGAGGGGAGAGACTTCAGCGCGAATGGTGGACTCCGCATCCCCGAACAGTTCGTCGGCCAGCTCGTGGATGTCGCCGAGGGCCAGCAGCCGTCCCTCCACCAGGATGCCCACCCGGTCGCATATTTTCTGGACCTGGTGCAGCAGGTGAGAGCTCAACAGCACCGTAATACCCTTTTCCTTGCTGAGACGACGGATCATCTGCAGGAACTCGTTGATGCCTTTCGGGTCGATGCCGATGGTGGGCTCATCCAGGATCATGATCTCCGGATCCTTGATCAGCACATCGGCCAGTCCCAGCCGCTGGATCATCCCCTTGGAGTAGGTTTTCGTCTTTTGGTCGCCCGCCTCCTCCAGTCCCACCATCTGCAGGAGCTGACGCGCCTCCGACTCCGCTTTCGGGCGGGGAATGCCGTTGAGCATGGCGGTATAAACCAGGCTTTCCACCCCCGTGCTGTTGTCCGAAAACCCGACCTCGTCCGGCAGGTAACCGGTAATGCGCTTCACCTTCAGCGGTTCGGAGGTGGCGTCAAAGCCCCTGATGGAGACCGATCCCCCGGTCGGTTCCGTCAGGCCGAGCATCGACAGGATGATGGTGGTTTTGCCCGCCCCGTTGGGACCCAGGAGTCCGAATATTTCTCCCTCCCGGATCTGCAGGTCCAGGTGATCCACCGCCCGGGTCTCCCCGTAATCCTTGACGAGATCCCGAAGCGTAATAATCGGATGTTCCATGGTTATCGCCTCCCGTATCTCTTGAAGAGGTAGGATATCCCGCCCAGCACGATCAGTATGATGGCGATGCCGATCGAGCCCCAGGTGATCGATTTGCTGACGGTAACCCGGAATGTTACATCCGAGGAGGCTTCCGGGGTGTCGGCGGTAATCTGCATCTGGTAGTCGCCGGCAATGGCGTTGTCACTGGCCGTGACCGTGGCGTTGACGGTGGCGGTTTCTCCCGGGTCCAGCCGTGCAATCTCTTTTTCGTCAAAAGTGGCATTCCAGTTTACCGGGGTATCGGCCGACATGCTGATATCGTGCAGCGGCACCGTGCCGGTATTTTGGATGGAAAGGGGGATCGTCTTTTCGCTGCCGGCCGTAATGTTGGTGCTGAGCCGACCGGAAGGGGTGGTTAGGTTCAGCCCGTATTTGCCTTTGATCACCGCCTCCAGGGTCGCTTCATCGGCTGTGGAGCCCGACCGCGCCTGTATGTTGATCGTCACGGTATCTGCCTCGGCTTTCTGGCTCGGCGTGGCCTTGACGGTTATATCCTTGCTCTCATTGGAGGCAATATTCACCGAGGTTACATAGTTTCCACCCGATCTGAACCGCACATCCCAACCGGCGGGAGCATCGGCGGTAAGGGCGTAGTTTTGTTCCCGGGCGGTCTGGTTGTTGATCGTCACCGTGTAGTTGAAATCGGAATCGGCATAGCCCTCCATGTTGGCCTGGTCCACCAGCAGTTCCGTTTCAAAAATTCCCTGTTCGGTGACTTGAACTCTCAGGGGCAGCTCATACTCCAGGCCTGTTTCTGTGGAAGCGAGGACGGAAAAGCGGTAAGTGCCTTTCTCGATTTTCAGGGGCACCTGCAGCTGCAGGGTAAGAGTCCTGGAGCCACCACCCGAGTCTCCCACTCGCGGCTTTATGGCGATCTGCTGGATGGTGTTGGCACCCGAAGTAAAGGAGGGCTCCCAGCTTTCGGGGACACGGAGCAGGTTCAGGTCCACATTCTGTATTCGCCCGGTGTTGTTAATAATTTCGATATCGTAATTGAGTGTTTGTCCAGGTGTCACAGACCGGCTGGTATAGGCGGTATACAGCATGATGCCCTGGTCCGGCGGGGCCGCGTTACCGGCCGGTGGAATAGATCCGATAAAAAAAAGCAGGAGACAGAAACTGACTGCGTAATATATCTTTTCCATACCTAGTACATGTTATGTTTTAGATTACAGAATACATTGTGAACTGTGTAAAGGATAGCCGATCAATACAGGAATAACACCTGTGTTGGGTCAGGTACAGCAGCCCGGCAAGCCTGTGCCTGCCGTAACCGGAAAGTGCCGATCCATGACCCTGTTTACGCAGGCCGGTTTTGTTGAACCTGTAAGATGATCCGCTGATGCCGGAAGGTCTGCGGTTGTTGAAGTGTACCGCGGATATCCCTTCCCGCCGTCGAGAGAGGTCGAAAAACCTATCCCCATTTTTCCCTTGGTTTAGGAACACATTGAAAGCAGGTAGACAGGTCTTTCAACGTCTTCTGACTGTATTGATTGGGTCCCACCAGTTGATCGCCCAAAAATTGTTTAAATGACCCCAAAAATTCAAGAGCCGGCGAGAAAGCTGATGATCTTATTTCCCAATCCAACGAACATAACTATACAGACCCGGAATTTATTATACAGGCGGTCCATTTTTTACGGACGGCCGGTGGACGCGTCGCCCGCGGAGCAATGCACACAAGGAAAGCAGCCGAATGTAGAGAGGTCCGCCTTGATAGCCGCTTCTTGTCGATAAAGGACAGGTTTAAGGATCGTCGTGCCCCTCCCTGGAAACATGCAATTATGCCGCCCGATGAGAATTGATTGATATTTAGATCCAAAAATCCCTGATTGCAGACAATAAACGCCAATACAGGTACGGCTTATAATAGCACCTAAGAGGAATTGAACCGACGACCGACGACTGACCGCCTTAAATTTTTAATACATTGAGCATTTGAAGTCTACCACGTCTGCCGTTTCACGTCTCACCCCCTAAAAGCACTCACTCAATCATTAATTCAATCACTCATTCAAACAACTACTCCGGATCATACTCCAGGTTCGACTGCAGCCATCGTTCTATCTCCTTTACACTCATGCCTTTGCGACGCGCATAATCCTCTACCTGGTCTTTTTTGAGGTTGCCGACGTTAAAATAGGTGGAATCCGGGTGTGCAAAATAGAGTCCACTTACCGAAGCCGGGGGGATCATGGCGTACGTTTCGGTCAGCTTAATGCCCGTTTTTTCCTGGACATCCAGCAGGTCGAACAGGATATCCTTTTCCGTATGATCGGGTTGGGCGGGATAGCCCGCTGCCGGACGAATACCGGTATATTTTTCCCGGATAAGCTCCTCGTTGTTAAAGTTTTCGTCGGGGGCGTATCCCCAGTACTCTTTTCGCACCTTTTCGTGCAACAGCTCGGCAAACGCCTCGGCCAGGCGGTCAGCCAGTGCCTTGGTCAGGATGGCGTGGTAATCGTCATGCTGCTCCTCGAACCGCCGGACCAGCTTCCCGGAACCCAGTCCGGCCGTAACGGCAAATCCCCCGACATAATCGTCGATGCCGGTCTCTTTGGGCGCTACAAAATCAGACAGCGCCTTGTTGGGCTGCCCCCGGCGTTTTTCCGCCTGCTGCCGCAGGGTGTGGAGTACCGTACGGACTTCCGAGCGCGTTTCATCCGTATAGATTTCGATGTCGTCGTCCACACTGTTAGCGGGAAACAGCCCGATTACCCCGTTCGCCTGCAGCAGCTGCTCCTTGACGATGCGATCCAGCAGCTTGTTGGCTTCCTCATACAGCTTTTGGGCCTCTTCACCGTACTTGTCATCCTCCAGCACCTGGGGAAAGCGGCCGGGCATCTGCCAGGTGATGAAAAAGGGTCCCCAGTCGATATAGTTGCGCAGCTCTGAAAGAGGGTAATCCTCAAAAAGGTGGATTCCCAGCTTCTTGGGCTTTACAACGGGGGTATTTGGCCAGTCAATGTCTGTTTTATTGTTGCGGGCCTCCTCCAGGGACAGGTAATTTCTGCGGCTGGTGCGCCCTTCATGCTGGTCGCGCAGCTGCCGGTACTCCTCCTTGATCTCCGCTACAAAGTCGTTGCGCAGCGTTTTGGAGACCAGGTTGCCGGTTACGGAGACGCTTCGGGAGGCATCGAGTACGTGTACGACCGGCTGATCATACATCGGCTCAATTTTGACGGCTGTATGCAGTCTCGAGGTGGTGGCGCCGCCGATGAGCAGTGGCTGGTTGAACCCTTCACGCTTCAGTTCCTTGGCCACATGTACCATCTCATCCAGCGAAGGGGTGATGAGTCCGCTGAGGCCGATCACATCCACCTTGTTGCTGTGCGCCTCTTCCAGGATCTTTTCCGCCGGCACCATCACGCCGAGGTCGATCACGTCAAAATTGTTGCAGCGAAGCACTACGCCGACAATATTCTTGCCGATGTCATGGACATCGCCCTTGACGGTGGCGAGCAGTACCCGGGCCTTGGGCTCACTGTTGTCGTTCTGGGCTTTCTCCTCTTCGATGTAGGGGATCAGGTGAGCCACACCCTTTTTCATGACGCGTGCGCTTTTTACGACCTGGGGCAGGAACATCTTGCCGGATCCAAACAGGTCGCCCACCACGTCCATGCCCGCCATCATGGGACCTTCAATGACGTCGATGGCATGGTCAAGTTTTTGGCGGGCTTCTTCCACATCTTCAACAATATAGTCCACAATTCCCTTTACCAGGGCGTGTTCAATACGTTTTTCCACACTGTTTTCGCGCCATTCCTCTTTTTTTACGGCCTTTTGCCCGGATTCTTCATTTTTAATTTTTTCGGCATACTCCAGCAGTCGTTCGGTGGCGTCGTCGCGGCGATTCAGCAGCACATCTTCCACCAGAGCCCGCAGTTTTTCCGGGATCTGCTCGTAGACCTCCAGCTGGCCGGCGTTGACGATTCCCATATCCATGCCGGCGTCGATGGCGTGATAGAGGAAAGCGGAATGCATCGCCTCGCGTACAGGGTTGTTTCCACGGAACGAGAAGGAGATGTTGCTGACCCCCCCGCTTACCTTGGCTCTCGGCAGGTTTTCCTTGATCCACCGGGTGGCCCTGATAAAGTCCACGCCGTAGTTGTTATGCTCTTCGATGCCGGTGGCCACCGTCAGGATGTTGGGATCCATGATGATATCCTGCGGGGCAAACCCGACCTCCCTGGTAAGGATGTTGTAGGCGCGCTCGCAAATTTCGATACGTCGTTCAAAGTTGTCGGCTTGTCCCTTCTCGTCGAACGCCATGACGATAACGGCTGCTCCAAAATCAAGGATCTCGCGCGCCTGCTTCTTGAACTCCTCTTCACCCTCTTTCAGGCTGATGGAGTTAACTACGCTTTTGCCCTGTACCGTTTTGAGTCCCGCCTTCAGGACCGACCATTTTGAGGAGTCGATCATGATCGGCACTTTTGAGATATCAGGTTCGGCGGCGATAAGCTGCAGGAAGTCGGTCATTGCCTCTTCGGAATCGAGCATTCCCTCGTCCATATTGACGTCGACAATCTGGGCGCCGTTTTCCACCTGCTGGCGGGCCACCGAGAGCGCCTCCTCAAAGTCACCGTTGGTGATCAGCCGCTTGAACTTGCGCGACCCCATCACGTTGGTGCGTTCGCCCACATTCACAAAGTTGGTGTCGGGGCGCACCACCAGCGGTTCCAGTCCGCTGAGCCGCAGGTAGGGCTCCTGCTCTGGAATAGTGCGCGGCTCATACCGGGTGGAGGCCTCCGCAATAGCACGGATGTGATCGGGCGTGGTGCCGCAGCAGCCGCCCACGATATTGACAAACCCGGATTCGGCGTATTCCCTGAACTGGTCGGCCATAAATTCCGGCGACTCGTTGTATTCGCCCATCTCGTCGGGCAGCCCCGCATTGGGATAGAGGCTGGTAAAGCAGTCCGAAATGTTGGAAAGCTCCTCGATGTAGGGCCGCATCTGCCTGGAGCCGAGTGAGCAGTTCAGGCCCACGCTCAGCAGGTTGCGGGTGTGGGAAATCGAGATCCAGAACGCCTCGGTGGTCTGCCCTGAGAGCGTGCGCCCACTCTGGTCCACGATGGTTCCGGAGATCATGACCGGGAACGCCTGGCCGGTCTCTTCTTCGTGTTTGTGGATGGCGTAGATGGCGGCTTTGGCGTTCAGGGTATCGAAGATCGTTTCCACCAGCAGGATGTCGACGCCACCCTCGGACAGCCCGCGGATCTGCTCGGCGTAGGTCTCCACCAGCCGGTCAAACGAAATGTCGCGGCAGCCGGGGTCTTCCACGTCCGGCGAAAGGGAGAGTGTCTTGTTGGTGGGACCGATAGCACCGGCTACGAAGCGCGGTTTATCGGGATTCTGCCGGGTGTACTCGTCTGCGGCTTCGCGGGCGATTTGTGCGGATGCGACATTCAGCTCGTAGGCCAGGTCTTCCAGGTGGTAGTCGGCCTGTGAAATACGGTTGGCGCTGAACGTGTTGGTTTCGATAATGTCAGAGCCCGCTTCAAGAAACTGGGAATGGATCTCCTTGATTATATCGGGCCGGGTGAGGCTGAGCAGGTCGTTGTTGCCCTGCAGTTCGTGGTCAAAATCAGCAAAACGGGTTCCGCGAAAATCATCTTCTGCCAGATCATATCCCTGTATCATGGTGCCCATGGCGCCATCCAGCACCAGGATACGATCTGATAACAGATCTTTGAGTTGCTCTAATTTCATTGTCGGTAATCAATTATAAAGGTACTTTAGGTTGCACAAAAATTCTTCTGCAGCTCTATTCGGTGATTACCTTTTACAATTGATCTGCGCTGAACATTGTTAGTTTGCCCGGCAGATGTTAAAATAGACTGCTCCGAATTTTTGGATTCCAAATTTACAAATAATTGCGGGATTACATAAACTTTACCTGGTTATAATTCTTGTCATAATATGTTCTGTCGTATAAACGAGGCCTTTTGCAAAACTGTCGGTTGCATCATGCCTGGCGGGTGCGACAATCTGTTTTGACCATCCGGGCAAACAATGTAAATCCCCCGCTGTCCGGGATGCGGTGTGGTGTTGGAAAAGATCTTTAATGGTGCTCTCTGAATGAATAACAATACGTTGGCTATGCATGTTTTTGGGAACTGGTTGTGGGAATTGCGGCATGTCGTTAAATGGCTGATCCTGGCTGTGGCCTTCTGCTTTGGTGCCAGTAGTGCGGTGTGGGGACAACAAGGAGGGTCGATCGAAAGGATAAAGGCGAACCTGGAGAATTTGCCGGCCGACAGCCACAAGGTGAATATCCTTAATAAAATAGGCCGGGACGCCCTTGACCGCGGCCAGATGGACAGTGCGGAAGTCTATTTTTTACAGGCGCAGCATCTGGCCGATTCGCTCGGTTTTTTATACGGGCAGCAACAGGCCCTCCTGGGACGGGGCGAGCGGTTGCTTGAGCAACAGCAGGTAGATTCTGCCGAACGCGTGCTGGAACGGGCGATGGCCCTGGACACGGGCACCCCGCTGAGGCTGGAAAACCAAAATCTGCTGGCCACCGCCTACCGCTACCAGGGGGAGAATCACCGGGCTATCGAACTGTACAAGCAAGCCCTGGCCGATATCGACACGACCGAACAGGCGCGCAGGGCGGCCGGTTTTGCGATGAATATGGCAGGGGCCTACATGAACCTGGGATACACGGCCGAGGCGTTCAGGCATTTTGACAAGGGGATCTCCTACGCGGAAGCCGCACAGGATTCGGTCTACCTGGCCACCGCGCTGAATAACGTCGGGCTGGCCTATAACAATGAAGAGCAGTTTGGGGAGGCAAGCTACTACCTGCAGCGGGCACTGCGGATAAGCCGCGCGCTGGATTCTAAACTGGGAGAGCTGCGGGCGCTGCTAAACCTCGGAATCACGCGCAGCGGACAGTCGGAGTTCGCGGTGGCCGAGTCGCTTTACAACGAAGCGCTGGAATTGTCGGCCGAAGTGCGGCCCAACACCCCGCCGGTACGGATTCGGTATAACCTGGGAGAGCTCTACCACCGGATGGAGCAGTACGACCGGGCAGAAGAATACTTTCAACTTTCACTGGAGAACAGCCGCACCATGAAGTTGCCGCAGGGGATGTTTTACAACATATCGGGACTGGGAAATGTGGCGGAGGGCCGGGGCGATTTGGCCGGGGCCGTAGACTGGCACACCCAGGCGCTGGAGGTAGCCGAGCGCCTGGACAACCTCTCGTTTTTGCGGGAAGCCCATGAAAAACTGTACCAGGTCCAAAAAAAGCGACAGCAGTTTCAGCAGGCGCTGGGACACCTGGAGACCCTGAAGTCGCTGACCGACAGCCTGCATACCCAGCGGCGCGAGCAGATGCTGACGGAATACCAAACGCGGCTGGAGGTGCAGCGCAAAGACCAGAGGAACCGGGTGCTGGAGGCCGAAAAATATGAGCAGCAGGCGCAATTGAGATTCCAATACTGGTTGCTGGGCATCGGGGTTTTTGTTATCGCAGTAATCGGGATTTTCGCGTTCCTGTTGTACCGGGCGAACAGGGAAAAGAACAGGATAAATAGCGAGCTCGAATCTCAAAAGAGAGCGCTGGAAGAGACCAACAAGGTGCAGAACAAGCTCTTTGGCATGGTGGCCCACGACCTGCGGAACCCGCTGAGTGCGCTGATCGGCATGCTGGAGCTGATCCGCAGCCAGACGCTTTCAAAGCGGGAGATAGAGTCGCTGGTGGCGGAACTGGAGCTCTCCCTGCAGCAAAATGTAAATATCATGGAAAATCTGCTGGTGTGGGCAAAACAGCAGATGTCCGGGCTCTCCCTTGAGCTGGAATCGATCAACGCGAGGGAGCTCGCCGATGATATTGTGGAGGCTCACAAGTTTAATGCTGAGCACAAGCAGGTGGAGCTGCAAAATAACATCCCGGGAGAGCTCGTCGCGCGGGGCGACTACAACATGCTGAAGCTGGTGCTGCGCAACCTGGTCTCCAACGGCCTCAAATTCTCGGAAGAAGGTGACAAAGTGACGATAGACGCCCGTGCCCGCGACGGGGAGATCCTTTTTGAGGTGCGGGATACCGGCATCGGGATACCCGAAAACATGCAGCCCGATATCTTTGGCGAAGAGATCCAGAGCCGGAAAGGCACCCGGCGGGAGCGCGGCAGCGGCATGGGACTAAAGCTCTGCAGGGAGTTTGTCGAAAGGCAGGGCGGCACCATCTGGTTTGAGAGCGAGGAGGGCAGGGGCACCACGTTCTATTTTACGCTGCCGTCGCCTGCCGACAACAGGTAATGAGCCGCAGTCTGCTGACGGCGGCCAGGCCGGGTATTTAATTTATTTATTTGGAATTAAGTTCTTACCTTTTCTAGGCTTGAATATTACACCAGGAGTTGAATAAAGCATGAAAGTAACAGAACATTACGCACAGGCCACTGAGCCACTCATTTCGTTTGAAATCATTCCTCCCAAGCGCGGGGGATCGGTTTCTGAAGTGTTTGACGTGCTGGACAAGATCATGAAGTATAACCCGCCGTTTATTGATGTGACCTACCATGCGGCCGAATCGTATTTCGAGGAGCTGCCGGACGGCACCATCAAGCGACACATCAAGCGAAAGCGCCCGGGCACCATCGGGCTGTGTGCGGCCATCATGCACAAGTACGGGGTGGATCCGGTCCCCCACCTGATCTGTGAAGGATTTACCAAGGAAGAGACCGAAGACGCGTTGATTGAACTGAACTACCTGGGGATCGACAACGTGCTGACCATCCGGGGCGATGCCCCGGACGACAACGTGCCGCGGTACAAAAACGGGACCTACAACGAATACGCCATCGACCTGGTCCGGCAGGTCCAGGATATGAACCGGGGGAACTACCTGGAGGATATCGTGAATGCCCACAAAACAAATTTCTGTGTAGGCGTGGCCGGGTACCCCGAAAAGCATTTTGAAGCCCCGAATCTGGACTGGGATATTGCGCGCCTCAAGGAGAAGGTGGATGCGGGGGGAGACTACATCGTCACGCAGATGTTTTTTGATAATGACGCCTACTTCCGCTTTGTGGACAAATGCAGGGCGGTCGGCATCGACGTACCGATCGTGCCCGGCCTCAAAGTGCTCACCAGAGAACGGCACCTGAACTTTCTTCCCAAATTTTTTCACCTGAATATTCCGGAATCACTTTCAGAGGAGGTGACAGCCAACCCGCAGCGGGCCCAGGAAATCGGCATTGAGTGGGGCACGCAGCAGTGTATTGAGTTGCTGGAGAAAGGTGTTCCGGGGATCCATTTCTATGTGATGGGCGATCCCACTCCCGCCCTGGATGTCATAGAAAAGCTGCCCCTGGGGAGCACAATCAAAAAATAGCTGTCAGGACTTTTTGAGGATCTCCTGGTTATTGAACTAATAGCCGGTAGCGGTACTATAAATCCGTGGGCAGCCAGGCCCCGATCTCTCCCTGTTTGTGCTGGTTGCTCGAAATCCTGATCGAAAGTTCTCCATTTCTCAAAAGCTCCATATGCGCCTCGGAAAGCTTGAACTGGTTATCTTCAGCCCTGAACGAACCGCCGGTCCGCTCTTCGTTAATCTGGGACTTCAGCCTGAATATCTGGTTTACCGCCAAGTCTTTTTTGGCATAATAGATGGCGGCACTGACGTAAGGCGCCATCAGATCCGAAAAGGTGCCCTCCACCGTCAGGGTATCCGCCTTTAGTCGCAGGGTTATGGTACCGCTTGCGCTGGTCGGTACCGAGGGGTTCAGTTTGTACCCGGCTAGTATAACTGTTTCAGTATTTCCTTTTGACTGTGCCTGCGCCTTGGTAACGGCAGTCAGTCCCATCCCCAGAAGGCAGGCCGAAAGTAGTGTGAGCAGTATCGGTTTTTTCATGATGTTCACGATTATTAGAGTTGAAATTTTGCGGCGCTACAGATCTACAACGTCAGGAACTTCACAAAAATTTACTTTTTTAAAAACATCTATATTTTAAAGAGAGTACATATCGGGGTGACAACACGGCGGCAGTGCCGCTGTTATCTTCAAGACAGAGCGTTTGTAGCAGTGCCCGGCGGACCGGGTGATGGTGATCTGCTCTTCGTTACCGGGATACGGGATATATACTGAAATGTAACAATCATTTGAATTAGCAGGAGACGTTGGCCATGAGATTGCATCTCAAATTGACACCGAACACTGAGCCGGTACCTTTCAACTACCAGCACGAGCTTACCGGTGTCCTCCACAAGTGGCTCGGTCAGAACGACCTGCACGACAAGATATCGCTGTACTCATTTTCCTGGCTGCGGGGCAAGGTGGACTCGACGAGCAATGGGTTGAATTTTCCTCAGGGCGCACGGTGGTTTATTAGTTTTTGGGAGAAGGAGTACGCTGAAAAGCTAAAAGATGGAATTTTATCTGCTCCTGAAGTTATATATGGAATGAAGGTTAAATCTGTTAAAGAACAGTCTATACCTGAATTCGGAGATGAGTATAGATTTAAAGTAGCCAGTCCTGTGTTAGTGAGAAAGAATTGAGATGATGGAACAAGGGAACATTTAGATTTTGAAGATGAGGAAATTAATAAAATAATGTCCCAAAGAATGCAATCTAAACTAAAAGAAGCAGGGTTTGAAGCTGTACCTGCTGCACCTGCGTGTTCGGATCAGATGCTTTTAATAGCACCTAAGAGAAATTGAAATGCAGTTTCCGTTTGTCCATCATCCATCATCCGTCATATTTTTAAATCAGGTAAAGGAAATTTAAAACCCCATGTCTGCCGTCTCACCTCTCACTTCTCACCTCTGCCGTCTGCCGCCAACCACTTCTGCCGCGAAAAATACTCAATACCCGCATCACACATTTCCAAACTTCAAATTTTGCTTTCCGGTTCTAAATGCTAACTTACTTTCCGGTTCTAAATGCTAACTTACTTTCCGGTTTTGCAACGATTTCGGGATGTACAGAGTGTAAACAGTAACTAACAACAGGACTATGGACCGGCTTCTTCAGCTAAAGCTAAGTGCCATGATGTTTCTCGAGTTCTTTATCTGGGGAGCATGGTACACAACGGTAGCGGTGTTTATGAGCGAGCACGGAATGCAGGACTTAACCCACTGGCCGTTTACAGTTAATCCGATAGCCGCCATTGTGGCTCCCTTTTTTGTGGGATATATTGCCGATCGCTATTTCGCCACGGAAAAAGTGCTGGGCACCCTCCATATCATGGGCGCCCTGTTCATGCTGTTGACGCCCCAGGCGGCGGGGTCGCCACTTCTCTTTATCCTGCTGTTACTGGCGTACAACCTGTGTTATATGCCCACCATGAGCCTGGCCAATACGGTCTGTTTCCACAACATCGAAGACCAGGAAAAGCAGTTTCCGCTCATCCGGGTATTTGGTACAATCGGCTGGATTGTCGCAGGACTCGGTATCAGTTTCCTTTTGGGATCGTTTGTGGCTGATAATGTAAAGCCGGAAGAAACCGCCCTGCCCCTCTACCTGACCTCCGCGGCAAGCCTGCTGCTGGGCCTCTACAGTTTTACCCTGCCCCATACCCCTCCCCCGGCAAAGGGAGAGCAGGTATCGTTCCGCAGTATCGTCGGTATTGACGCACTCAAAAAGCTGGGCAGCCGATCTTTTTACGTATTCCTGGCCAGTTCCCTGCTCATCTCCATACCGCTGGCGGCCTACTATAACTTTACCCAGTTGTACCTGGGAGCTACCGGCTTCGAAAATATTGCCGCCACCCAGACAATCGGGCAGATGTCGGAAGTGCTGTTTATGCTGCTGATGCCGTTTTTCTTTATCCGCCTGGGCGTTAAATGGATGCTTGGCGTGGGTATGCTGGCATGGGTGGTCCGCTACGCCCTGTTTGCCCTCGGGGCTCCCGCCCCCGTAACATGGATGATCATCCTGGGTATCGCCCTGCACGGCATTTGCTATGATTTTTTCTTCGTAACCGGACAGATTTATATCGACAAAAAGTCGACACCCGATATCCGGGGGCAGGCCCAGGGGTTGATTATACTGATAACCTATGGCGTAGGTATGTTGATTGGCGCCCAGGTGGCGGGCAAGCTGTTCAACAGTTTCCTGGGAAGTGCAGACGCGCTGACGCTTGACCAATGGCAACAGTTTTGGTGGATCCCCGCACTCTTTGCCGCCGCGGTTCTGATCCTGTTTATCCTCTTGTTTGACGACCGTGTAATCGAGGAAGACGCCGAGGTAGACCCGGAGGAGTTCAGGGCGTAAGTGCTTAGTGGGCCTTGAAAACTCCCGGGCAATCGGTGCGGGTGATGCGGCCGGATCCGCAGGCGTGAGGTACAGGCCGGCATTCATGTGATGGGCGAACCGCCCGGCGTCGCGGTCACGTAAACTGTTGAAAACGGGGGGGACCGGTAGTGTCGACGACCTTAAAATATTAGCTGTAAACGGGATCGTATATAATTTTTTCGGGTTCCGTAAGTTTTATATTATGTGTATATGGATTTTTATTTAATTCACGCAAAACCAATGGCTGTTACAAACCGCTTATACTTATGTACTACGGCGTTATTCCTGGGGCTGGCCTTGTTGCTGTCGGGACCCGCGCTTTCGTTTGCACAGACACAGGAGCCGGACGTAATGCAGCTGCCGGAGCCGCGCACCCCACTCAGCGAGGGCAAGCACAACGCCCTGGGATTCGAGGTGATGATCAACAACTTCGGATTTGGAATCGGGGGGCATTATTCCCGCGTGCTGGGACCGTTTACAGAGCTTACTTTTGAGACCGGCATTACGGGAATTCGCGACGTCAGCGAGCAGACCTACACAGATCCGTTCTTTGGGCAGCAGATTATTCCCAATAAATACAACCGGGCGATGGCGTTCCCGTTTATGGCGGGGATCAAGAAACGGTTTTTTGCCCGTAAAATTTCGGATAACTTCCGGTTTTTTGCAGCTGCATCAGGAGGACCCGTCCTGGCGTTTGTATATCCCTATTTTAATGATTCCAACGGGAATGGATTTCGCGATAATTTCGTGGTGAACGGCATACGCCGTTCGGAGAGTGTAAACGATTTTTTCTCCGGCTGGAAAGATGGTGAAACGAAATGGGGCGTTGCCGGAGAATTCAAAGTGGGTGTGGATATCGGTGAAAACTTTTCCAAACTGACGACGGTCGAATTTGGCTACTATTTTTATTATTTCGACGAGGGGATCCAGATGATGGAACCCTATCGCCCCGTAATCAACAACCAGGGGCAGTATGTGCTGAGACCCGACGGAACATTCGAGCGGGAACCCTTCTTTGATGCCCAAAAATACTACGGTACGCCGCAAATTACCCTCACCTTCGGCGGCATGTGGTAGATATGGTCGTGAGTCGTGCGTCATGGGTCTTGGGTAGTGATCTTGAGTAGAATTTCTCAAAACCCACGACTCATGCCCCAAGACTATTAAACTTTATCCGCAGGTAAAATCCTCGTACATTCCCACCTGTAATTATTAAACCACGGGTAACTAAAATCAGTAGAAACATGAGTTTTATTGACGAAATTATTGGCAGGCAAATACTTGATTCCAGGGGAAATCCGACAGTGGAAGTGGAGGTGCTGCTGAATTCCGGAGTTGTCGGTCGGGCCGCTGTTCCTTCAGGGGCTTCAACAGGAGAGTTCGAAGCGGTAGAGCTGCGGGATGAAAACGCCGATCGCTACCTGGGCAAAGGGGTCACCAATGCCGTCGAAAATGTAAATACGATTATCAGGGATGAGCTGATTGGCTATGAAATATTCAACCAGGTGGAGATCGATAATACATTGCTGGAAATTGACGGTACCGGTAACAAGGCCAGGCTTGGGGCCAATGCTGTTTTGGGGGTCTCGCTCGCTACTGCGCGGGCCGCGGCCAATGCGTTGAATCTGCCACTCTGGCGCTACATCGGCGGGATTAATGCAAAAGTACTGCCGCTCCCGATGATGAATATTATTAATGGAGGTTCGCACGCCGACAATAATGTGGATCTGCAGGAATTTATGATTATGCCCGGCGGTGCTCCCACCTTTTCCGAGGCGGTGCGAATGGGGGCCGAAGTGTTTCACAACCTGAAAAAAGTATTGGGAAGCAAGGGATACAGTACCGCTGTCGGTGATGAGGGTGGATTCGCGCCTGACCTCAAATCAAATGAGGAGGCGGTGGAAGTGATTCTCGAGGCGATCGAAAAAGCGGGCTACCAGCCCGGAGAGGATGTCGTCATTGCACTGGATCCGGCCACCTCCGAGTTCTATAACGAGGAAAAGGGCGTGTACGAATTCCGGTGGAGCGACGGCAGTGAGCGCGATACCGCCGACATGGTCGAATTCTGGAGCAGCTGGGTCGACCAATATCCCATCGTCTCCATTGAAGATGCGATGGCCGAGGATGACTGGGAGGCCTGGAAGCAGCTGACGGATGCGGTCGGCGACAAGGTACAGCTGGTGGGTGACGACCTGTTTGTGACTAACACCGAGCGCTTGGCCCGCGGCATCAGAGAGGGGATCGCCAACTCCATCCTTATCAAGGTAAATCAGATCGGTACGCTGACTGAAACGCTGGATGCCATCGAGATGGCTCACAAGAACGATTACACGGCCGTGATCTCCCACCGCTCCGGCGAAACTGAAGACACCACCATTGCCGACCTGGCCGTAGCCACCAACGCCGGCCAGATTAAGACCGGCTCAATGAGTCGTACCGACCGCGTGGCCAAATACAATCAGCTGTTGCGCATCGAGGAGCAGCTCGGTGACAACGCGATTTTCCCCGGCATGGATGCATTTGGAATTTAACGGCTCAAACAGGTATGGGCTTGAAGGCAGCCTGTTTGTAATCTGAAAATGGCGGAATTGGCACAACCGGTTTTGCAAAGCCTTTTTGCTAAATAGCGAGGAAATTAGCTTCCTCGCTATTTTAGTTTATAGCTCTTTTATTCGAATTGTTTGATCATGGAGATCACCAGGCTCAAATTACAAAATTTCAGAAATCACACCGATACCGAGGTAGAGTGGGTGCCGCACCTGAATGTGATTACGGGACCGAACGGGGCCGGCAAAACCAATCTGATTGATGCGGTACATTATCTGTGTATGAGCCGAAGTTTTGTAGCCAGCAGCGACCGGTATGTCGTAAACCAGGATTCCACTTTTTTTATGATCAAGGGACATTTTGAGGGCAATATCCGTTCAAGTTTTGATGTGGGCTGTTCCTACTCGGGGGGAGAGGGGAAGAAAATATTTGTGAATGAGAGTCCGCTGGATCGCCTCTCCGACCTGATCGGCATGGTGCCGGTGGTGGTACTGGCGCCTGAAGATAAAAAGCTCACCAGCGAAGGTCCCACGGAACGCCGATCCTTCATCGATTCGTTTATCAGCCAGATCTCCCCAAAATACCTGAGAGACCTGATGGATTACCGCAAGGTGCGCAAGCAGCGGAACAAGCTGTTGCAGGAGTTCAGGGGCAGCCGGCGGGTACTGGCGGCCCACCTTGAACCGTGGGATGTGCAGCTGGTTGAGCACGGTTCGCGCATTGTGGCCAAGCGTACCGAGGTGTTGAACCAGTTCCAGGACTACCTGGCCAGGGAGTACGAGCTAATTTCAGGGATGGAGCACCGCCCGGGCCTGGAGTACCAGACGTTTTGCATTCCCTCGGAGTCTCCCGAAGTGGTCAGGGAACGGTATGAGCAGGCGCTCGAAGAAAAACGGGAACACGAAATGGAGCGCGAAGTTACTGTTGTGGGCCCCCACCGGGATGAAATCGTGTTTTATCTCGATGATTTTGAGCTTCGAAAGTATGGCTCGCAGGGACAGCACCGCTTGTTTGCCCTGGCTTTGAAGCTGGCTCAACTTTTTTATTTTTCTGATGAGCTGGACGATCTGCCCATATTTTTGCTGGACGATGTGTTCGGCGATCTTGACAAGCAGCGTACCGAAGTACTGCTCAAGGCGCTTGAGGACCACGCCGGGCAAACGTTTATCACATCCGCAAACCCGGTTCCGTTCGACCGGTATGTAACGTTTGACGGACAAAAAAACAGAAAATACAGGGTGAAGGACGGAACCGTTCACGAAGTCTAACCCGATGATAACGCGGGAACTTCAGCATACAGGATGCTGCAAATTTCCGCTGATGCAAAGAATCGGCAAGCGCCTGGCAAACGCAAAAAATCATTCAGCTATGCGCTGTTTTATTGGCATGTGATGCGGTATTTGGCAACCTTGCAGTTCAAGATTTTGTCATAGAACAGTTGTAAATTTGTAAAGTCTTAAACCATGGCACGTTTTAGCAGGAATAAACCGAAAGCCCTGAAAGATCTGCTCAAGAACTTTCTGGATGATTATCCCCATAAAAATAAATTGAAACGGGGAATGATACTTTCGATCTGGTCGAAATCGGTGGGGGAGAAGATCGCAGAAAAAACCGATAACATCTATTTCAAGGACGGAAAGCTGATTATCCATGTTAAAGACCCGGCCTGGCGGCATGAGATCCACATGCAGCGGTTTCAGATTCAGAAAAAACTGAACCGGGAAGTTGGCGACAAAATAGTAAAGGAGATTGTCGTTCGTTCTTGATTGCTGAAGACGGTCAACAGTTTTTCATTTAATTGAACAGACTATGAGCAACATAAATTTAAGCACGATCACCGACCGCCTCTGGGCATTCTGGGATAAACTGTTGAAGCGGGTGGATGATGAGGGCACGGAAGAGTACTCGCGGGAGAAGATCGTCGTGTTTATTATATCGCTGATCCTGGCACTTTGTCTCTGGTTCCTGGTAAACCTGAGCCGGGCCTATGTACTGAATGTAAATCTGCCGATTGAACTCGGTAATATTCCCGATGACCGGGCCCTGGCCGAGGATCTGCCGGATTTTGCGACTGTCAGCGTGCAGGGAGAGGGCTGGAAACTGCTCAATCTTTATAACAATCCACCGCAGATTTTTGTGGATGTGACTTCCGGGGAGGTTAACCTGTACGACCAGGTACAGCAGCAGATGAACGCGATACCGGATATCGACGTGCAAAAGGTGCAGCCGCTTGTTTTAAGTCTCAACCTGGAGGAGAAGGCATCAAAAAAAGTGCCGGTTCGGCCGCGGGTGTCGGTGCAATTTGAGCGGCAGTACGACTTTATAGAACAGCCGCGGCTGTCGCCAGACAGTATCACCATATCGGGGGCGTCCTCCATTGTGAACGAAATTGAGGCGTGGGAGACCGACTCGGTACACCTGGAGGGGATCCGCTCTGACATCTCTAGACCCATCAGCCTGAAGAAACCCTCCAAGCTCCTGTCGATCTCTGCCGATGCGGTCCAGTATTCTGCCGGCGTCGCCCAGTATACCGAAGGAGAAACACGGGTGTTTGTCAGGGCGAGCAACCTGCCCGCAGGACAGAATATTACGTTCAGCCCGGCATATATAACCGTCCGGTACACGGTTCCTATAGAGGAGTATTCCGAGGTACAGGATCGCAATCCGATTACCGCCATTGTTCCGTACAGCACCCTGCGGGCCGATTCGACCGGATTTGTAACTCCCCGCATAGAGGTCCCCACGGATCAATACCATATTGAGATTGAATCGCACAAGCCAAAGGAGGTCTCCTATTTTGAAGTCGTCAGCGGGTAGAGGTGTTCCTTTTGGCTTGATCCAAAAGGAACCAGAAAAGGCTGCGAATGGGGCAAATGCTGCAGCCTGTGCAGGCGTGGATGTTGATGGTCCATAACGCTGGTTGCTCGCTATCATAGTTTTCACCGGTGCAACATCCACAATCGCCTACGTTGGCTTCCGCGCCCCATTCAAGGCCGGGAAGCCAGGGCGGCATTTTTTCTCCGATGCTCCTGTACTCAAAATAACACGCCGTTGGTTGTTATTTTTCATTACTCATCTCCCTGCACCCCCTTCGAACATCACTTCCAGCTTTTCAATCATAACTGCCACAAGGGGGAAGGACCCGCATTCTCCATCCCGCCACCCCTTCAAAATTCATAATTCTTCAATCTATATTCCCAACTCCCATCCCCTGGACGGTGATTTTTTTAGGTTCGTTTTTTGATCACTCAAAAAATGAACAAGAAAAGAGGATGACTTTTTGAGAATGCCCTGACTAAACCGCTGCTCCCGCACTCACAACCGATGATTGCAAATAATAACTTCAGGCCACTTCATCCAGCTTCTTTTCAAACGGCCTGATTACCTCCTCCACCTCTTTTGCATCCTCGAAATAAGAAAGAATTTTCAGCAGTACTTCATCCACAAGTACATCGGGGCAGGAGGCGCCCGAAGTCAGGGAAATAGTGACCGGCCGGTTGTCAGCGTCGGTTGGCAGCCAGCTTTCCGTTGTTTTTACCTCTTTGTCCCACTGGTCAAAATGGCGGATCAGGTCGGGCGATGAAATCTCTTCGGCATCGCGAACGTGGTAGGTCGGGAAGTGATGCTCCAGGATTTCAACCAGGTGCATGGTGTTGGAGGAGTTGTATCCGCCCACCACAACCGCAAGGTCAGATTCCGTTTCGGTAAGGGCTATGGTTGCCGATTGATTTTCGTTGGTGGCATAACAGAGCGTATCGGATGTGTCGGCGAAATGTTCCAGCACGTTCGACTGGCCGTGCCGCTGGGCCGCGGCCTGTTTCAGGATCTCCATCACCTCTTTCGTTTCGGTGGCAAGCATCGTCGTCTGGTTGATAACGCCAAACCGTTCCAGGTCCTCCAGCGGATCGAACCCCTCAGTACTTTTGTGTCCGAAATAGGTTTCAAAATCAGCGACGGGACGTTCCCCGGTCATGATATCAGCCAGGATGGTCGCCTCTTCGGGGTTCAACACCACCACACAGGGGGAATGTTCGGCACTGTGCGAAAAGGTGGCGCGGGTCTCTTCATGGCGGTGTTTGCCGTGGATCACCAAGGAATATCCCTTGTTACCCAGTTGCTCTCCCCGGCGCCATACCTTCTCCACAAAGGGGCAGGTGGTATTATATTCATAGGGATCGATCCCCTGCTCTTTCAGCTTCTGCTGTATCTCGAGCGTAGTTCCAAACGCGGGGACGATGACAATATCCTCCTCATCGAGCGAGGAAAGCGGGATCAGCTCCGTACCGTCGGTTTCGAACAGAAACTTAACACCGCGCGCCTGCAGGTCTTCGTTTACAGTGGGATTGTGGATCATCTCGCTCAACAGGTAGATATCGCGGTCCGGGTACTGCTCAACCGTTTTGTAGGCGATGTCAATAGCATTTTCCACGCCGTAACAGAAGCCAAAATGGCGCGGAATATGGAAGCGGACCGGCCCAAAGTCCAACAGTGATGGTTCTACATCTTTTTTCCGCGGATCCACCACCTTGTTCGCTTCCTTCACTTTTCGGATGATCGGGGATCGATAGATGTCGGGGATATCAAATTTTTTTCGTGCCATAACAGCTAAATATACGGAGCTTAAAGGGGAACATCAGAGACAAAATAGCGCAATCTCCCCGCTTTCTTTTTACAGCATGGAAAGTGATACTCGGAGGAGTCAGGGGGCTGTGGCGCTCTTCAATCCGGGAGTGGGGTGAAGGAGGATGGAAATATTTTTGCATGAAAGATCCATTTCTATATTTTGAATACGAATTAATTTTAGAAACCACGGGATCATAGAAGTAATATAATTCTTTAGAATCACTCAGGGGATTAAAAGATGATGATGTAATAGCACCAGTGTCGTGTCAAACCCTGGTTCGGCCGTAACTGGCAGAACGCGGATACCACCGGTCAGGCTGATTCTACACGGATATCATGTGAAGGTCTGTTTGTACACCATCTTGGGGTTCAACCGCAGTATCAGCCTCATCTGCGTTCCAGTATCCCGTAAACCCTAGTGGGTATGGTTGACTGGACACGAAAGCCCTGCCGCTAGTATACTTAAACGAAATTTACCGGGATTATTTTCCCGGTTTTTTTAACTGTTGTTGAAGTTTATTTAAAGATACTGATCTGATTGTGGAGACTGCACTCAACTATTCTGTTGAAAATTCTGACCAGTGGATAGAAGCGATCCGCAATGGGAATAAACAGGCGTTTGAGAAGCTTTTTCAAACCTATTACGACGATCTGCACCGGTTTGTCTGGGGATACATCAAGCGCGAGGATATCGCGGAAGAGCTGGTCCAGGATGTGTTTGTTAAAGTGTGGAAGGGGCGCCACAAGCTGGATCCGAACCGAAAAATAAAATCACTGCTGTATATGATCGCCCGGAACCTGGCGATCGATTTTTTGCGGCACCGTTCAACCGTTCTGGAATGGGAAAATGAAAAAAAGGCGCTTCGTAAATTTTCTGAACATCCCGATTACCTGGATGACCAGCTCGATAAAAAGATGAAGCTGGAGCATGTGCAGGCGGCAATTGAAGAACTGCCGGAGAGACGGCGGCTGATTTTTATTATGAGCCGATACAACAGGATGACCTACAAGGAGATTGCCGAGACCCTGGATATATCCGTAAACACTGTCGAAACCCAAATCGTCAGAGCGCTGAATACACTGAGAGAAGTACTTGCCTCCCTCTGAATAAACGACCAATTTTATCAACCCGCCACTATTGCAAAGCCCTTTTGTAATGAAAGCCGGTTCACTGTTTAAGCGTTTGACCTGTTACCCGTGGGGAATGGGGTCCAATACAAAAAAATCAACCATCGCTGTCATGGGATGATCTGAACTGTACGTACTATGGGCAGAAGGGAAGTGAAACTTAGGGAAAAAGTTATGGGATATACATGTATTGTTACCGGCAGATATACTGTGTGGTAACAATGAGCTGCCAGTCTCTGCTTTCCTTCTCATACAATTAACTTCGTCATCATGCTGAGGGCTCCCGCTTTACAGGGGGGGCTACTGCTCAAAATGATGTTAATTCTACAAAATGGAGATAACAGAATGAATACAAAGTTGAGGTACAACATTGTTTTTATTCTGCTTGCGTGTTTCACGTTTTTTCTTGCCGCAAGTGGGTATAGCCAGGGAACAATCACAGGAACAGTAATCGATGGCAACTCAGGGGAGACATTGCCGGGAGCCAACGTATCGATCCAGGGAACCCAAACCGGTGCTTCCACCGATGCCAACGGGGAGTATACCATTTCGGATGTGGATCCCGGAAGCTATACGCTGGTTGCAACGTTTATCGGCTATCAGCAGGCGACCCAGGAGATTACCGTGGTTTCCGGGGAGACCACCGAGGTCAACTTTGAACTTGTGCAGTCGGCCGTCGACATGGAAGAGCTCGTTGTTGTGGGCTACGGTTCGCAGACACGGGGACAGCTTACCGGCTCGGTTGGGAGCGTAGAGATGGACGAAGCGGTCAGTGCCGGCGAAAGTTCTCTGGAACAGTCGCTGCAGGGACGCGTTTCAGGGGTGCAGGTCGTCCAGACCGGCGGTGGAAAGCCAGGCGGGGCGATCAACGTAAATATCCGGGGGATCGGCACAATTAATTCTGAATCGCCCCTGTACGTAATTGACGGGGTTCCGATCCAGGACAGTCCCTCCGGACAGACTGGCACCGGTGTGCTCAACAGCATCAATCCCAACGATATCGAGTCGATCGATATCCTAAAAGACGCCTCGGCCGCCGCTATTTACGGCTCGCGGGCCTCGGGCGGAGTGGTGCTGATCACCACGAAAAAAGGAACCCGGGGCGGACAGGTCCAGGTGAATGTGGAAACCTCGTATGGAACCCAGGTGCAAACGGAACGGTATGATGTGCTAAACGCCGAGCAGTATGCCGCATATCTTCGCGACGTGCACTCCGATCCCAACAGCTCGGGACTGCCGGCAAATTTTCAGAATGGAGAGCGCCCGCCGCACAACACAGACTGGCAGGATGAGCTGTTCAGGGCCGCACCGCTGCAAAACTACAACCTGGATATTTCCGGTGGTGGAGAAAGTTCAACCTACAGCATAGGACTGGGATATATGGACCAGGAGGGAACAATGGTCGGCTCAGGCTTCAAGCGCTACTCCCTTAGGGCCAACACCCAGTTCGACGCGTCCGATAATATTAACTTTGGCGGTTCAGTATTGCTGAGTAAAAGCGATATTTCGGAAAATGACGGCAGCGGCGGACGCCGTTCTATTGAACACGCGGTAAAGCAGGCGCCCACGGTTCCCGTGTATGACGACTCTTTTGTCGGTGGTTTCGGGTGGCCGGTGACGGCCGACGGGCAGGATGCTTCCAACCCGATTGCCACTGCTCACCTGATCGATGATACCATCAATCGATACTCTATTGTCAGTTCCGTATACGGGGAGGTCACCTTCCTTCAGCATTTTACCTACAAGCTGCAGGCGGGAATCGATTTTCGGTACCAGGATTCCGGCACCTACAACGACTACTACCAGACTACTCGAAGGCTTGACGCCTTCTCTTCGTTGAACAGAACGAGAAGCCAGAACCTGAATCCGCTGATCGAACAGACACTGACATATGATCAAACCTTCGGTGCGCACGACGTCAGCGTGCTGGCCGGGTTTTCTGCCCAGTCGTTTGACAGTGATTTCGTAAATGCCAGCGGGCAGGAGATGCCGCGAAATGTGCGTTCTCTTGGAGCGGCTTCTTCGCAGTTGGGGGTAGACAGTGGGATCCAGGAGAGTTCGCTGCGGTCGCTTTTCGGGCGTGTAAGTTATTCATACGACAACAAGTACCTGTTTACGGGAAATATACGGCGCGACGAGTCTTCCAAGCTCTTTAATGCAACTGAACCGGTCGGGGTATTTCCCTCGGTGTCGGTGGGGTGGAGAGTCAGTGAAGAGGATTTTCTGGAAGATTCGGACCTGATCAGCAACCTGAAGATCAGGGCGGGCTGGGGCGAGCTTGGCAACCAGTCGGTACTGGGCAATTATCCCACCACGGTGAGCCTGAGCACCAATTACTTTTATGTGTTGGGCGATACAGAGGTCCAGGGAATCGGCCAGCAGACCATGGCCAACCGCGATATTACCTGGGAGACCTCGGTTCAGACCGATGTCGGGTTCGAGCTTGGCTTGCTCAACGATCAGATTTCACTGGATTTCGACTACTACAACCGGACGACCGAAGATCTGCTTTGGACCGCCCAGGTTCCGCAATCGGTAGGGCTGAATCCCCCGTTTATCAACGCCGGGACGGTGGAAAACCAGGGGATCGAAGCAGCCGTTTCCTATCAGAAATCGATCGGGGATCTGAACCTGAATCTTTCCGGCAATATTACAACCATCTCAAACGAAGTTAAAAGCCTGGGAGCCAACGACCAGGTGGAAATCATTGAAGGCAACATTGCCGATGATGTAACCGGGGTCTCCGTGACACGGGTCGGAGAACCGATCGGGCAGTTTTACGGCTATGTCTCAGACGGGCTGTTCCAGGACTGGGACGAGGTGTACAATCACGCCACGCAAAGCCAGGATCCCAATGGCGGTCGTGATGAGGCAACAGCAAGCCAGCACACCGCTCCCGGAGATATACGGTTCAACGATCTTAACGGGGACGGGCAGATCAGTCCCGACGACCGAACCATCCTCGGGAACCCGATTCCTGATTTCACCTACGGCTTCACGGCTGATCTGGCATATAAAAATATTGATTTCAACTTGTTTATCCAGGGGAATTACGGCAACGATATTCTGAACGGCGCCACCAAGTGGCTGCAGGATTTTCGTCAAAACTTTAACCAGGGAACCGCGTACCTGGATGCCTGGACTCCCAATAATACGGACACCGATGTCCACCGCGTGGCCGCACTTGATCCAAATTCCAACATGTCTCGGCTTTCGGACCTGTATGTTGAAGATGGCTCATACCTGCGGGTTAAGACGCTGACAATCGGGTATACATTTGACAGCGACCTGGTAAGTCAGGCCGGCGCAAATCGCCTCAGGGTGTACGCCACCGGACGCAACCTGCTGACGCTGACCGGCTACAGCGGACTTGAACCCGAAATAGGATCGCTGGGCACCGGTACGGCGCGTGATGCCGGGATCGACAGGTTTGTGTATCCCCAGGCAAAGCAATTCCTTGTTGGGATACAGCTTGGGTTTTAATTCGCCTCCGGCTTTGACGAACGAAATTCAATTAATAAAGAACAGATAATTATGAAGAGAATAACCTTAATAACACTCTCATTGGTTGTTACGGCCCTCCTCTATGCGGGCTGTACGGACAGCTTCCTGCAGAAGTCTGACAGCAACAGCGTCAACTCCGACACCTTCTATCAGACTGAAGCGCAGGCACTTGCATCCGTGAACTCGGCATACGCTATGCTACAGGCGCACGGTCTCTGGGGGCGGAGCATCTTCTTTATGCTCGATTTTGCCGGTCAGGAAGTGGGAACGACCGGCAACACCCAGGGCCCTCCGCTTGAACTGCTGAACCATAACTACGGTCCCTCTGGCAATACTCATATTACCACTCCATGGGACAACCTGTATGATATGATTTCCAAGGCCAACTCCACCATCTTGAACGTCGGCCAGATGGAGGATATAGATACTGCGGTACGCGACCGCGTGGTTGCGGAAGCAACCTTCCTGAGGGGATTGGCCTACTTTTATATCAACGCCATCTATGGGGGTGGCCCTCTCCGGCTGGTCGAAAATCTCGACGAGCTCCACACCCCGCGGGCTTCTGAAGAAGAGATCTGGACCCAGGTTGAAACCGATCTGAGTGCAGCTGCCGGCGTACTCCCTCAAAAAGGAGGATATCCTGCAGCACAAGAAGGCCGGGCAACCACGGGAGCAGCCTACGCCCTGCTGGGTAAAGCTCATCTCTACCAGGAGGAATATTCAGCCGCGGAAACCGCCTTTCAGCAGGTGATCGACCAGGGCGTATATGACCTTGAGCGGGCAAGTGACTACGGCGGCAACACCATCGACAACGCAATACAGGCGATGCGGTGGAATCACCATCCGGATGAAAATAATAACAAGGAAGCGGTCTTCGAGGTACAGTTTAAGTCGGGTACCGGATTCGGCTGGTCTACCGACGGCACCGGCCGCAACGAAACCTCCATTCGTCCCCAGGAATACGGGGTTGACGGGTTTGCCTTCTATAATGCTGTCCCAGCCCAAGACCTGATCAACGCCTATGACAGTGATGACCCGCGGCTGGAGGCGTTCTATTTTGGTCCGAACAGCACCTACCGGGGGCAGCCGTATGATTTTGCCGGAAAGGGCTGGGCCTGGAAGAAATATCAAAAAACCGATGAGGCGGAAAACAGCGAATCGGATGCCAACATGGATGTTATCCGCTACGCCGATGTTCTGCTGATGATGGCGGAGGCCAAAATCATGCAGGGCGGTGCCAAGGTTGCGGAGGGTATTGAGCTGATCAATGAGATCCGGAGACGAGCCGATCCCACTGGTAACATCCTGGCCGATCGCGATACCAATGCGGGACAAGACCAGGCATTCGACTGGCTGGTCCTCGAACGGCGACTGGAGCTGGCGGGTGAGCAGACCCGGTTCTTTGATATGGTGCGATGGGGCATGGCCGCGGATGAATGGGACTCGTTCCAGGCGGGAAAACATGAGGTGTTCCCCATCCCGCAGGAAGAGATCAACGCCAACACCGAAATGACCGACGAAGAGGATCAAAACCCGGGATACTAAGCCCCGGAAAATAGTATACTCTGCTTTTTTATAGAGAATGTGGAATCGGAACTTAGCTTTCCGGTTTCCATTCTCTATATTTTTATCTGCTTCACAACAGGATGTTGAAAAACCTTCCAAATATTCAGTAACAGGGATAGACAAAATGAATATAAGATGCGGGTTCGCCGGCTGGGTTGCATTCACTGCTTTGATGGTGGGGGCATGCAGCCTGACAAGTGACAAGCAGACCGACCCGCTTTTCCAAGAGCTCCCGCCTGACCGAACCGGCATCGATTTCAGCAACGATATTACCTACGATGTCGATTTTAACGTCATAACCTTTCCCTACATATACAACGGCGGCGGAGTGGCGGTGGGAGATATCAACAAAGATGGACGTCCCGATCTGTACCTGACCGGGAATATGGTTTCCAGCCGCTTGTACCTGAATGAGGGAAATATGGAATTCAGGGATATTACCAGTATTTCCGGCACGGGAACGACCGGGTGGGCGAACGGGGCATCAATGGTCGATATCAACGGGGACGGAGATCTCGATATTTACGTTTCGATGTCCGGACCGGAGGGCTCAACACCCGAAGAGCGGCGGAACAAGCTGTTCATCAATAATGGTGACAACACATTTACCGAACGGGCCCGAAAATTTGGACTTGCCGACACCGGGTATACCACGCATACTGCTTTTCTGGATTATGACCGCGACGGAGATCTCGACGCCTTCCTGATGAACAATTTTCCGGGATCGTTTTCCCGGGATAACAGCGTGGGCGTGCGCGATGAGATCAACGACGGCACTGCACTCAGTACGGACGCCCTCTACAGAAATAACGGGGATGGCACATTTACGGACGTATCGGCGGAGGCGGGCATAAGGAAAGAGGGATACAGCCTCGGTATCGCGGTACACGATTTCAACCGGGACGGCTGGCCGGACCTGTATATTTCCAACGATATCCAAAGCGACGATCTTCTGTACATGAACAATGGCGATGGCACCTTCACCGACCGGGCGGAGACCTCCCTCAAGCATACCAGTTTTGCCGGTATGGGCACGGATGCCGCCGACCTTAACAACGATGGCTGGCCCGATATCCTGCAGGTGGATATGATGCCGCCTTCCCTGGAGGGCCAGAAAAAGGTCTCCGGCGCCTCAGATTATGAGCATGTGAAGGAGCTGTATGAACGCGGCTACATGCCCCAGTTCCCGATGAATACCCTGCAAATGAGCAACGGCCGCGACAGGGAGGGGAATGTTATATTCAGTGAAATTGCGAAGCTGGCAGGTGTGGGATATACTGACTGGAGCTGGAGCGCCCTGTTTGGGGATTACGACAGCGATGGCCACAAGGATGTCATGATCACCAACGGATATCCCAAAAAAGTGAACGATTTTGACTACATCATAGATCTGAATCGGGCCGTAATGTTTGGGGATAACGAAGCCCACGACACAACCAAATTCATGAAAATTAATCAACTCGATTCCATTAAAGTCGAGAATTACCTGTTCAGGAACCAGGGTGATTTGACGTTTCGAGACCGGTCGGAAGCCTGGGGGTTTGAAAGCCCCTCATACTCCTACGGCGCGGTGAATGCCGACCTGGACGGGGACGGGGACCTGGACCTGGTGATCAACAATATCAACGAACCGGCCCTCGTGTATGAAAATCGGGCTGATACATTGAAAAAAGACCATCACAATCTGAGAGTCCAGCTGCGGGGTGATTCCCTGAATACCCACGGAATCGGCGCAAAAGTGCGGGTCTCTGCCGGCGGCAGATCCCAGTATGCCTATATGTCGCCTTACCGTGGGTACCAGTCCTCGTTGCCGCCGGTGCTCCACTTCGGCCTCGGCAAGGCCGGCACCGTTGATTCCCTCGAGGTGACCTGGCCCGACGGACGCTATCAATTAAAGACAAACCTGGAGGCCGGAACTAAAATCACGCTTCACTACCGGGAGGCCCAATCCTCTTCTCCCAGACGGGAAGTGAATCAATCCCCAAAATATTTTTCTGAAATAGATCCTGGTGCGATAAACGCGGCGTATGTTCATCGTGAAAATGAGTATAACGATTTTGACAAAGAGCCGCTGCTGCCCCACATGCTGTCCAGGCTGGGACCCGGGATCGCCGTGGGCGATGTGAACGGCGATGGCAGTGATGATTTTTATATTGGCGGGGCTGCAGGATCGCCGGGAAGCCTGTTCCTGCAGCAGCCGGATGGAACCTTTCGGGAGTCTACGGCAGAACAACCCTGGGGTAATGACCAGGAGTATGAAGATGTTGACGCCACCTTTTTTGATGCCAACGGAGATGGTCACCCCGATCTATACGTGGTGAGCGGGGGCAACGAGTTTTCGCCGGCTTCCGGACTCCTGCAGGATCGCTTGTATATCAATGCGGGGGATGGAACATTTTTACGGTCGGAGGACGCCCTGCCCGAGATGCTCACGAGCGGCTCGACTGTTAAGCCCGCTGACTATGACAACGACGGTGATATGGATCTCTTTGTGGGGGGACGCCTTGTTCCGGGTCAATACCCGCGTCCTGCCAACAGTTATATCCTGCACAATGAAAAGGGAACTTTTACGGATGTAACCGGTCAGGTGGCCCCGGAGTTGGCGGCATCGGGACTCCTGACAGATGCTGAATGGATCGATTTTGACGGCGACGGCGACCTCGATCTGGTAACCACGGGCGTCTGGATGCCGGTTACGTTTTTCAGGAATACCGGCGGTTCATTTAAAAACGTAACCAAATCGTTGGATATGGATCACCCGACCGGCTGGTGGTATAGCCTGGCATCAGGAGATTTTGACGGGGACGGCGACAAGGACCTGGTAGCGGGAAATCTGGGACTGAACAGCAATTACAAAACGTATCAGCAGGAGATCATGGAGGTCTATGCCGGTGATTTTGACGGGAACCAGTCGTACGATGCGATCCTGGCTGTCCGAAAAGAGAATGGTTCCTATCCACTGGCAGGAATGCGTGCCCTGCAGGACCAGATGTCAAGGTTGATGCGGCGCTACCAGAGTTTCAGCAGCTATGCCGATGCTACCGTCAGCGATATCATTGGACGCGAAAACAGGGATGACGCGCTGCACTACCAGGCCGAAAATTTGGCCAGTATCTATATTGAGAACAGGGGTGAAGGTACCTTCAGGCAGCGTCAATTGCCGAACGAGGCGCAGTTTTCCACGGTAAATGATATTATTCCCGGTGACTTTAACGGGGATGGCCATCTTGACATTGTTATTGCAGGGAATTTGTACGAAACAGCTCCGCAGACAGCGCCGAACGATGGAGGCAACGGACTGCTGTTGCTGGGAGACGGCGGTGGGGATTTTACCCCGGTTTCCCCCTTCCAGAGCGGGTTTGTAGCACCCGGTAATGTAAAAGACCTGGCGTTGATCAGGACTGCCGGGGGAACAGCCCTGTTGGTGGGCAATAACAACGATTCGCTGCAGGTTTTCCGCGTGCGGAAATAGAGGAAACCGCCATTTTTTTGGTAGCGGGATCTGTGATTCGTTACTGTCATTTAATAGGTTAACGCATGGTAATTTCCTTGATCGGGTTGTTTCTCGTTCAAATAAACATAAAAGAAACCCCTCTGCAACGGGAAGCGGGGCTAAATTTTTTTGAAGAAATCTGATTGTTTGAAAAATACTGTCGTGGTATCGTTTCCCACGAACGTATTATTATCTACTTATACCCCCGGAGGCAAAAAATCATTGTTTTTGACACTGAAATAGTCAGAAAAATTATTCACCTTACGGGGGGGGTTCGGTGTTGCTGTCAAAGCTGTCGGCGGCTGGAAAAGTCTCATAACAGGCGAAAAAACATATTGATATTATTTGATTTGTGAAGATGGAAGGTAGATCAAATTTGGAAAAAATATTGATCCGTTACATCCGGGGGGAATGTACGACGGAAGATAAAAAAGGGGTTGAAGAGTTGATACGCACCAACCCGGAGATCAATGAGAAATATGAAGAACTAAAGAGGACATGGGAAGAAACCCGGAATTTTCGGCTTGAGAGAAACAAAGAAAACAGTTGGCGGAGTGTCGAACAGCGGATTGAAGAGCACGAAGAAGCAGAAACACCCATTTACGAACTGAATGTTCCGGGCAAGACAGAATCGAGCTTTGGATCCCAATCCGGAAGCCAGCAGCGTTCACCTTCCGGCAGGCGTAAAAAATCCAGGCGTGTCAAATGGGGAGTGGGACTTGCAGCGGCTCTGCTATTAATGGGATTTGTTTCATACCTGCTGCTTTCTCCCCGTTTGACGGGTATGCTCCAGCAGGCGAACCCGGTAATGGAAAAGATTGCCACACAGCCCGGCGAGCGGGTCAGCGTAACCTTTAGCGATGGTACACGGGTCAGGCTCAATTCGGCCAGTACCATACGGCTGCCGAAAAAGTTCGATGGAGATCTCCGGGAGATCGAGCTTGTAGAGGGTGAGGCCTATTTCGAGGTTATAACACAAAAAAACAGGCCGTTTGTTGTACACACATCCCGCGCGGATATCGAGGTGCTGGGGACTAAGTTTAATGTCAACTCCTATTCCCATAACGAAAACATCGAGGTGGTCGTTGCTGAAGGGGAGGTCGCCGTAAAAGGACTGCAGGACAGCGAAAGGGGAACCAGCGGCTCGATAAGAGAAAGCGTGCGGTTAAATCGCGGTCAGTTGACCCGGGTTGGCTCAACCGGCATCCCGAGTCGGCCGGAGAATGTAAACCTGAATTCATATATCAGCTGGGTTGACGGGGTGTTCACCTTTGAAAACAGCTCTCTTGCCGAGGTGATCGACCGACTCGGCAACCATTACGATTTGACTTTCGAGGTAGCCGATTCAAGTCTGTACAAGCGGAATGTAACCGCCGAATTCAGGAATGAGTCTCTGTCAACCGTTCTGGATGTGTTGATGTTTTCACTCGATATTGAGTATGAAAAACAGGGAACGCACATCATCCTGAAGCCGGAAGAATAGGGATAGTGGCACCGGCAAATCGCCGGGTGGTTATGAAAACAGCAAACGATCCTCTTGATAAAGGATCTTTGCAGAACCTGCTATGTTGTTGGGAGGTGGTTGTAGCACCGACCTTAGTGCTCTTTTTAAACGGGAGTACAACTCCCAAAGCGAGGAATTGAGGGTTTTGCAAAGTTCTTTTGATAATAAGTGTCATAAAAAATTGACAATAGGTCGGGAAAATACAGAGATTGGAGAATCATGGATGTGGATCACTCCCTCTGGTTTTTTCAAGGGGTTTGTTTAAGGCCGGAATAGCGCATGGCACTTTTCATACATAGATTGAAAACATGTACGTACGTCTCATTATGGACGGTGTGTTGCCTGGCATTTACAAATGAAAGTACGTTTGCCCAGCACTCCGCGGATCGTGATACGGCTGCGGTAGATGTGGAGGGTTCAGGGTTCATGCGTACGGAGGTAAGTTTGAATGTTACGGAGGCTCCGCTGCAGGTAATTCTGGAGCAGCTGGAACGCAAGGCCGATATCCGTTTTTCGTACAGGAACAGGGTGATGGAAAAGAAGAGAACATTCTCGGTTCACATTGAGAACTACACTCTTGAAAAAGCTTTACAGGTTATTTTCAACAACTCGGAAATTCAATTTGTACCGTTTCCAGGGGGATATGTTGTGCTGAAAGAACGAAAAAAAAATAATGCGAAAACCCGGGCCCGGGCGGTCATCAGCGGCCAGGTGATGGATCGCAAAACGGGCCGCAGGCTTGCCAATGCCAGTGTACGGCTGATCCAGCGGCAGCAGGGGAGCTCGACGGATCGGGAGGGACGGTACGCGATTTCCGGGATAGAGGGCGGCAAATATATCCTTTCAGCCTCCTACCTGGGGTACAACCCGGCGCGTAAGCAGGTAACGGTAACCGGCGGAGACACTGCCGTCGTTAACTTTTTGCTGACGCCTGTATCGCTGGCAATGGAAGAACTGGTGGTTGTGGGATATGGTACCCAGCTGCGAAGCCAGCTGACCGGCTCGGTCGGAAGCGTACAGATGGATGAAGCGGCCGGTGCCGGGAACCGCTCGCTCCAGCAAGCGTTGCAGGGCAGGGTCCCGGGAGTGCAGGTCGTCCAGACCGGGGGCGGAAAGCCCGGAGGTTCAATAAACGTGAATATCCGCGGAATCGGGACGATCAACTCCGAGTCGCCGCTGTATGTAATCGATGGCGTGCCTATCCAGGGCAGCTCAACGGGACAGACCGGGAACGGGATCCTGAATACGATTAGCCCCAGTGATATCGAGTCGATTGATATCCTCAAGGATGCCTCTGCCGCAGCCATTTATGGTTCGCGCGCCTCGGGCGGCGTGGTACTGGTTACCACGAAAAGTGGATCAAAAAACGGTCAGGTGCAGGTCTCCGCAGAGTCATCGTATGGCGTCCAGGTGCAGCCAAAGCGGTACGATGTGCTGAATGCCCGGCAGTACGCCGCCTATCTCCGCGACGTCCATTCGGATCCGAACAGTTCGGGTTTGCCGGCAAATTTTCAGAATGGAGAGCGCCCGCCGCACAACACGGACTGGCAGGATGAGCTGTTCAGGGCCGCACCGCTGAAAAACTATAACCTGGATATCTCCGGCGGGGGGAGCCGGTCAACCTACAGCCTGGGACTGGGATATTACGATGAGCAGGGTACGATGGTTGGATCTGGCTTCCAGCGCTATTCACTTCGTGCCAATGCCCGGTTTGATGCGGGTGATCACGTTACTTTCGGGGGGTCGGTCCTGCTGAGTAAAAGCGATATCGATCAGAACGACACAAGTGGGGGGCGCCGCACTATTGAACATGCCGTAAAGCAGGCCCCCACAGTTCCGGTGTATGATGACACTTTCGTCGGCGGATTTGGGTGGCCGGTGACCGGAGACGGACAGGATGCCGAGAACCCGGTGGCCAACGCTCACCTGATTGACAATACCAGCGACCGGTATTCAGTTATCAGCTCATTCTACGGGGAGGTGGATTTTTTGAGCCACTTCACCTATAAACTGCAGGCGGGAATGGATTTCAGGTATACAGATGACCGCGTGTACAACGATTTTTATGAATCGATCCGGAAGCTGGAGGTCTTTTCTTTCCTGAACAGAACCAGGACGCAGGAGTTGAATCCCCTGATTGAGCAGACCCTGAATTTCAATCGATCGTTCGGAAAGAATCAACTGGGTATTTTGGCCGGATTTTCAGCCCAATCGTTTAACGCGAGTGTTGTCAATGCCACAGGGCAGCAGATGCCGCGCAACGTGCGCTCGCTCGGAGCGGCTTCTTCCCAGCTTGGAGTTGACAGCGAAATCCAGGAAAGCTCCCTGCGTTCAATTTTTGGCCGTATCACCTATTCGTATGACAACAAATACCTGTTTACCGGCAATATCCGCCGCGATGAGTCTTCCAAACTGTTTAACGCCGTCCAGCCGGTGGGCATCTTTCCCTCGGTATCAGTCGGATGGCGTGCGGGCGAAGAACGCTTCCTTGAGAATTCCGATATCATCAGCCACCTGAAACTTCGCGCGGGGTGGGGACAGCTGGGAAACCAGTCGGTGCTCGGCAACTACCCGACGGCGGCCAGGCTCAGTTCCGATTACCATTACGTGCTCGGTAACCAGGTGGTGCAGGGCATTGGACCACAGGAACTGGCCAATGATGAACTCACCTGGGAGACCTCTGTTCAGACGGATATCGGATTTGAGCTGGGCTTGTTCGATGGCTGGCTTGCAGTGGATCTGGATTACTACAATCGCCGAACGGAAGACCTTATCTGGCCCGCCACAATTCCTGAATCCGTGGGGCTGAATCCCCCGTTTATCAATGCAGGAACGGTTGAAAACCAGGGGATCGAAGCCGCGGTTTCTTTACGGCAGTCGCTGGGAGCGCTGACCCTTGATCTTTCCGGAAATCTCACTACCATCGATAATGAGGTAAAAAGCCTGGGAGCCAACAACCAGTTGGAAATTTTTGAGGGTGATATCGCCAATGATATCACCGACGTATCGGTCACGCGGGTGGGAGAACCGATCGGCCAGTTTTACGGGTATGTCTCGGATGGACTTTTTCGAAGCTGGGATGAAGTGTACAGCCATGCCAGCCAGAACCAGGACCCCAATGGAGGGCGGGATCAAGCGACCGCCAGCCGCTATACCGCCCCGGGAGATATTCGTTTCAGGGATTTGAACGGGGATGGACAGGTCGACAGCGACGACAAGACCGTCATAGGCAATCCGATTCCTGATTTTACCTATGGGTTTGTTGCGGACCTGACCTATAAAAATGTGGACCTCAACCTGTTTATTCAGGGAAATTACGGGAACCAGATTCTTAACGGGGCTATAAAATGGCTTCGGGACTTTCGCCAGAATTTTAACCAGGGAACGGAATATCTGGACGCGTGGACGCCCGAGAATTCCGACAGCGACATTCACCGGGTTGCCGCACAGGACCCGAACTCCAACATGTCGCGCCTTTCCGATATCTATGTGGAGAACGGCTCATATCTGAGGATAAAAAACCTCACACTCGGGTATACTTTTAACCGGCAGCTGGTCGAACGGGCGGGCATTCGTCAGCTCAGGGCATACATGGCAGCTCAAAATTTGCTGACACTCACCGGTTACAGCGGACTGGAGCCGGAAATAGGTTCGCTTAGCTCGGGAACGGCCCGCGATGCCGGGATTGACCGATTCGTATATCCCCAGCCCAAACAGTTTTTGGTTGGACTGGAAGTCGGATTCTGACTGAAACCGGGATGAACAGTTCCAGTGAAGTAAAAGGAATAAGAGTGATACATCGTCAATAAATCAAGTAAAACATAACATGTAAATATAAAGTCATATTAACCATGGATACAATGAACCCTTTAGAGCATTTTTTTACCAGAAGATTTAAACAGGGTATACTGCTGGTGGCCGCATTTATTCTTTGCCTGCAGGTTCCCCTTAACGCACAAAAAATTCCCAGGCAAACCTTGATTTCCATGACCTCTGAGTGGGAGGGGGAGCGCTACCCGGACGGCCGTCCCAAGGTGCCTGCCGACGTATTGGAGCGGATGGAAGAGGTATCGATTGAAGAAGCCTGGGGAACGCTGCGGCAGCACGACTACCACAACCAGTTTGCCGGAGGCCCCTGGAAAATACTTAAACCGGGGGAAGTAATGGTTGGCCGCGCGTTAACGGCGACGTACTATCCTGCACGACCGGGCGTGCAGAAGCACATTTCGGAACAACAGGAGAAAGCCGGACATACCGGTCCCACCAACACCTGGCCGATAGATATGCTCAACCAGGGCGACCTGTATGTGGCCAATGGATTTGGCAAAATCAAAGACGGTACGCTGATCGGTGATCGGCTGGGCAACACCATTTATGCCAATTCCGGAAACGGCGTGGTGTTCGAAGGTTCTTCCCGTGACCGAGAGGGCCTCTCCGAGATTGAGGGATTCAACGCCTTTGTCAGAGACTGGGATCCCTCCTTTATTCAGCATATGATGCTGATCGGGCTGAATACCCCGACGCTGATTGGAGAAGCTACCGTGATGCCCGGTGACGTGGTACTGGCCAAGCAGACCGGTGTTATCTTCATCCCGGCTCATCTTGCAGAAGAAGTCGTGATCGATTCGGAGCGAACCCGTCTGCGAGACGGTTTTGCCCACCAGCGCGTGCAGGACGGTACCTACACCGCCGGGCAGATGGATACCGAGTGGACAGACGAAATACGGCAGGATTTTGAAAACTGGTTGCGGTCCAACAGCGAGGAGCTGCAGGAAAAGTTCGGGGTAGGCCAGGCAACCATTGACGAACTCTTGGAAGAGTAGGGTGAAATTCTTGCAGCACTGAATAAAAAAATCAAAAAATGTAGTCTTATGAGTAAAGAAACCAACAAGAAGGGTGTGAATCGAAGAGATTTTATTAAGCAGGCGGGAATGGGAGGACTGGGCTTGGGGGCTGTCTTGATGGCCCCGTACGAACAGCAGCTTGAGCAGGCCACCTCAAGGGTAAACCGGAATTCCGCCCCGTCCGACCTCGAAATTACCGATATGCGAATTGCCGAGATTGACGGTATTCCCTTCCGGACACCGATCATCCGGATCGATACCAACCAGGGAATTTCCGGCTTCGGGGAGGTTCGTGACGGGGGCGACCCCCGCTATGCGTTGATGCTGAAGAGCCGTATCCTGGGGCTCAATCCATGCAATGTTGAAAAAATATTTAAAATTATCCGCCAGTTTGGCGATCACGGACGGCAGGGCGGCGGCGTGTCCGGGGTGGAAACGGCCCTCTGGGATCTGACCGGGAAAGCGTACGGGGTGCCCGTCTATCAGCTGCTGGGCGGGAAATACCGTGACAAGGTACGGCTTTACGCCGATACTGCAGGGGCCGACGATCCCCACGTGTTTGCCAGGCGGATGAAAGAGACCCGGGTCGACAAGGGCTACACCGCCCTGAAGATGGATATCGGCATCGGGCTGCTGGATGATATCGAAGGGGCCTTGGTGAATACGCACCATCACGCACCGCAGGGCAGCCGGGAGCTGCAGAGCCAGTACTCCGGCACGCACGGGGAATACGGGCAGATCGATCACCCGTTCACCCGTATCCAGATTACGGAAAAAGGACTGGACGCACTGGAGGAATATGTAAGCGTTATGCGCGATACCATCGGATACGAAATACCGCTCGGCATCGATCACACCGGTCACTTTGACACCGACGAAGCGATCAAGCTGGCTCACAGGCTCGAACCTTATACGCTGGCCTATATGGAAGATATGGTTGCATGGAAGTGGATCGACAAATGGAAAGAAATTACCCGCTCTACTACCACTCCCACCATGACCGGCGAAGATATCTTTGGCCTGGAGGGAGGCTTCAAGGAGCTGATAGACAAGCAGGCGGTGAATATGGTGCATCCCGATCTTGGGTCTACAGGGGGGATCCTGGAGACCAAGAGAATTGGGGATTACGCCCAGCAGGGCGGCCTGGCGATGTACCTGCACTACGCGGGTTCCCCCATCGGATTTTTTGCCTCTGTACACGCAGCGGCAGCCACCGAAAATTTTGTGGCCCTGGAGCATCATTCAGTAGAAAACGATGCCTGGTACAGCCTGATTGCCGGTGATACGGTGGTATTTGACGAGGGATACGTGCCGGTACCGGAGAAACCGGGGCTGGGCTTCGATCTCAATATGGAGGCGGTCAAGGAACTGCTTATTGACGGTGCCGGGTTCTTTGAGCCCACTCCGGAATGGGACGAACAGCGATCCTGGGATCGGCTCTGGAGCTAGCCGCATTTTTTTGCCAAAACTATCGTGAAAAATGGGGATTAAATTGACAACCGGGCAGGCGGGAAAGGCCGATGAATGGGTTTTCCCCGCTTCCCTTCCAATCTCGTATTGCTCTACACGCTCAAATGTTTTGAATACACTAATTTAAACACAAAAAGTTGTATAGATGAAGTTATCGTTCAAGCTATTATTGTATCTGAGCCTGCTCTGTTTTCTCGCGGCCGGGGTGGTCCTGGCCCTGGGCTACGGTGCGAGCCTGCTCGGTCCGCTGATCACCACCATGTTCGTGGCCCTGGCGATCGGAGTACGGGGCACCGACACGATCTTCAAGTCGTTCGCCTTCTCCTTGTGGATCTTTGCCTCCGTCTCTTTTGCCATGTTTTACCCGCAGTATATGACAAGCTGGGGCGGGTATGACCTGAGTAACCTGATTGTCCCGCTGATCCAGCTCATCATGTTTGGGATGGGCACCCAGCTGAGCCTGCAGGATTTTGCCGGCGTGCTGAAAAAACCCAAAGGCGTGGCGGTGGGCCTGGTTTGCCAGTATTCTATTATGCCGCTGGTGGGGATCAGCCTGGCGCTGAGCTTCGGCTTTCCCGCTGAAATTGCCGCCGGTGTGGTGCTGATCGGTTCCTGCCCGGGCGGGGTGGCCTCCAATGTGATGGCCTTCATCGGCAAGGCGGACCTGGCCCTGTCGATTACCCTGACGGCGGTCTCCACGATGCTCTCGCCGCTGGCAACGCCGTTTCTGATGCAGCTGCTGGCCGGCCAGTTTGTCCCGATCGATGCGATCGGGATGATGTGGAGCATTCTGAACATGATTATCGCCCCGATTGTGCTGGGGCTGCTGTTTAACCATTTTCTGCACGGAAAGGTCAAGTGGCTGGACGATATCATGCCACTGGTTTCGATGGCGGGCATCGCCTTTATCATTGCGGTGATCACGGCGGCAGGCCGCGACTCGCTGGTCTCGATCGGGCTGCTGCTGATCCTGGCGGCCGTCATTCACAATGCGCTGGGCTACTTTTTTGGCTACTGGGGCTGCCGGCTGTTCGGGATGGACGAGAAGTCGTGCCGCACCATCGCCTTTGAGGTGGGCATGCAGAACGGGGGGATGGCCTCCGGGCTGGCCCAGGAGATGGGCAAGCTGGCGACCGTGGGACTGGCTCCCGCCGTGTTTGGCCCGTGGATGAACATCTCCGGTTCCACCCTGGCCAACTGGTGGCGCCGCCGGGCACTGGCCGAGGAGGGAGAGCTCCCCGGCGAAGAACCCGAGACCGCCAGGGCTGAGGCCGGTACCCAGCAAGTCAGTGACGCGGAGTAAACAGGTCAAAAAATACCAAAGAGGGTTGTTTTATAACACCTTCTTTTGAGGGAGTTGCACTCTCGTTTAAAAGGGCAATACGGTCGGTGGTACAACCACTTCCCAACAAAGTAGAAGGTTCTGAAAAGGTTCCTCATATAAAAATCCGGAAGTTGTGCCACGATCGATTGCGGATATAATCGGCCGGGAGTTCAACGGATTCAACAAATTAAATGAAGGATGGCATGTATGGAAAATAAAACAGGTAAAAACAGTCGGAGAAATTTTCTTAAAAAGGTCGGACTGGGCGGGCTCAGTATGGCTGGTTTGACACTGGCCCCGATCGAGGACCAGGTGGCTTACGCCTCTCAACACGTCAACCGTAATTCGAACCCTTCGGAACTTGAAATTACTGACATGCGGGTCACGCGGGTTCTTCGCACGCCCATTATCCGTATCTACACCAACCAGGGTATTGTCGGTCATGGAGATGTCCGCGATATCGGGGATTATCGCTATGCCCTGATGTTGAAGAGCCGCATCCTGGGACTCAATCCCTGCAACGTCGAAAAAATATTTAAAATCATAAAGCAGTTTGGCCATCACGGTCGGCAGGGCGGTGGCGTATCGGGTGTGGAAACGGCCCTGTGGGACCTGGCCGGGAAAGCGTACGGCGTGCCCGTCTACCAGATGCTGGGCGGGAAGTACCGTGAAAAGGTGCGCATCTACTGCGATACCACGATGTCGAGCGATCCCCAGGAGTATGCGATGCGGATGCAGGAACGGGTAGACCGGGGATATACCGCCCTGAAAATGGATATCGGCATCAGCCTGCTGGAGGATGTCGAAGGAGCGCTTGTCAACACCGAACACTGGGAAAACAAACCGGGCGGGCTGAGTGGCTGGAATTCGATTCCCGGCAGTTATGCCAACACCGAACACCCGTTCACCCGTGTGCAGGTAACCGAAAAGGGAATCGACCGGCTGATGGAGTACCTGGACGTGATGCGCTCGCAGATCGGGTACGAAATACCGATGGGTACCGACCACTGGGGACATTTTGGCGTAAACGAGGCGATCAAGCTGGCCCGGGCGGCCGAGCCGTATAACCTGGCCTACATGGAGGACCTTATTCCCTGGCAGTACACGGACCAGTGGCGAGAGATCACCGAAGCCTCCACGACGCCCACCCTTACGGGCGAAGATATCTACATGCTGGAAGGGGGCTTCAAGGAGCTGATCGACAAGCAGGCGGTGAATATTGTGCATCCCGATCCCGTGGGCGCCGGCGGACTCCTGGAAACAAAAAAAATTGGCGACTATGCTCAACAGAAGGGCATCCCCATGCAGATGCACCATGCTTCATCCCCGGTCTCGTTCCTGGGTTGCGTGCACGCCGCGGCCGCCACTGAAAATTTCCTGTGGCTGGAGCATCACTTTGTGGATACCCCCTGGTATGATGACCTGGTTACAGGTATTGAGAAGCCGATTGTCCAGAATGGCTACGTCAAGGTCCCGGAAAAACCGGGTCTCGGGGTGGAGCTGAATGAGGAGGTTGTAAAAGAACATATGGATCAGGAGCTTGGCTTCTTCGAACCGACCCCGGAATGGGATGAGCAGCGCTCCTGGGATCGCCTGTGGAGTTAATCCGGCTGGTGGAAATTTTCGCGATGCAGAACATAGACTATTTAACCAGGAAATAGATTCATGAGAAAAGCCGCTTATCCCGGATTATTCACTAAGAAATTTGCTACGGCACTCAAATTTGAGCTATAGATGATTTTCGATATATCAAACAATATCAATGGCTTATACATCTATTTTTAATATGATTGTGAATAGTTCGGGTTATGGATTTCAGTTACTCTCATAGTTGAATCTGTGAGACGGTTGTGTAACGGTAAAATTAAAAGTTAGGGGATAAAGGTATGTTGAAATTTAATGAGGGATTTAGTGCAAACACAGTTCGTTACCTGATTATCGTCCTGGCAGGTTGTTTAATCACCAGCTGTCAGACTTCGACCACTGAAAACCAGTCGGTACAGCAACGGCAGGAAATAGCTTCCGAAATTGACAGCGTACTGGTTGACCAGTACAACTTGTGGTACCCGCGAACTGTTGATAATAAGTATGGCGGTTTTTTGAGCCGGTATTCCCATGACTGGCAGTCGATTGGTCCCCAGGATAAAATGATCGTTACCCAGGCGCGCCATACCTGGACGGCGTCAAAAGTTGCCTATCGCGATCCATCCAGGAAAGATTTTGTCAAATATGGAAAGCACGGGTTCGATTTTCTCCGGAATCACATGTGGGATGAGGAGTATGGCGGTTTCTATACCAGCGTAACGCGCGAAGGAGAGGTGACTCCCGACGATGACGGGGTCATCCGCAAAGGACTCTACGGGAATGCATTTGGTATCTACGGGCTGGCCTCCTATTACCAGGCTTCGGGGGATTCGGCCGCCCTGGTGCTTGCCCGGCAGGCGTTCGAGTGGCTGGACAAAGGCTCCTACGATCATGAACACGGCGGCTATTTTAACAGCCTGACGCGAGAGGGAGAGCCGTACGAGCAGGGCTATCCCAAGGATTACAACAGCGGCATTCACATCCTGGAGGCTCTGGCAGAACTCTACCAGGTGTGGCCAGACCAAACAGTTCGGGCCCGACTTTACGACATGTTCCGGGTGGTACGCGATACCTTTACCACCGACAGGGGATATATGAACCTCTACTTCCGGGAAGACTGGACGCCCGTCGTGTATACGGATTCCTCACGGGCAGTCCAGGAACAGAATCTGGCCACCGACCACATCACATTTGGGCATGATATAGAAACCGCTTTTCTGATCCTTGAGGCCGCTCATGCCCTTGATTTCAGCGAAGATTCAGTGTTGACGCACGCGAAAAAGATGGTCGATCACACAATCGACAAGGCATGGGATGAGGAGGAGGGTGGTTTCTACGACCGCGGCTATTATTTCCAGGGTGATAGTGAGATAACTATCACCGATTCATCCAAAGTCTGGTGGGCCCAGGCAGAGGCACTGCATTCACTGCTCATCATGGCCCGCCATTTTCCCGATGATCCGGAGTACAACTATTTTGACCTGTTTGCAAGGCAGTGGGAGTATATCAAGAACTATCTGCTGGATCCCCGGCACGGCGGATGGTATGAGCGAGGTCTTGATGAGGACCCCGATATGAGAGAAGCCCCCAAAGCAACCATCTGGAAAGGGAACTACCACACCATGCGGGCACTGCTTCGATGCAAACAATTGCTGCAGGATATGGGACAATAGTCGAAAAACGACGGGGAATATTGCAACAAACAACTAATGAGTAGAGGGCTTTTATAAAAAAGCAGGATATCTGCAGGGCCCGCAAACAACAAACCTGAAGTTAACAGCAATATCAGTTTGGGTAACATAAGATCAATGGTGAGCGGGTATTTGATGCCACTAGATATATCTGGATTTCTTCGAAAAGTTGGCTGCTGCTTTCTTGTTATTTTGCTGGCAAACGGTTGTCAGCCGGAGACTCGTGACGATGATTGGCCGATCTACAAGTCGGATGCCCACAGCAGCAGCTACTCCGGGCTGGCCCAGATCAACCGGCAGAATGTGGATCAGCTGCAGGTGGCCTGGACCTACCGCACCGGCGACCTGGAAGAAGGGGGATACTCCACGATGGAAACCAATCCCATTATCGTGGATGGGGTACTGTATGGGGGCTCTCCCCGGTTAACCGTGTTTGCCGTGGATGCGGCCACCGGCCAGGAGTACTGGAGCTACGCTCCCTTTGAGGATCCCCCGCGGGGATATATGCGCGGGGTCACCTACTGGCAGGACGGGGCTGAGAAGCAGATTTTATTTTCTGCCGGCACGTACCTGTTTGCCCTGGATGCGGAGACCGGCCGGCCGGTCGACGAATTTGGCGATAATGGCCGCATAGATCTCAATGAGGGGCTGGGGCGGGATCCCGCCACCATCTCCGTTAAATCTCCCTCTCCCGGTATGATCTATGAGGATCTGATCATCATGGGGTCGGCCACGGGGGAAGGCTATGCGTCGGCCCCCGGCCATATTCGCGCCTATAACGTACGTACCGGCCGGCAGGAGTGGATATTTCACACAATCCCCCGGCCCGGCGATCTCGGTTACGACACCTGGCAGCAGGTGGAAGGGGACCAGGAGATTGCCAAAGGGGGCGTCAACAACTGGGCGGGGATGAGCCTGGACCGCCGCCGCGGGATCGTGTACGTGCCGCTCGGTTCCCCCACCTACGACTTTTACGGGGGCGACCGCCCGGGGCAAAACCTGTTTGGCAACGCCCTGCTCGCCCTGGATGCGGCCACGGGGCAGTATAAATGGCACTACCAGACGGTGCATCACGATCTGTGGGACTACGACCTGCCGGCCCCGCCCAACCTGCTGACGGTGCAGCGGGAGGGCGAGCAGATCCCGGCGGTGGCGCAAGTCACAAAAACAGGATTTACGTTTGTCTTTAACCGGCAGACCGGCAAGCCGCTGTTCGAGATTGAAGAGCGGCCCGTTCCGCAGTCGAATGTGGAGGGGGAACAGGCCTGGCCCACCCAGCCCCACCCGGTGGCACCGGAGCCCTTCATCCGCCAGAATTTTACGCGGGATGAGGTCCCGGAGTTTTCCAAACAGGCCTGCGATTCGGTATCCGCAATGGTTGACCGGTACCGGACCGATGGATTATTTACCCCGCCCGACCCCAGGGGCACGCTCCTGTTTCCAAGTACGCGGGGCGGGGCCAACTGGGGCGGGGCGGCCCACGATCCTGAAACCGGCCTGCTCTATATCAACGCCAATGAAACACCTGAGCTGATGAGGTTGCGGCGGGTCGGGCGGCAAACCCCGGCCGATGGTACCCTGTCCGAGAAGGGCAAGGCGATCTACGAGCAGAGCTGCGCAACCTGCCATGGTGCGGACTTGAGCGGTCAGCATCCTGTTTACCCGGCCCTTGCCAATGTCGGGGAGCGCCTCTCCAGGGATCAGGTGCGCTCGATCATCCAGGAGGGCGGAGCCCGGATGCCCGCGTTTTCCAATATCACAGATGAGGAAATTGAGTCCATCATCGCCTTCCTCTTTAACGAGAACCAGGCGACCACAGAACCGTCTGATGGGGATATGGAACAGCAGAAAAATGAAGGGAGCGGGCGATATATGAATATGAGCGCCTACAGCCGGCTGGAAACCCCCGATGGGTTTCCGGCCATCAAGCCGCCCTGGGGTACGCTGAATGCGATTAACCTGAATACCGGCAGGATTGAGTGGCGTATTCCGCTGGGCACCGATCCCGACCTGGCCGACCGCGACATCTCTCCCACGGGCCTGGAGAGCTGGGGCGGTCCGATGGTGACGGCCGGCGGGCTGGTGTTTATCGGCGGAACACCAGATAAGAAGTTCAGGGCCTTTGACAAGGCGACCGGGGAGCTGCTCTGGGAGACCACCCTGCCGGCGGGCGGGTTTGCCACCCCGGCAAGCTATATGGTGGACGGCAAGCAGTATGTCGTCATTGCCGCCGGCGGCGGGCGGGGAATCGCCCCGGGCGATTATTACGTGGCCTTTGCCCTGCCGGAATAAAGGGGCATTTTTCCTTGCTGCAACCGTTCATGGGACCGCTCCCCTCCCCCGCGAATAGCAAGAGAACAATATAACGGCCGTACAAAGTCCATGATAAACATGAGTCAACAAGGCATGATGATATATACAGATAGCCGCACTATAGATGAATTAAGTATACCCGTCCTTGGAGCCAGAATGAAATTACCATATATCTCTCTGGTTTTTTTGCTTATGCTTTCAACGTTACCGGGCTGCAGCGCTGAAGAGTCCAATAGCCCGGGGAGCAGCGAATATGAAGAGTTCGCCAGGCCGCAGATTGAATTTAATCCCAAAACCTATGTGGTGTACAAAACCGGTGAGCCGATTAACGTGGATGGTGTTCTGGAGGAGGCGAGCTGGGAAGAGGTCCGCTGGAGCGACGATTTTGTGCCGATCGATGGGACTACGGAAACAAAGCCGGAGCACCGGACGCGGGTCAAACTGCTGTGGGATGAAAAGTACCTGTACGTGGCCGCGGAGTTGGAAGAGGACGATATCTGGGCAACGATGACCGAGCGGAACGCCCCGCTGTACCTGGATAATGCGTTCGAAATCTTCGTGGATCCCAACGCCGACACCCATAATTACCTGGAGTTTGAGATCAACGCACTCGGAACCATTTGGGACCTCTTCCTGACAAAGCCGTACCGCGACGGCGCCCAGGCGCTCAGCAACTGGAACCTGCTGGATCACCAGTCGGCAGTGGCGTTGGAGGGATCAATCAATAATCCCGACGACGATGACAACAAATGGAGTGTTGAGATAGCCCTCCCGATGGAGGCCCTGCTGGAGGTGGCGCCCGGCAGCAGGGAGGTTCGGCAGGGCGACCGGTGGAAGGTCAACTTTGCAAGAGCTCAACGGCGCCTGGAGGTTAAGGATGGCACGTATCAACTCGAAGAAAATCCGGCCACCAACGAGCCCTGCGGCCCTGAGTTCGCGGTGTGGTCGCCCCAGGGATTAAACAATATCCATTATCCCGAGATGTGGGGGGTAGTCCAGTTTTCCGGAAAAATTGCCGGGGAAGAGGAAGAGCAGTTCAGGCAAGAACCCGGCGAGCGGGTGAGATGGGCACTGCGGCAGCTTTACTACGAGATGCGGGAGTACAAACTCAATTACGGTTCATACACAGATGATCCGGAAGTGTTGGGGATACGGGACATCGACATTGAAGGCATGGAGTTTAATCCTGATATAGAGGTGACAACGAGGATGTTTGAGGTTTCAATACCCGGGATAGACGGCGAACAAACCTGGCACATCCGGCAGGACGGCAGGGTATGGAGCGAGTAGGGACTGCTCCGGTTATTCCTGGCGTAGAATAACCGGAGATACCTGATTTTCCATGTCGAAGCTATTTGAAGCACAAAAAAAATACGCAAATCCACAAACAGGCCAGCGGTGGTCGGTCTGCACAATGTGCCTTGTGCGGGCTCTTTCATGCCGTTAATACCGGTGTGATTGGGGATCCTTACGATTTCTTCTATATTGCTGATTCAAACGGGATAGGGCACACTTATAATGTAACTCACTTCTACTTAACACTATGAATACCTTTAAACACCTCACGTGTATACTTCTGTTATTTTTAATTTCCAAAACTGGATTACTGAATTAAGAATTATGTAGACGGCTGAATAATAATTTTTCAGTTCGTAATATTATACAGAAAGGGCATTAACAATTAACGTACCAGATTTTTTCAGAAGCAATTGAGGACAGGCCCCCCAAATAACGGTGATCAGTTGGTGTGGATTGAAAAGATCCAAAGGGGGGATCACCAGGCGTTCGAGAAATTATTTAAAGAGTACTACCTATCGCTGACGCGCTTTGCCTGGCGATATGTGAAATCAAAAGCAATTGCAGAAGAAATTGTTCAAGATGTGTTTGCTGATTTATGGGACAACCGGGAGGATTGGAGGATTGATTATTCAATACGTTCCTACCTGTATAAAACGGTCAAGAATGAGAGTCTCAATCATTTAAAGCACCAGAAAATTGAGGAGAAGTATGCTGGCAAGTGGACGGATCAAAAAGAGAATCCCACGATAGAGTTTGACTATGAGCTGAGAGAAGAGCAGATAAGAGAGGCAGTGAAAAAGGCTATTGATGAGCTCCCCAGACGTGCAAAGATGACGTACAAACTGCATCGTCACGACGGGTTGACATACCATGAAATTGCTGAAGTGATGGAGATCTCAGTTAAAACCGTGGAATCGCAAATGACGCGCACATTAAAGACGCTACGCGAACGACTTTCCTACCTGTTACCCATTTTTCTGACCTTTCTGATCGTGTAACAGTCATAACTTTTAAAATTATTTCTTCCATAAAGCCCCCTTGAAAGATTATAGGGGCCTTTTGGGGGATGGTGTGGATATCTGTCAAGAAAAAATAAAAAAATTACGGGGTGCACTCTATCTAGGTTGTCTTAGTATTAGAAGTGATAAAAACCATGCTAAAATAACACAGTAAAGTTGGAAAACTGGAATTTAATACAGCGATACATTACGGGAAATGCATCGCCCAAAGAAAGGCGAGAACTATGGCGTTGGATGGGCAAAGATCCTGAGAACAGGGAGCTGGTGAGAGAGCTCCAGGAAATCTGGGAGTTAACCCCTGAAGAGGAGTTTGAAACTAATGTTGAAGATGCGTGGAAGAAGTTTCGGGAAGAAAAAATTGATGCTCCGAAAACCCCTTCAATCGGTTACAGGAGTCATCAGCATACTTCTGTTTTACCATATGTGTTCCGCGCTGCAGCCGTAATACTGGTTATTCTGCTTGCGGGTTATTTCGCTCAAAACTATTTGACCAATTCAAATATCGAAGATCCCCAGGAGTTTTATGTGATGCAGGATCTTGTAACAGAGAGCGGGGAAAAGGCGAGTGTAAGTTTTTCTGACGGGACCCGGGTTATCCTTAATGCAGCCAGCACTCTCCGGTTTCCCAAAAGGTTTGATGGTGCAAAACGGGAAGTCTACCTGGATGGTGAGGCTTACTTCAAGGTGGCTCACAACCCGGAAAGTCCTTTTGTCGTGCATACGGATAAGGCTGAAATTGAAGTGTTGGGAACGGAATTCAATGTGCAGGGATGGGAGGAAGACACTAACACGGCCGTAACCGTCAGCGAGGGGAAAGTATCTGTAAAATCGATGAATCCCGATAAAACCGAGAAGGCCGTTCTCACTAAAGGAGAATATACCAGGGTGGAAGAAGCAAAAGGTCTTGCCCCGGTCCAACGAGTAAAAATTGAAAATCACCTGCTGTGGACCCAGGGGGGAATACATTTCGATAATGTCCCTTTCAGACAGGTATTTCGGCACCTGGAGCGAAAATTTGATGTGCAGATTCAGGTACCCGACAAAGGGATTTTGGATGTACCATATACCAGCACGTTTCGCCAGGCAGAGCTCAACGAAATCATACACGTACTCTCTGCTTCACTGGATATGACATATGAGCGAAACGGTTCTATGATAAAGTTTAAAGAATAAAGAAGGACTGTACGAAAATTTGATCGGAACCTTGTTTTCTGGTCATTGGGATGAAAATCACACAGGGAACGTCGGCTCTTTAGCTTTTGGAGTGGCGATAACGTGATTTTCGGGATAGAATTAAAATAGAAATGCAGGAAGGGAATCCTGCAGATCATAACTTAAGAAAGGGAAAATCATGGGAACAAGATTACACAGTCATGCCAGATGGATTTCAGTCTTTTTAGTCGTCATTGTAGGGCTTCCGTTACAGAGCCTGGCGGCCCAGCAGTCTCAGGAGGAACAGAGGTTTGCCAAGGTCCAAAATGTGACAGCGTCCGATATTCAACAGATGTTCTACAAGGTCGAGATCGATAAAAAGATTGATCTCAATATAGTTAATTCAACCGTTGAAAAAGCGCTTAAGCAGGTTGCCCGAAAAACGGGGCTTAAGTTGACATATCGTGGCGATATAATGAACAATGATAGAATTACAATCAAGAAAAAGGGTATAGGGGTCAGTAACGCACTCGATCTGATCCTGAAAGATACTCATCTTGACTATATGTTCTCGCAAAATGGGTACCTGTTAATCAGTAATAAAAAAGGTCAGTTTGACCAGCCTGTTGTGGTAGAAACTGTTAGTGGTTTGGTAACGGATGCGCAAACGGGCGACCCTATGCCGGGAGCAAACGTTTCTGTAAAGGGAACGACAACGGGAGCCTCTGCCAATAGCGATGGTAGTTATGAGCTGGCAGTCCCAACATTACAGGATACCCTGGTTTTCTCATTTATAGGTTATGAGACACAGGAAGTACCAATTAATGGGCGTACTCAAATTGATGTTCAATTAGTACCCCAGGCGGTAGCTGGAGAGGAATTGGTGGTTACAGCTCTTGGAATTGCCAGGGAAACCCGTTCAATAGGATATTCGACATCTACGGTAGAACCAGATCAATTTTCCGTAAATCGCTCGGGCAATTTTATGAACTCGCTCCAGGGACAGGTTGCCGGGGTGAATATAGAATCTGTTGCTTCGGGAGCCGGTAGCTCCAGTCGTGTTCGTATTCGTGGATTGTCCAGTTTCGGGAGTAATAATTCCCCGCTTATTGTAGTGGATGGGGTTCCCATATCAAATCAGGGACATCACGCCGCTATTGGTGCAGATGGTGAAATAGACGGTGGGGACGGGTTAAATAGTATAAGTCCTGATGCTATTGAGTCAATGACGGTGTTAAAAGGCGGAGCTGCGGCTGCTTTGTATGGTTCCCGGGCAAAGGATGGCGTGATAATTATTACTACTAAACGGGATGCGGGAGATCGCGGAATAGGAGTGACATTTAACAGCAATGTTCAGGTGGCTGCACCTTATGATGACCGGAATATACAGACAGAATATGGACAGGGCGAGGGCGGGCAACGTCCTACCTCATCTTTCCCCGGTAGCGGAGTCTGGAGCTTTGGTGAGAAAATTGAGCCCGGCATGACCCAAATATTGTTCGATGGTATAGAAGTGCCGTATGAAGTGCAGCCCAGCCATGTCGAAAATTTTATGCGTAATGCCGTAACAGTTAATAATTCTCTTAACCTGTCAACAGGAGGCCCCTCGAGTGGACTTAACCTGTCAGTATCTCAACTTAGCCAGGAAAGTATTGTGCCAAACTCAAATTTTAATCGGAACAATATAAGCTTTGGCTTCACACAGGATATAATGGACAATCTCAATGCGACCGGTAACATTAATTACAGTTATGAAAAAAATAATATGCCGGTCACAATGAATAACCAGGTTCTTAACGTACCTACGGTTATTTATACGTTGGCCAATACCCTTCCCCTGGACTTGCTAAGAGAAAACACATATGATGAGAATGGGAATGAAATTTTCTATTCCAGATTTGCTCACAGAACCAATCCATTTATTTCCACGGACCCTGACAAGCGGATTAACAATTCTCGCAGAGATCGTTTATATGGGAACGTGGCATTGCGATATGATCCTGCTGACTGGCTCTATCTTCAGGCACGGATCGGCCAGGATTATTTCAACCGGGATACGGAGGTAAATACACCAACCGGACTGGCTTTTGCCGGACCGGCGCCCGAAGGATTCTACAATGGCAGTTACGATGAGAATCTATACAGTTTTCGCGAAATAAATTTTGATTTTCTATTGGGAATTGAGCAGCAACTTAATGAACAATTAGCATTAAGTGGAACTTTTGGCGGTAACATAATGAATCAGCGGACGGACTCAAATACCCAGTCTGCCGATGATTTTATCGTTCGGGATCTGTACACACTGGGAAATGCCCGCCAAATTGCTGCTTCTTACAATTATACAGAGCGCCAGGTGAATTCATTGTTTGGAGAAGTTGAGTTTGACTACAAGAACTATCTGTATTTGAATTTCACCGCCCGTAATGATTGGTTCTCAACCCTTGACCCCGATCAACGGAGTATCCTGTATCCTTCTGTTTCCAGTAGTTTTGTTTTTACAGACGTGATTAATGACCTGCCGGACTGGTTAACACAGGGTACCCTGCGGGCGGCCTACTCAGAAGTGGGAAGCGACTCTGACGTTGGTTTTGCAGCGGGTCAGTTAACCTATGCCACAGCTACCAACCCTTATCCAAGCCGGGATGGTGGAATGCGTTCTATAGGTAGTATAGATGGTGCTACACTGCCTGTTTCCGGTTTGAAACCGATGCGGGTAAAAGAGTATGAGGCAGGTCTTGACCTTCAGTTGTTAGACAGGATTAACATTGATCTGACCTATTATAATAAGCGAAGCTTTGATCAGATATTAAATCAATCTATCTCTACGTCAACGGGATTTTCTCAACGACCCGTCAATGTCGGCGAAAGTGAAAACAGTGGAGTTGAGCTGCTGGTTGACGTTACACCGGTTCAGGCCCGTGATTTCGTCTGGAACTTTAGTGTAAACGGTTCCTACAATAAATCGAAAGTTATCGATCTGGGAGAAGAAACTGATGTACTGCCGGTAGGTGACGGAGACTGGCAAACCCCGGGAGGCACCATTCGTCATGTGGAAGGCAACCCGATGGCAGAGATTTGGGTGACGGGGTATCTGCGGGATGATCAAGGCCGAAAAATAATTAATCAGAATAATGGCTTGCCAATGCACACGCCAGAACCGATTAATTTCGGTACCGCGATTCCCAAATGGGTGGGAGGTATTAACAACTCCTTCCAGTACAGAAACCTGGGCTTTTCGTTTTTGATTGATTTTAAACTGGGCCATAAACTCCTGTCTGGTCTGGGACATAATCTGTATCGCCACGGGCTGGATCCACGTACACTGCCCGGCCGAGAAACCGGACGTATCGTCGTAGATGGCGTGGCCCCGGATGGGTCAGAAAATACGGTAGAAGCGAACGTATATTCTTTATACGGTTCTTATGGATCGTTGCGCGAACACCTGATTTATAATGCCGGATACTGGAAGCTCCGACAGGTCACCCTGGATTATAATTTAACCAGTCTGGTGTCTGATTTCCTGCCTGTAGAAAATATGGTGTTAAGTTTGGTTGGAAGACATCTGCTTGTTTTTAAAAAGTGGACTGAACAGCACGATCCTGAACAGGTAAGCTTTACAGGCGATAACAATATTGGAATTTCGGGAGCCGCTTTACCGATGACCAGGAATTTTGGATTTAACCTGAAAATAGAACTCTGACCGCAATTCTGTGAGAAAAAAATTATAAATATTTAAATCCATAAATACGATGAAAAAGTTAAATATCAGATCCGTTGTTATAGTATGCAGTGTCATGGGACTATTAAGTTTCTTTACGAGTTGCGATGCAGGGTTCGATTCAATGAATGTTGATGAAACAGCCGTAAATGAACTTGAGCCGATGACAATTCTTAATGATCAGATCCAGTTAACGCCCAGTTCGGGTATATACGGACACCTGTTATACGATGCAGCCATCGTACAACAGATGATTGCCCCCTACGGTCAGACGTTGGCCGGGGGGAATTTCAACCAGGATAACCAGTTTCCATGGGTTATCGATTATTTTGACGATGACTATTCTATAATTAGTCATGCTGTAGATGTGATCGAAAATACCCGAGATGATGATTTCTACCATAACGCCCATCAGAAGGCCAGGATATGGAAAGCCTTTGTAGGGTTGCTGGCGACCGATACAATCGGTGATGCCCCGTATTCAGAGGCGGGTCTGGGATATCACGAGGGGGTACTGAATCCCTCTTATGATACTCAGGAATCGATCTATGAAAGTGCTCTGCAAGAAATACAGCAAGCTACCGAGGCCCTGGATCCCAATTCCCGGATTGAAACGAACGATATTTTATATGCCGGAGATATCACCAAATGGAAACGTTTCGGTTATTCCTTGCTGCTAAGGTATGGTATGCGGCTTAGTGAAATAGCTCCTGGTACCGCTCAACAGTATGTACAGGCGGCATACAATGGCGGAGTTTTTCAGTCAAATGAAGACAATGCAATTATCGTCCGCAATGATAACTATAACTTTTCTTTGTCAGGAACTTTTAACGGAGGAGAGCGCCATAATTTTTACCTGACTGAGGTATTTGTTGATTATATGAAAGAAAATGATGATCCGCGACTCCGTTCTATTGCCGTTAGATATGTCGGGGCAACCGGTATCGGCGATCAGGACGAACGTCTGAACAGAAGCACGGATCCCGCAGATCAGATTGGCATGCCTCTGGGCCATGACCAGACTACCATTCATGACCAGGCCGCATCAGATGGGCTGGAATCTATGTGGGACTATTCCCAGGTGGACAGAGACCGGATGGTTTCTCAGACAGCCCCAGACTTTCTGATTACCTATGCCCAGACGCAACTTCTTTTAGCCGAGGCAGCGGAGAGAAACTGGATTTCGGGGCCGGCTGTAGATTTCTTTACCGAAGGAGTACGGGCACATCTCGAACAGATGGAACAACACCATCCGGATATGGCCATTCCCCAAAGCGAGATCGATGATTATGTATCAGAACAGGAGCAGGCCTATCTTGCAGAAAACCCCTATGAACATATACATAATCAATATTGGGTTGCTGGTTTCATCATAAATCCTCGGGAGGTTTTTTCAAATTGGAGACGCACCGGTTATCCCCAATTAGATCCTAATCCATATCCCGACCAGGAAATTAGTGGTGACTTTATCAGACGCAGGAAATATGTCGAACGTGAGATTGCAGTCAATGCCGATAATGTTCGATCAGCAATCGAACGACAGGGATGGAGTGGTAATAATTTGGATGCCCGTGTCTGGTGGGATACGGAATCGTATAACCCAAACTGATACGTACGCCGGATGAATGGTAAAATATTCTGGAAAGATCCCGGCTAACTTGTTATGAACCAAGTTTTGTTGGGATCTTTTTTTGTAAATAGGCCAGCAAAGGGTCTGATTAGGGAATAGAGATGTTTTTTTGAAGGCAGGAGTTTTTCTTTTTATCTAATCTTTTATGAGTAAAGCTTTTATTTAGTAGATACGCAATAATATTAATTTTAATTATGCAGGTATGACAATAAAAAGCAGCTGGACTTACACGATTTGTTTGTTAGTACTTTTTATGATTTTCCATTTTCCGTTGGAGGCACAGGAAGTGCAATTTTCCGAACAGGAGCTGATAGCCCTGACCCCGGAATGGGAGGGGGATCGATACCCTGACGGCCGCCCGAAGGTCCCGGAAAGCCTGCTGGAACGGATGAAGCAGGTGACCCTGGAAGAGGCGTGGGCGGTGCTGCGCAACAACAACTACGAGCATCAGTATGCGGAAAACTGGCAGGTGCTGAACCCCGACAGCGTGCTGGTGGGCCGGGCGCTGACAGCCACGTTTATGCCGGGCCGCCCCGACGTGCAGCGTGTGCTTGAGAAACAGGGAGAAAAGGTAGGTCGCACGGGCTCGCAAAACTCCTGGCCTGTAGAGATGCTGCAACCGGGCGATGTGTATGTGGCCGATCAGTTTGGTGCCCACGAGGACGGGCCCACCATCGGTGACAATGTGGGGAACGCCATCTATACCAATTCGGGTAACGGGATCGTCTATAACGGGGCGTTGCGCGATGTGGCCGGGCTGAAGGAGATCGATGGTTTTACGGCTTTTTTTCGCAGCTATCATCCCTCGCACCACTTGAACAATCCCGATGGGGAGCTGAATACCACCCTGGTGGGCATAAACCACCCCACCCGTATCGGTGAGGTGATGGTCATGCCCGGGGATGTCGTGCTGGGGCGCGATGGCGGGGTGATATTTATCCCGCCCCACCTGGCAGAACAGGTGGCCACCACCTCGGAAATTGTGCGCTTGCGCGACATGTTCGGCCAGCAGCGGATTCGCGAGGGCGTATACAGCGCCGGGCAGATCGACGCACGCTGGTCGGAGCAGATCGAGAAGGATTTCTCCCGCTGGCTGGAGGATCACATCGATGAGCTGCCGGTGCCCAAAGAGCAGATCCAGGAGCTGCTGGATGAGCGCACCTGGTAATATCGGCCGGAAAACCACTAAGATGAATTTAGAAAGAGGAAACAATATGGACAGTACAAATAATAAGTATTCGCGACGATCATTTTTATCAAAGAGTGCGCTGGGCGCCGGTGCGTTTGCGGCGGCCCCGTTCACCGGAGCGGGCAAGGGCCTTGAGCAGGCCGTAAACAAAACGAAGAAATATTCCCGTCCGTCCGATCTTGAGATTACGGATCTGAAGGTGGGGTATATCCGCGGGGGCAGTCACCTGTTTGTCAAGATCTACACCAACCAGGATATCGTCGGCCACGGGGAGGGAGCCGATGCGGTGCGCGGGACCGATCAGCTGGTGCTGGGCTGGGGGCGCCGCCTGCAGGGCCGCAACCCGCTGGATGTGCATCGCCTTTTTTATGAGATCCGTCGTTCCGGGGTGTTCGGCGGGGCGCAGTCGGGGATGTACCTGGCGGCCCTGGCGGCCGTGGAGACCGCCTTGTGGGACCTGGCCGGGAAAGCCCTGGGAGTGCCGGTCTACCAGCTGCTGGGCGGGAAGTTCCGTGACCGGGTGCGGGTGTATATGGACACGGCCCTGTACCAGTCCTCCCAGCCCTCTCCCGAGGAGTTTGCCCAAAGTGCCCAGAAGGCAGTTGACTACAACATGACGGCCGTCAAGTTTGACCTGGATCAGGCCAACGACCCGGCCCGGTGGGACCGTTACAACTGGACGGCCAGCCAGGGGGAGATCGAGCGAATGTACGCCCAGATGATGGCCGCACGCGAGCAGGTCGGCCCGGATGTGGATATCTGCGCAGACATGCACGGGCGCTACGACCTGCCGAGTGCCAAAAAGATTGCCCGCAAGATGGAACCGGTCAACCTGATGTGGCTGGAGGACCCGATTCCGGCTGAAAACCCCGAGGCATACAAGTATATCCAGGAAGAGACCACCACACCGCTGTGTACCGGGGAGAATCTCTACCTGGCCCATGATTTCCGGGAGCTGTTTGAGATCGGGGCCGTGGATATGATTATGCCGGACCTGCAGAAAGCGGGTGGCCTGGGGGAAGGCCAGCGAATCGCCAATCTGGCCCAGCTGTACTACATACCGTTTGCCCCGCACATGGTCAGCTCCTACCTGGGGGCGATGGCCACGGCCCACGTGTGCGCCTCGGTGCCCAACTTTATGATTATGGAATGGCAGATATACTTCCACGAGGACCCGATGTTCAAGGAGATCGTCAGCTGGGACGGCGACCAGATGGTCGATGAGGATGGCTACCTGCCGGTCTCGGACCAACCCGGCATCGGGGTGGAGATCAACGAGGAGGGCATGCGCAAGTACGCCACCGAGGGCTATCCGTTTTTTGAATGAGTTTTCTCTAAATCCCAAATCTGACCGGGCTTGCAGGGACGGGTCCGGTCATTTATTAGAAGGCAACTGCAGCCTGAGAGAAGATTGGGAAATAATCAAATAGTATCTGCCAACCGGTTACCCAATCCTGCAATCAGGTTCATGAATACACATAGGGACCTTTGCAGAACCTGCCATTTTGTTGGGAAGTAGTTGTTACCGACCTTGGTGATCTTTTAACGGGAGTACAACTCCCCCTAAACGAGGAATTGAGGATTTTGCAAAGCCCTCTGCATACAAAACCAAACGGGTAGATTTGCATGAAAGTATACAAGACCACGGCGGGAATAGTAATCGAGCACAGGGATGCATTTTACCTGTTGGACCAGGAGTGGGACTCGTTTATTAATGATGACGGGCTGGCCGGTAAAATCGAACGCATCGTGTCAGCCCAGGAGCCAGTGGCGAATGGACAGGAGCTGGTGGAAAACGAACTGGAGGCCCCGATTGGCCGCCAGGAGATCTGGGCCAGCGGGGTGACCTACTACAAGAGCAAACTGGGCCGGCAGGAGGAGTCAAAAGAGGCCGGTGGCGGTGATTTTTATGATCGCATGTACAGCGCAGACCGGCCGGAACTTTTTTTTAAAGCTACTAGAAACCGTACGGTTGGACCTGGTGAATATGTTAGAATAAGAGAAGATTCGACCTGGGACGTGCCCGAACCGGAGCTCACGCTGATGATCACCTCTGCCGGAAAAATCGTGGGATACACCATCGGCAACGACATGAGCTCCCGCAGTATTGAAGGCGAAAACCCGCTCTACCTGCCCCAGGCCAAATGCTACGACGGCTCGGCGGCGCTGGGCCCGTGTATGTATGTGACCGAAGACTCACTTCCCCCGGAAACAACTATTGCATTGGAGATTGAACGGGACGGGGCCATTGTGTTTGCCGAAGATATAGAGATCAACCAGATTAAACGCTCATTCAGTGAGCTTGTATCTTACCTATACCGGGAGTGCTCATTTCCACAGGGAAGTTTGTTGATGACGGGCACTGGTATCGTTCCCACCAAAGAATTTACACTGCATCACGGAGATGAAATCAGAATTTCAATTTCCCACATCGGGACATTAGTCAACAAAGTTAAATAGGTAGATGGAGCTGACAGGGCAAAATTTTATAGGAAACACGCGATCAGCAGATGGAAGTGTGACCTTTCAGGCGGTCAACCCGGCGACGGGTGAAGACCTTCAGCCAAGCTACGTGGAGGCCACAGGCGATGAGGTCGACCAGGCCTTCCGGAAGGCCGAGGAAGCCTTTAAGGTGTATCGCCAGAAAAGCGGGACCCGGCGGGCTGAACTGCTGGAGGCGATCGCCGACGAGATCGAGGTCCTGGGCGACCAGCTCATCCGGCGCTGCAGCAGGGAAACCGGCCTGACGGAAGGACACCTGAACGGTGAGCGGGGTCGCACCGTCGGGCAGCTGCGGCTGTTCGGGAAGGTGATCCGGGAGGGCTCATGGGTGGATGCCCGCATCGACACCTCCAAGGAGGGCCCTGACATCAGAAGCATGAAGATGGCGCTCGGCCCGGTCGGCATTTTTGGGGCCAGCAACTTCCCTCTGGCCTTTTCAGTGGCCGGCGGAGACACCGCATCGGCCCTGGCCGCGGGATGCACCATCGTGGTGAAAGCACATCCCGCCCACCCGGGCACCTGCGAGATGGTCGGGGGCGCGATCCGGAAAGCAGTGGAAGAGACGGGAATGCCAGACGGAACCTTTTCGATGGTACAGGGAACCTCCCACGAGGTGGGTCAGGCGATGGTCGAACACCCGCTGGCAAAGGCGATCGGGTTTACCGGCTCATTCAAGGGAGGGAAAGCGCTCTACGATGCGGCCACCCGTCGCCCGGAGCCGATTCCGGTCTATGCCGAGATGGGCAGTACCAATCCCATGTTCCTGCTGCCGGGCGCCCTCAAAGAGCAGGGCGAAGAGCTCGCCGAAGGGTTGGTCAACTCCGTCAACCTGGGGGTGGGACAGTTTTGTACCAATCCCGGGCTGGTGGCCTACCAGGATTCTGATGAGGCCCGCGCGTTCCAGCAAAAGGTCTCCGAGCATTTCAAAAAAGCCAGCGCCGGGACCATGCTGACGGCCGGTATCCAGTCGGCTTACAAGCAGGGACTCGAAAAACTGCTGCAGCAGGAAGGCGTCCGGCTTGTCGCAGATGGAAAAGACAACGGCTCGGCCACCCCGGGGGTACCGCACCTGCTTAATGTAAGTTCAAAGGACTTCCTGGCCAACCGGTTCCTCGAAGAAGAGGTCTTTGGCCCGTCCACACTGACGATAACGGCCGGCGGCAAGCAGGACCTGGTGGCTATTGCGGAGAATCTGCAGGGCCACCTGACGGCCACGCTGTACGGAACGGAACAGGACCTTGAAGAGTACTCCGAACTGGTGAGGGTACTGCAGCGCAAAGTTGGTCGCCTGATCTTCAACGGCTTTCCGACCGGGGTGCAGGTGAACCACGCCATGGTACATGGGGGACCGTTTCCCGCCACCACCGACGCCCGGGCCACGTCGGTGGGAACCCTGGCCATTGAGCGGTTTGTACGCCCGGTCTGCTTCCAGGGATTCCCGGAGGAGCAGCTGCCGGATGAGCTCAAAGCGGACAACCCGCTGGGCATCGGGCGGCTTGTCAACGGGGAGCGTACGAAATAGCAGGAAAGGAGAAGTTATTTCAGCTGAAACAGTCGGTATATGAAGGGTACACACAGGAAAAAAATATTTGCAAATAGATAAATATTGATATGATGGAAAAGAACGAAAATGGTAGTCGGGGTAATATTTTGTACACGATATTGCAATATTTAAGTGCACTAAGTTTTGTCTCAATTTTTGTATTACTGGGCCTTGGATTTAATGCTGATGTCATAGGCGCAGCCGTCGTCACGATGTTCATCTCATTGGCTATTGGGGTGCGGGGCACCGACACGGTACTTCGTGACTTTGCCTTCTCGATCTGGGTGTTTGCCTCGGTGGCGGCCGCCATGTTCTACCCGGCTCCCTTTACCGAGCTGGGCGGGGTGGAACTGAGTGTCTTCATCGTTCCGCTGATCCAGATCATTATGTTTGGGATGGGGACCTCCCTGAGTATCCAGGATTTCGTGGGCGTGGTGAAGATGCCCAAGGGCGTTATCGTGGGACTGATCTGCCAGTTTACCATCATGCCGGTGCTGGGGATCACCCTGGCACTGAGCTTCGGGTTTTCGGCTGAGATTGCCGCCGGTGTGGTGCTGGTGGGCTCTTCCCCCAGCGGGGTCGCCTCCAATGTGATGACCTATATCGCCGGGGCCAACCTGGCCCTGTCGGTCACGCTGACGGCAATCGGGACCCTGCTGGCGCCGCTGGCCACGCCGTTTCTGATGCAGCTGCTGGCCGGCCAGTTTGTGCCGATTGACTTCCTGGAGATGATGTGGAGTATCATCAATATGATTATTCTGCCGGTGGTACTGGGCGTGCTGTTTAATCGCTACCTACACGGGAAGGCCCAGTGGCTGGACGATATTATGCCCACGATTTCGATGACCGGCATTGTGGTAATACTGGGGATCATGACGGCAGGCGGACGCGATTCTATCCTGACACTTGGTTTCCTGATTATTGTGGCCGGCGTGATCCACAACCTGGCCGGCTACTTTTTCGGCTACTGGGGCTGCCGGCTTTCGGGGCTGGATGAAAAATCATGCCGCACCATCGCCTTTGAGGTGGGCATGCAGAACGCGGGGATGGCCTCCGGCATCGCCGTGGAGATGGGCAAAATCGCCACGGTTGGCGTCCCCTCGGTGATCTTTGGGTCATGGATGAACGTCTCCGGCTCTGCCCTGGCCAACTGGTGGAGGCGAAAGGCTCTGGTTGAAGAAACTGAACAGGGCGATGCGACCGAGTCTGCAAAGGAAGGAACCAAAGCTTCTGAAGTTGTTGATACAGACTCAGATAATTGAATAATGTCCCGACGATTTAACCGAAGGTAAAGTTGAATAGAAATTTCCCCATAGTATTTCTGTACTCTAACCTGATAAAATTAACAGGATCACTCTTGTTGCTTTTCTCAGGTTGCCAATCTGACCCAGAAACAAGTGACTGGCCAGTATATAAGGCAGACACGTACAGCAGCAGTTACTCAGAACTGGATCAGGTCAATAAGAATAATGTAGACCGGCTGCAAGAGGCCTGGGTTTATAAATCCGATGATCTCGAGGAAGGGCGCTATGCCACGATCGAAACGAATCCCATCGTTGTCGACGGGGTACTCTATGGGGGAACTCCAAATCTCAATGTATTTGCACTGGAAGCCCAGACAGGTGAAGAGCTGTGGATGTACAGGCCTTTCCCCGAAGATCCGCCGCGGGGGTATATGCGTGCGGTGACATATTGGGAAGATGGCAGCGACAAACGCATCTTCTTTTCGGCAGGTATATATCTTTTTGGACTGAATGCCCATAATGGAGAATTGATTGAAGATTTTGGAGCGCAGGGGAAAATTAATTTAAACGAAAATCTGGGTCGTGACCCGGCCAGTATCCAGGTTAAATCTCCTTCTCCGGGAATCATTTATGAGGATCTGATTATTATGGGGTCGGCAACGGGCGAAAGCTACGGGTCAGCTCCCGGGCATATTCGGGCCTATGATGTTCGTACCGGTAGCCTGGAGTGGATCTTCCACACAATTCCACAGCCCGGACAATTCGGTTATGAAACGTGGGAACAGGTCGAAGGGGAACAAGAAATTGCCAAAGGAGGAGTCAACAACTGGGCCGGAATGAGCTTGGATTCAGAGCGGGGTATCGTTTATGTACCGCTGGGGTCTCCCACATACGATTTTTATGGCGGGGATCGCCCGGGGAAAAATCTCTTTGGAAATGCCCTTGTAGCTCTTGATGCGGCCACCGGAGAGCGTATTTGGCACTATCAGACAATTCATCACGATATTTGGGACTACGACCTGCCGGCTCCTCCGAACCTGGTAACGGTAGAACGGAATGGGAAAAAGATTGACGCCGTAGCACAGGTAACCAAAACCGGTTTTACGTTTGTATTTGATCGTGAGACCGGGGAGCCGTTATATGACATTGAAGAACGACCGGTTCCGCAGTCCAATATCGAAAGTGAACACGACTGGCCTACCCAGCCACATCCAACAGCTCCCGAACCGTTTGTTCGGCAAAATTTTACCCGGGATCAAATAACGGATTTGTCTCAGGAATCCCACGATTCAGTATTGGCTGAATTTGAGAAACTTCGAAACGACGGATTCTTCACCCCTCCGGACCCCGGGGGGAGCGTCTATTTTCCGAGTTCGAGTGGCGGTGCTAACTGGGGTGGTGCGGCTCACGATCCGGAGACGGGTATTTTATATATCAACGCCAATGAAATTCCCGAATACAGCACAGTTAAAAAAGTGGTACACGATATTGTTGCTGATGGATCATTTTTTGAACAGGGAAAGGCTTTTTATGACCAACAATGTGCGACCTGTCATGGAACTAATTTGGAAGGCCGGGATCCGGACTATCCCGCTTTGCATGATGTATCTCAGCGGATGGACAAAGAGGAGGTGCTCTCTATTATGGAAGACGGCGGGGGACGTATGCCGGCATTTACACATCTTTCGGAAGAGGAAAAAGAGGCGATTTTGGCTTTTCTGTATAACGAACGAGAGGCTGTGTACGAAGGAAGTGGTAAAGAGATGGAAACAGCTGAAAGCGGACAATATTTAAATGTAACGGCCTATCAAAACTTTGAAGATCCGGAAGGGTATCCAGCAATTAAACCTCCCTGGGCCACACTAAATGCTGTCAATCTGAATACCGGTGAGATTGAATGGAAAGTTCCACTTGGAACATATCCGGAGCTTTTGGAAAGAGGAATCCCGCCGACGGGTTCCGAAACATATGGAGGCCCGATCCTCACGGCCGGTGGACTCATTTTTATTGGGGGAACTGAGGATGGAAAGTTTCGGGCGTTCGGCAAAGATACGGGAGAAATCCTGTGGGAGACAACCCTGCCGACAGCCGGTTTTGCTACCCCATCCACCTATATGATAGATGGCAGGCAATATGTAGTGATTTCTGCCGGAGGCGGCCGGGGAGCCAAACCGGGTGATTACTATGTGGCATTTACGCTACCGAATTAAAATAAGATCGTAGAATAATGGCATTCTGACTACTAAAGAGAATGCCATTATTGAAGACAGTAAATACAAGACTTTTTATTTCTGCCGGGGATGGGATTTATAGTATCCAGGGGCGAATAGGTGGATATGCACTGATTTGAATGATATAGCTTAATAGTTCAAACAAAAAGGTACAATAAAAGGAGTTATTATGGACAGAAGTAGTTTTATAAAAAGCCTAGCCCTTACGATACCTGCCGTTAGTATGTCTTTTTTTGATTCGGCAGTCAAATCGGACTCCGGTCAGGTAAAGATCACCGATGTCAAATGCATGCTGACAAATCTTGGGGCCAGAGTAAGTCCCCTGGTAAAAGTTGAAACGGATGCGGGTATTTCGGGAATCGGGGAGTGTCATCACGACTCTCAGGGATATGGTGCCAAAGATATAATTCTGAACGTATTTAAGCCCCTGTTGGAAGGGGAAGATCCCTTTGATCTTGAGCAGCTGGTGTTTAAGATGAGTACGAATACATCGTTCTACGGGGGAAATCACGGTATAGCAACACATGCCGTGACAGGTGTTGAAATGGCGCTTTGGGATATCATCGGAAAAGTTACGGGACAACCGGTTTACAAAATACTTGGGGGCGGTTCGCATGTGGATGAGGTGAGGGCCTATCTTTCTTCGCGACCAGAGGATATGCTTGACAAAGATTCTTGTGCTAAATATGCCGAAATGGTTAAGGGCGGGGGATACACGGCCGTTAAAGTGGACATACTGCGAGACCAGCACTGGCTGCGCTCTTTGGAAAACAGGCAGATGTCGAATGCGGAAATAGATATGAATGCCAGGGGATACCAAAATCTTCGAGATGCTTTGGGTCCGGATATTGATATCGCCGTGCATTGCCATTGGGAGCTGAATTTTGACAGTGCACTCCAACTTGCCAAGGCCGTTGAACCCGTACGTCCCTGGTGGATAGAAGATCCAATGCCAATAGGATTTAATGAACAGTGGGTTCGCCTGATGGAACAGGCACCTGTACCCATTCTATGTGGAGAAAATCTTTACAGGCGTGAAGATTTTCGACCCTTTATCGTAAATGCGGGTGTTAACAAGATTGAAATAGATGTGGCAATGGCTGGAGGATTGCTGGAGGCCAAAAAAATAGCTGATTTGGCCGAAATTTATTATATCCCTGTGGCAACCCATAATGTTGCAGGGCCAATAGCTACAGTTGCTTCAGCGAATTGGGCCGCCTCTGTTCGTGAGTTTCTGGCACATGAGATATTTCCCTTTGGAGAAAACTGGTCGATGAATGGTGATCCGCGAATACTTGGCTATGACAAGGAGTTGATTAAAGACGGATATATCCAGCTGAGCGACCGGCCCGGCTTTGGGTTTGATCTGAATGAAGATCTGCTCAAAGAGTACATGCTGGAGGGGGAAGAGTGGTGGGGGTAAGTGTTTGTGATTTTCCGCTCCTGAATACTATACCCCTCTCAAAAAAAGTCCATCCCGGACATTATATATCGGGATATAACCATATACTCAAAGAAATAATCAAGTTATGAAAAATAAAAAGAATAAGGATGGTCGCCGGGATTTTATCAAGAAGATGGGTCTTGGAGGACTCAGCCTGGCCGGGATGACCCTGGCCCCGATCGAAGACCAGTTGGCCCATGCTACCCAAAAGGTAAACCGCAATTCCAATCCTTCTGATCTGGAAATTACGGATCTGCGTATAGCGGAAATCAGCGACGTGGTGTTTCGCACGCCCATCATCCGTATCTACACCAACCAGGGAATTGTAGGACATGGGGATGTACGCGATGGGGCAAGTAAGAAATATGCCCTGATGCTGAAAAGTCGCCTGTTGGGAGAGAATCCCTGCAACGTGGAACGGCTTTTTAAGATCATCAAGCAATTTGGGCACCACGGTCGCCAGGGTGGCGGCGTTTCCGGGGTGGAGATGGCCCTGTGGGACCTGGCCGGGAAGGCCTATGGGGTGCCTGTGTACCAGTTGTTAGGCGGTAAGTATCGCGATCGAATTCGGGTATATTGTGATACTACCGTTTCTGAGGATCCGCAGGAGTATGCCCGGCGCATGCAGGACCGTGTTGACAAAGGATATACAGCCCTGAAGATGGACATCGGGATCAATCTGCTGGAGGGGATTCCGGGTGCGTTGGTTAATGCCCCTGGCGGGGACCTGCAACCCTGGCAACATGAGTATACCGGTTATAACTTAACCGAACACCCCTTTACGCGTGTGCAGATAACGGAAAAGGGAATAGACCACTTGATGGAATATCTGGATGTGATGCGCTCGAAGATCGGCTATGAAATACCGATGGGAACGGACCACTGGGGTCATGTTGGGGTAAATGAGGCGATAAAACTGGCCCGTGCAGCCGAACCCTATAATCTGGCATACATGGAAGATCTTATTCCGTGGTTCTATACCGATCAGTGGCGTGAAATTACCACCTCCACGACCACACCGACACAAACCGGTGAAGATATTTACATGTTGGAAGGAGGGTTTAAGGAGTTGATTGATAAACAAGCGGTGCGCATTGTTCATCCTGATCCCAATACTTCTGGTGGGATTCTGGAAACCAAAAAAATCGGTGATTATGCCGCTCAAAATGGGGTTGCATTTATGCACCACCATGCGGCCTCACCGGTATCCTTCCTTGGATGCGTGCACAGCGCTGCAGCCACCGAGCATTTTATGTGGCTGGAGCATCACGCTGTTGACAACCCGGAATGGGAGGACCTGGTAACCGGTATTGAAAAGCCGATTGTTGAAGAGGGCTTTGTTAAAGTCCCTGAGACCCCGGGACTGGGAGTGGAACTCAATGAAGAGGTAGTGGAAAAATATCTCATTGAAGGAGAAGAGCTGTTTGCCCCGACCCCCGAGTGGGACGAGGTGCGCTCCTGGGATCGGCTTTGGAGCTGAGATAGAATAGTTGGACCAACGCAACCCTTTGCAGGGTT
>NZ_JBINJE010000039.1:0-31423 GCF_043951955.1 Halalkalibaculum sp. DA384 | reverse complement strand
GAATAATTGTAGATCTGCCTTCCCAGCCTTGAATGGGGCGCGAAAGCCAAAGAAAAATCCAGTACAGACGCGACATGTCGCGTCTCAACGAGCTTCCACGCATGCTGTGGCTGGAGCGGGTGGCCCATTCACCGCCTTGATTTTTACGTTCCTTTTGGATCAAGCCAAAAGGAACACCACCTTTATAATGGGAAACAGCTTCATTTTTCTTGTTGGGGCTTCGTAATCATTCTTCCTTGTTCGGTCTGGGTCATTCACAAAATGGGCGCTCTATTCAGAGTTTACCTGCATCCCGCAACCCACACTACTCGTAAACTTCAAACGTATCAATCCGGGAGAAATAATCGCGGGCCGCATCAATAACTTTGGGAGCAAGGATTAGTGAGGTGACGACAGTGGGTATCGCCATGACGGCAAACATGCCGTCGATCAGGTTGATCACGGAGGTCAGCGTGGTCACCGCGCCCAGAATGATGGATCCGACGTAAAAGTAGTTGTAGTAGTGTTGCCTTTCGGCACCAATCAGGAAACCCATGCACTTGGTACCGTAGTACGAGTAGGTGAAAAGAGAACTGAAGGCAAAGACCGCGACACAGAGTACCAACAGGTAGGGACCCGTCATGCCAAGTGCTTCCTGGAAGGCGGAGGCGGTCAGGATAATGCCGTTTTCGTTACCCGTCTGCCACGCACCGGATACCAAAATAACAAGAGCGGTCATGGTGCAGACAAGCAGGGTGTCGATCGCGGGACCAAGCATGGCCACGAGTCCTTCGCGCACCGGTTCCTTTGTTTTGGCGGCACCGTGCGCCAGGGTGGCCGTTCCGATGCCCGCTTCGTTGGAAAAGGCGGCGCGTTTAAAACCGGTAACGATGAGCTGACCGAGCGCCCCGCCCATGACAGCTTCTGCGGTAAAAGCGTCGGTGACAATCAGGTAGAGGTAGTGGGGAACCAGGTCGTAGTTGACGAACAGAATGAGCAGGGCACAGCCTACATACAACACAACCATGGCCGGCACCATTTTGGAGGCTACGCGGCCAATCCGCTTTATACCCCCGAAAATAACCAGGGAAACAATAAAGAAAATGACCACGCCGGTAATGAAATCTCCGGCGAAATGAGCTTCCGGGGTGACCCACCCGTTTGGGATGTAGATGACATCCCGCAAAATCTGTGTCAGCTGGTTGGCCTGGAATATCGGAAGGGCGCCAAACAGTCCCGCAATAGAAAATAGTACGGCCAGCGGTTTCCACTTTTTGCCGAGTCCTTCTGTCACAATGTACATGGTGCCGCCCTGCAGCTTCCCCTCTGAATCGTGGCCACGGTACATGATGGAAAGCGTGCAGGTGAAAAATTTGGTTGCGATCCCAAGAAAGGCGCTTATCCACATCCAAAATACCGCACCGGGTCCGCCGGTAGCGATAGCCACGGCCACTCCGCTGATGTTTCCAAGCCCGATGGTCGCCGCAAGTGCACTGGCCAGGGCCTGGAAGTGGTTAATATCCCCGGGGTCGTCGGGATCGTCATATTTGCCGCGAAGCACGTTCAGGGCGTGCCTGAAATGACGAAAGGGGATGAAACGGGAGTAAATCATGAAAAAGAGTCCCCCGCCTGCCAGTAAAATGACCAGGGGTGTTCCCCACATGAAGCTGGAAAATGCGGCTAAAAGATCTTCGATGAGTTTCAGGATTCGGTCCTCCCGCAAATGAGATTGAGTTGCTGGCAGATTCAGAAATTGAGGATCAAATCTAACAAAGCGAACAGGAGAATGCTAATTCGAAATTGCTCCCCTGTTGCGGACCGTTTATTGTGATGTTATATGGTTGGAAAGATCAGGCCTTATCCATCGACTTCACGGGTATAAAAAATAAAATCGGTGGCGGGCGGGGCGATGTCCGACATCCGCATGAGGAGGGCGATCTGGGACCGGTGGTGTTGCCCGTGAATGATGAGATGGTGCATGATATCGCCAAGGGAGGACTCATATTGTATTCCCTGGCTGTTTCGATAGGAGATCACCTGATCCAGGGTTCCCTTCTCCTCCTCAACCAGCTCCGCCCAGCGCTGATGATTGGCCTCAATAAGGCGCTGGCAGCCTTCCAGCCGAAGCTCGGGCCAAATTTCGGTATCTGGAAATTCGGCGCCCGTCACCCGCCGAAACCAGTGATGATGGGTCCCAATAATGTGGTAAAAAAGGCGAAGCGACTGTTCCCGCTTCTCGAATGAGTCGTAATCGGTCAGGTATTCAAGCAGGGTGCTGTTCGCCCAGAAATCATAATCCAGCAGCCTTGTCAACCGGGCTTCGGAAGTCATTCTGTTACCCTTTTTTTAGCTTTTTATGGGTACCGTCGCAATAAGGTTTGGAGCCGGAGTGCTTGCACCCGCACCAGGCAACGCGCTTGGTTTCTTCAATTTTTTCAACAATCGGGGAGAATTCGGTACCAGTGTGTGAGCCGTCGCAGTACGGCTGGTTGTCGGATTGTCCGCAGGCACACCAGGCATAATTACCAGGTTCAATTTCCATTACAAACGGACCTTCTTGTGCTACAGTAGGTTCAGCCATGCTTTATAGATGTTTTTGAATTAAAAATTAACGTTCTTAGCATAGCAGGTTCGCTTTAATAATCCAAATCGTAATATATCGGCAGTCGGTCTCGAAACTCCGTTGAGGGGCGCCGGTTTTGGTTGAAGTTCATACGGGATTGGGTGTTCGAAATTCGCATTTGTGGACGTTAAATTGGATGCTGCACCGAAGCCATTACCCTCTGAAGGGAATTGAAGCAGGTGTTGGGCAGGACCAGACAAAGCATACACGAGGTATAACAAAAAGATACGAAACAACATGCTATTAGCTGTAGATATCGGAAATACCAATATTGTGATCGGCCTACATGAAGAGGATGAGTGGCTTCATACGTGGAGGGTGCAAACGCTGACGGGCCGGACGTCGGATGAATACTCCATAATTTTGGACAGCCTTTTTGCGCAGTCGAATGCCCGGCCGGCGGATGTTGACAAGGCGATCATCAGCAGCGTGGTTCCCCAGCTGACATCAACGTTTCGATCCATTTTACACCGCAAGACAGGGTTTGAACCGCTTGTTTTAGACGGTACACTCGATACCGGTATCGCTGTGCCGGGTCGCGATCCGAAGTCGATCGGGGCCGACCTGCTGGCCGACGCAGTGGCGGCGTACCAGCATTTTGGGACTACCTGTATCGTCGTTGATTTTGGTTCTGCAACCACTGTCATGGCGGTGGATGAACCGGGCGTGTTGCTGGGCGGGGCGATCGGTTCCGGGTTAAAGATTACGACCGATGCACTGGTGGAGCGAACCGCACAGCTTACACAGATACCGCTGGAGCCGCCCCAAAAAGCGATTGGCGGGAATACGGTGGAGGCGATGAAGTCGGGCCTGGTGCTGGGACACCTCTGCATGGTGGAGGGACTGATCGATCGCATGCGCAATGAGCTTGGCAAGCCGGCCAGGGTGATCGCCACCGGGGGACTTTCATCAACGATTGCCCCTTATACCGAGTATTTTGATGCTCTGGACCCGATGCTGACCCTGAACGGCATGAGGATAGTGGCAGAGCGGGTGAAAAAGCAGGCGTGAAGATGGGAAAACCGGGATGTTTTCCAACAGGCTTGAACAGATACGGGTTTTGCAACGTCCACTAAAAAAGAGGAGTGGAGGCCGTAAAGTTGCTGAACGAGAGTCCATAATCTTTTGTCGATACGTTGATGAACATCAGGTAAGATGTCGCTCCATACTTTTATCCCATCCCAAAGAACTGTGCAATACCGTTGATGATAAACTGAACCGCAATAGCCAGGGCAATAAATCCCATCATGCGGGTCATCGCATTCATCCCGGTCTTTCCGATAAATCGGGTAGCCCAGGGAGCGAACCGCAATATCATGTAGGAAATAAGGGCTACCAGAATGATGGCAACCGTAGTCAGCAGATAGTCAAATACAGACTCGGCCTGGGTGGCCAGACCGATTACAACTGCAATACTTCCGGGCCCGGAAAGCAGGGGCATCGCCAGTGGACTGAAAGAGATATCTTCCTTTATTTTGGCTGACTCCTCATCTTCTTGTGAAATTTTGCGCCCCGGTTCTTCGGGATTGAGCATGGAAAAGGCCGCTCTCATTATGATCAGTCCCCCGGCGATTCGTATTCCAGGAAGGCTGATGCCGAAAAAGCTCATGATGTAGGTCCCGGCAAACAGAAAAACGGTGAGTACCAGGAACATGTAGAAAGCCGCTTTTTTTGCCAGCCAACGACGATGGGTGTCATTATCTTTTTCCGTGAGCGAAAGAAATATCGGCATTGTCGCCAGTGGATTGGCAACTGAAAATATGGAGGTAAAGGCCGCCACCAGGAACGAAATGCCCCCGGGAAAGTAGCCCGAAAATGAGTACGGTTCTTGTAGAAGATATTCAACCATAGCGGGTAAAGTAGGCAAAAACAGTTCAAATTTTAATTCCCCGGGCCAATAAAATGATGGTTGGGGAATGGGATAATTAAATATTAGATTTATCGTTCAAGGCATAAGTGAGAAATTCAAAAAAGTTGTGACTATGAGTACAACAACCGTCGAAAATAAAGAGAAGATCATAAAGAAGACCGAGGAAATTTTAAATCGGCCGGTATCGAGAGATGAGAAACTGTTTGCCATTTGTGAGCTGCTCGACGACGAGGTAGAGGTGTTCGACTGGGTCGGATTTTACCTGGTGGATCCGGAAGCTGAGCGCGAACTGGTACTGGGGCCATATGTGGGAGAGGCCACCGACCATACAAGGATTCCGTTCGGCAAGGGAATTTGTGGCCAGGCGGCCGAGTCGCTGGAAACGTTTGTGGTACAGGATGTGAGCGAGGAAGACAATTATCTTGCCTGCAGTATTGATGTGAAGGCCGAAATTGTGGTCCCGATCCTGAAGGATGGAGAGCTTGTCGGGGAGTTGGATATCGATTCCCACACCAAAGGATCCATAACCGGCGACCACCGTAAAATGCTCGAGGATATTTGCGAGAAGATCGCCTCTGAGTTTTAGCCGGCATTTACTTCACAAGAATGTTGGCTAAATTCATGCAATATCATGAAACGTCTTGCATCCGATCCAATTTATTGGCGAAAAAGCAGGTTTGCCAGGGGAAATCCTGGTGAGAAATTCGCGCTGGTTGTTTGCTGTCGCGGTCGAGGAACCCCGGGAGCGCTGTTAAGGATACGAGAACAAGCTGCTATTCAAAAACGACGACATCGGCCCGCACCATAACTTTAACTTTCGTATAGATAAACGCATTGACGATATCGGTGTCGTATCGGACGTTGGTCAGCGCCAGCTTTTTGCCCTCAATGCTGCCGTGCTCTTCTTCATACTGTTCCCACAATGAAGCAATCGCATCTGAATACAGCATGCCGGTGCCGTCAACACGGGCAATGGCTATGGTGTTGGCCAAAACTCCGTACCCGTAGCTGAATCCCAGGATATAGCCCGATTCCGCACTGCCGGAGACATTGGCTGCTACAATATGAAAATTGCCCTCCTCCAGGTTGACGTTGGTTTGGTTGGAGGCTATAAAGGCACCTGAATTCGTGCAGCCCTGGAAAATGGTGAAAAGGAGTATTAAAATGAATAGCTGGATAGACGAATTTTTCATGGTGGACAGTCCCTTCTTGATTCAGTTGGTAGTGGGTTGTAATGCTACACTTAATCTTGCCAGGCAGATGTAGGGGAAATCCTGATTTCCCAAAAGTATCGTGGTATCCGTTGTATCGCGATCGACAAAGGGTATGAAAACTGATTTACGAAGTTTAAAAAAGTGGCTCGCCCGCCGGTTCGCATACCAGGTGGGTAGCGATACGTGCAGGTTACAGGCGCAGCATCTCAATCAGATTACACCCGTAACCAGCACGCATTTTGTAAAAATTACTGGTGTCACGTCAAATCCTGGATTTCGTTCTGTTACTGATCGAACGCGGATTCCACCCTCAGACTGATCTATACGGACAGACCATCTGAAGGTGCTGTTTGAACAACTACTCTGTAGTTAATTCGCAGCATCAGCCGCATTTGCGTTCCAGTATCGCGTAACACCCCGAATGGTTATGGTTGACTGGACACTAGTTTTGTGGGGGAACCGCGTCATACACGATGACTTTTTTCCACAGGTGGCTGTACTCCTCAACAAATTCGAGGTGTGTGGGATGCGTTTGATATGCCTGCTCATCTTCCAGGTTTTCGAAAATAAAGGTGATCGAAAAATCGTAGCTGCTGTCAATGACCTCACGGTCGGTGTCGGCCGGCACTCCTACAAATGCCTGCTCGATAAGATCGATCTCCGCAATTTTATTCAGACCTTCATGCAGTTTCTGATGATCTGCTTCACTCTCCGGATTGTTGAGCCAGAAATAGACGGTGTGGACGAAAAACTCGTCATCGCCGTTCGCCGCCGGTGATTGCTGGGCCAATGCGGGGATTGCGAGTGCAGCAAGGGACGTTATAATAAAAACGGTAGTCATGGTAATATATTTAAGTTTGTGATTTGTGAATAAATTCATGTCAGCCGTAAGCTACACACCACAGCATTAAATGCAAGCGGATTCATGTTTCTTTGTCGCCTTTCCACTGGTACATGCTGCCACCAGGGATGAACATTATTTCTTATCCCGAGCTGACAATAGATAAAATTGCATGCCTGATTAGTTGACCCAAGGGAGTGTTAACCCCCTCGCTAATATTATCCGGTGAAAAGTGGGAATAACTATTGTACCCGTTGTGCTGTACTGCTATTTTCCCAATTCAATTTTGTCAACTCGGTAAAAAAATGGTCATATTTCCTGATCCTTAATTCCTGATAAAAACGGTATACACATATGGTAGATACCCCTTGGAACGAACATCTGGTGAAGCCGGGCGCCCCGCCGCTGCATTTGGTGCTTGATACCCTGCATGTCTGGATGCAGCATAAAAACGAAGAGATTTGGGTGGCCAGTCGATACGGGGAGGAGCCGGGCGTACCCCGCGGAGACTATCCCGACCCGCCCGGTGATCTATTATGGTCGCGCTGGGCGTACAAGTCTGCAGCGGAAAAGATAGATGTGATCCCGGTGTTCCCCGATTTGCCCGTGGTGATAAGTTCCGAATACCCGCTTACCATCAGCCCGGGAGCCCGGATACAGATTGTCACCCGAATTCCGGTATGGATGCGGATCGGCTTTAGCAAGTCGGATTATATTCTGAAGGAGATACCGAGTATAAAACTTTCAAAGACGTGGTTCGGGTCCCTTAACGAGGGGGAGCTCTGCTATTGGTCAACGACAAAAGCCCGCAGGAGTCTCGAGGGCGTGGTGCCCCGGCCCTACTACGTAAACTGCCCGATCTGGATCACCAACAAAGATGAAAAAGACCTTCGTTTTGAAAAATTTTGCCTGCGGGTTGAACGACTGGGTATTCACCGTTTTGGGGAGGTTTTGTGGGCGGGAGAAACCCAGATTGTGCATCACGGGGAGGATTCCAACAGCGATATCACCATGACCGGCAAGCTGCCGGCGCACCTGGGCAAGGGTGAGCTGCTCAGCAAGCCTCGCAATCCCGTGCAGAGAAGCCTGGCCACACGCACGTTTAAAAAGCTGTTTGACGACAACTTTATCACTGCACGCTAATTTTTATACAATGGATTCCACAGCCGTCTCAAATTTTGCATTCGAAAACATAATAACCGATGAATTCTGGGTTCTTGCACTGCGGGTAGCGATCATTCTGGCGGTCGGGTTTCCTGTGCTGTTTATCATTCGCCGGTGGGCCCGTTCTTTTTTTACAAAGCGTTATGCCTCTCACTACGGTATGCTGGCCGGTAAAATTGTGTTTTATACCGGCTTGACGCTTCTTGCCATAATGGTGATGGGGCAGCTGGGACTGAGCCTGGCCCCCCTGTTGGGAGCGGCCGGCATTTTGGGCGTGGCACTGGGATTTGCCTCCCAAACCAGCGTTTCTAACATAATAAGCGGGCTTTTCCTCATTGCCGAGCAGCCGTTTAAGGTGGACGATATTATCACCGTTGGCACAACTACAGGTATTGTAATGTCGATAGACATGCTTTCTGTAAAGCTGCGCACCTTCGACAACCAGTTTGTACGCATCCCCAACGAAACCATTATCAAAACGGAGGTGACCAACCTGACCCGCTTTCCCATTAGGCGGTTTGACGCCCTGGTGTCGGTCGCCTACAAAGAGGATATCGGGGAGGTCCGTGAGGTGCTGATGCAGGTTGCGGAGAAAAATGAATACACCCTCTCTGAACCTGAGCCACAGGTTATTTTCAATGCGTTCGGGGCCTCGTCAATCGACCTGCAGCTCCGGGTGTGGGGGCAGTCCAGCGAGTTCCTGCTGCTCAAAAACTCTATTCATGAAGAGGTGAAAAGGCATCTTGATGAGGCCAATATTGAAATTCCCTTTCCCCATGTTTCGTTATACAGCGGAGAAGCGACCGGGGCCATCCCGATCGAAATCAAGGGTGAAGACCACCGGGAGGAAGAGGAAAAAAGTAACCAGTAACACGGATGTACCATTTTGACAGAGCAGATCTGCCGCATTTGCAAACCGATTTGTCAGAATGATAGAGTCCATTTTAAAAAAAATCCGGGGTTCAAATTTTAATAACCGGTGTATGGCTCAAAAGTGCCAGTATGGCTATTAAAACCGGATTGGCACACCATTTGTTTATTATAAAATGTCGGTTTTGATAACCGTCATATCATGGGTAGTAAACTTTTTAAAACAGGAAACAACGTATTATTTAAGGAGGTAATACCTATGCTAGCACTCAGAAATAAAACCAACTTTCCTACACTCTGGAACGAGCAGTCGACAATGCCAACCCGATTTTCGGACTGGATTGATGACGTATTTGAAGAAACGTTCCGATGGACAAACGCAGCCCATAACACCTTTGTCCCTGAATTGAATGTATATGAAACGGACAAGGAGTTTGAGGTTACGGTTGCCCTTCCGGGTATGCAAAAAGATGACTTCGAGATCAGTTATGAAAATGGCTTGCTGACGATCAGCGGTGAACGCAGAATGGAGCATGAAGGCAACGGCCGCCGCTACCACCGGATCGAAAGCCGATTTGGCCGCTTCAGTCGTACGCTGCCATTACCAGGCGATGTAATCAATGATGAAGAGATCAGCGCTAAATATGAAAATGGCGTATTGTACGTATCTGTACCTAAAATAAGAGAAAAGGCCGGACGAAAAATTGAAGTCTCGTAACATTTCTATCCGGTTTACGGGAAAAAAAGCCGCGATCGAATCGCGGCTTTTTTTATTTATCCACTCTCCCGCTTGCTGGTGCTTATGCCAAACGGCAGATAGAGGGGGCAGAAGCTGACAAAGCTTGTCAACAGAAATATGATGCCCAATACAATTAAAATGATGCCAAAAGTGCCGGATGTGATTCCTGTGTAATAGAATATTCCGAAAATTACAGCCAGCACCGTACGCAGAATCCGGTCAAGTGTTCCCATATTTTTTTTCATGGTAGACTCCAGTTGCAGGTTTAGTGTTATGTGACAATTCAATAATCAAGATAGGAGAAGGAAGGTGATTTTTCAGTGATACAGGTCACACAAGGTCAATTATTTTTATCCGGTTTCGTCCCAGCTCAACCATGCCCTTTTTCTCCATCTGCTTGAGCAGGCGTGAGATTACCTCGCGGGAGCTGTTTAGCTCGTAGGCAAGTTCCTGGTGCGTAATATGCAGGATATTTCGCTCCAGGGCGGACGAGCGATCCTGCAAAAAACGGGCAAGCCGTTGGTCGATCTGCTGGAAAGCGACCTGGTCCAGGATGTCAAGAAGTTCTTCAAACCGTTGCTGGAACGTAGAAAGCACAAAATTTCTGAAAACAGGGTCAGAGCGATACCAGTCGTTAATCGTATCGACCGGGACGGCCAGCAACGTAGTTGTTTCCAGCGTTACCGCTTTAACCTGGCTGCGTTCGCGCGAAAGCGTGCTGGTGAGCGTCATAGCACAGCTTTCGCCGGGCTGGATGTGGTACAGGTACAGTTCGTGGCCCTCACGGTCGTCACGCATTACTTTAATTGCCCCGTCAAGGACAAAGGGAACAACCTGGATGGGGGACCCCAAATTGAGCAGGGTTGTTTGTTCCGGCAGCTCTTTCGGTTCATGCTTGTGGGCATATTGCCTGAAGGTGGTGCTGTTTGAAAGATTAGGAAAAATGGTGAAGATGGCGTGTTCCATATGTTGACCGGTATGCGTTATCCTATTTCTTTTCAGCGAATGTCAGGAGGAATGATCAAAATACCGGTATGTCATCGCAAGCGGTATTCCATGTAGAGCCAGGGTCCATATATTAATCATCCAGACATTAAAGTATGCTCTGTGGTACAGGGAGACAGCGGTATCTATCGTAAACCAGAGAAGCAGCGCCCACAAAATGGCGTGCCAGGTCCACCGCTCACGTCTGTAGAAACCGTTCCAGACAATAAATGTTTGCAGGACAAAATAACCGGCTATAGTACCGCCCAGGGGACCAAATAAAAATCTGCGCAGTTGATCGGAAGTTTCGGTAAACGATCCCCCGGAAAAAGCGTCCGCCATAGCGGTATTATATAGCTTGAAAATGATACTGTCAGGCAAAAGTGCACTTGCCAGTCCAATTCCTGCTGAAATGATACTGGCAGCCAGCAGCCAGCGATACCAGAATGTGAATGTGTTGCTGTTCGTCATTCCGCCGGCTTTTTTCTCAAGTTAGGTGGTATACTCCGCGTTAATTCGGATATATTCGTAGGAGAGATCGCAGCCCCAGCCGGTGGCCTCTTCGGTACCCTCATTGAGGTCGAGAATCACTGTGATGTTGGAGGATTTCATCTCTTTTTTAACCTCGGAGCGTTTATTTTCAAGTGGTTGACCGTTTTTCAGGATTTGAACACTTTTTTCAGGATTTGAACCGATATAGAGATCCACTTTTTCCGGGTCAAATGTTGCGCCTGCCCGGCCGGCCGCCCCCATGATGCGGCCCCAGTTGGGGTCGGTTCCAAAAATAGCCGTTTTTACAAGGCTGGAATCCGATACCGTTCGCACAATTTTTCGGGCGTCTTCCTCTGATCTGGCGCCTTTCACCTGGTACTCCACCAGTTTGGTGGATCCCTCGCCATCCGAGACAATCAGTTTGGCCAGGTGCGTGCACAGCTGTTCCAGGTGGGTGTAGAAGCGCTCATAGTTTTCATCCCTGGTGGTGATCATCTCATTTTCGGCCATGCCGTTACACATCACAGCCACCATGTCGTTGGTGGAGGTGTCTCCGTCTACCGTAATCATGTTAAAACTTTTATTGACTGCCTCGCGCAGGGCTTCATCCAGCAGCCTGGGCTCAATGGCGAGATCACAGGTAATAAATGCCAGCATGGTGCCCATGTTGGGATGGATCATACCCGATCCCTTGGCGATACCCGCCATATTGATTTTAATGCCGTCGATCTCAAAATCGGTGAATCCTTCCTTGGCAAAGGTATCGGTGGTCAGGATGGCGTTGGCACAGAGTGACCCAGCCATATCCCGGTCGGAGAGCTTTTTAACGCTGGTTTCAATACCTTCCAGCACCTTTTCTGTCGGGAAAGGCTCTCCAATCAGCCCGGTGGATGCCACCAGTACTTCTTCCACGGGGATGTCGAGCAGCTCGGCTGTTCGTTTTGCCATGGCCACGGCTCCGCGGTATCCCGCTTCTCCGGTACAGGCATTGGCGTTGCCGGAATTAACGACAATAGCTTGCGCTTTCCCGTTTTTAATATGTTTGCGGCTCAGCTTTACCGGCTCCGCGCAGACTATATTCTGGGTGAATACAGCCGCTGCCGATGCGGGCTTTTCGGAATAGATCAGGGCCAGGTCCCGGCGTTTGGATTTGATACCCATGTGGCATCCCCAGCATTTGTACCCTCGTACGTGTGTAATGTTGTTCAGCATGATAAATCAAATAAGTTGAATCGGGTTAAAATCGAATTAGAATATCTTCAGTCAGGTTTCTTACAGGAATCAGGGATTCAGTGGCGATATCTGCAGGCCGGAACGTTCAATGAAGCCGAACATCAGATTCATATTCTGGACGGCTTGTCCCGCGGCTCCCTTTACCAGGTTGTCGATAGTGGAAACCGTGACGATGCGGTTGGTTCGCTCATCATACGTAATATGGATATCACAGTAGTTTGAGCCGCGCACATGCTTCACATTTGGCGGGTGATCCACAACGCGAATGAAATGCTCTTTTTCATAAAAGCTGTAGTACCACTCCCCGAGATGCGTTTTGTTGATTTTCTTTTTGGGGGAGCTGTAGGTGGTCGTTAATATACCGCGATCTATCGGGAGCAGGTGGGGAGTAAATAGCACTTCCGTCTGCTGCCCGGCGTACCGCTGCAGGTTGAGCTGAATTTCGGGCGTGTGCCGGTGATTCAGCAAACCATAAGCGGAAAAATTACCGAAGACCTCCGGGAAGTGGGTGCTCTGTTTGGCTTTTGCGCCCGCCCCGGTCACCCCCGATTTGGAGTCGATTACAATTTGGCCGGGTTCAATCACATCTTCCTTGAGCAGGGGAGCCAGGGCAAGGATAGCCGATGTGGGATAACAGCCCGGGTTTGCTACGAGCCGGGCGTTCCGGATCTGGTCGCGAAACAGCTCGGGGAGTCCAAAGGCGGCATCGCCGATTAAATCGGGTGCACTGTGTTCTTTATTGTACCATTGTTCGTATTCCTCACCCGATCCGAGCCGGAAATCACCTGACAGGTCGATGACCCGGTAGCGGTCGGGATCCCATTCTTTAACAAAATCCATCGATACGCCGTGGGGTAAGGCCAGAAACACCAGGTCCAGGTCATAGTTGTCAATATTTTCCAGCGGCTCCAACTCCATATCAAACCGGTTTTGCAGGTGTGGGTTGATTTGGGAAAACCTGGTGCCGGCTTTACTCTCAGAGGTGATCACTTCAATACTTACATCCGGATGATCAATTAGAAGTCGGACAAGCTCAGATCCGGTGTAACCTGTAGCTCCGACGATTCCTACTTTTCGTTTTGACATGAAATGGTTTATTCCTGTTTGCGTTCAAAATTCGTTTGGTTATCCAGTGCTAAAAAGAATCAGTAATTCGGGGATCTTGTACCAGGGCAGCGCGTTAGCTTTTACTCCACCCGTTGTGGTAAGGGTGCATTTTTGATTTCGGCAGAACCAAATACGTGGAATTCATAATGTTACAATATGCTGAAAGTCCGGCGGAAATATAACTCAAAATAGGGAGCAATTCATTTCGGGCGCATTATTAAAGTAAAAGAATATTGTGAACTGATTTTTTTCAAAACCGCGGGGAAGTCTTTTTAAAAATCAATTGGATAATATCCTATATTTATTTTCGGGATGAATAATCCGGGTTTAAAAGTGTAAAGGAAACAGGTGGATTCACTTGCAGCAGAGAATCGCCAGTTTCTGTAAATAAAAACAACAAACAGAGGGATAAGTTTTATGAATAAATGCATGGTGCATATCGCAACAGGATTGTTACTGCTGATTTTTGTCGGTGCTTTTGTGGCTGCCGGACCGGAACCGCCAGAGAAAACAGGATCAGTTGACTGGGTTTCCCTTTTTGACGGTGAAACACTGAATGGATGGGTGCAAAAAAATGGATCGGCTGAATACCGGGTTGAAGATGGAGCCATCGTGGGGAGAACCAGTCACGGCAGCCCCAATTCATTTTTGTGTACATTCAATGAGTTCGGGGATTTCGAACTGGAATTTGACGTTATGCTGTATGACAATGAGCTCAATTCGGGCGTTCAAATTCGCTCACAAACCAGGGAGCCCGAAGGCGGAGAAGAGTACGGACGGGTGAATGGGCCGCAGGTAGAAATAGAGTCCAGCAGTACCGGCAGCCCGGAAGCGGGATACATTTACGGAGAAGCGGCCGGCGGATGGCTTGTTTCCGATGAAGAACGAATCCACCACCAGGCATTCAGGGATGGTCAGTGGAATCACTATCGTGTGGTGGCGGAAGGTCCGCGGATTCAAGTGTGGATCAACGGACAAAAAATAACAGATCTGTGGCATGAAGAAAGCTATTTGAACTATCCAAGGGGATTCATCGGGTTACAGGTTCACTCTATCAGCGAGGATGAAGGTCCTTACGAAGTGGCGTGGAAAAATATACGGATAAAGCCGTTGTGATAATGGCGCAGGATTTCATCAGGATTTTATTTACTGTTACCGGAGTATTCATTTTTCCAGTGCCTGTTGAATCTTTTTTAGCTGTTTTGAGTAGTTGAGTGGATGTTTGTTTGGAATTACGTCAGAGTAAATTAATACGGGAAATGTTATGAATAAACTCAGACATGGGATCTTGACGGTGCTAACGCTGATAGCGTTGAGCTCTGCAGCTTGCGGGCAAAGGGGTTCGGATGATGTTGATTGGCTGATCGATGTGCTGGAGATTAAGCCGGGTTCGGTAGTGGCCGATATCGGTGCGGGTGATGGCGACCAGGCGCTGGAAATAGCCCGGCATATCGGAGCTGAGGGACACATTTACAGTACCGAGTTGGGCCGTTCATCCGTGGAGGAGCTCAGGCGTGCTGTAGAGGAGGCCTCAGCAGATAACATTACCGTTATTGAGGGGGATGCCCGCCAGACCAACCTGCCCCAGGAGTGTTGCGATGCGATTTATATGCGAAGGGTGTATCACCATTTTGGGGATCCCGCCGCAATGAATGCCAGTCTCTTGCAGTCATTGAAGCCGGGCGGTCGCCTTGCGGTTATCGATTTTGAACCGCGCGGGACGGAGGCGGCCCCGGGTGGCCGGTCGTCGGGCAGTCAGCATGGGGTTACCCGCGCGACCGTTGTGGAAGAGCTCAGCCAGGCGGGATTTGCATTGATAAGTTCCGAAGATGGTCCGGGCCGCGATTTCTACGTGGTGATGCGGAAACCGGCAAAAAACTAGGTACGCCTAAAAGAAAACCTGGGTTAGCCAATACCTGCCTTAGTCAACGGTACATCCGCCGGTAAATCCTTCGGCGGAGAATTCCGCATCAAAACTGCCGAATTTGTCTTCGTAGATAGCCCGCAGCTCCAGGGTGTGCGTGCCGGAACGCTTGGGAGAGCAGTACTCCAGCACATAATATGAATTTGATTCCGCCTCAAGCCGTTCTGCTATAGCCAGGAACGATGAGTTGAGCTGAAGAGAATCTTCCGCCAGTTCAAACCCATTTTTACCGAACCGTTCAAGTACCTGCTGGTCTATTTCCCCGCCGAGACCGATGGTAAACAGCGCGTGCTCCCTGTTTGCGTTGTTGACGGAGTCGAGGGCAACAGAAGTGCTTACCCGGCCTGCCTGGTCGGTGCCGTCGGTAAAGAGGACCATCGATCCCGCTGTTGCAATATCGGAATCCTCCTTTATCTCCCGCAGTCGTGAATCCATGATGGAGAGCCCCTGGATTACCGCCCCGTTCAGGTTGGTGGAAACATCGTTGCTTATATCTTCATCAATGGAGTTTATGCCGCTCAAGAGGGTATCGCGCTCCGGGGTAAAAGGGACCAGCCGGTGAATATTTTGTTCGCCGTCGAACCAGTAGACCGCCATTTCCCGCGTGCCAAAGAGCGAATTGCCCTCCCGGGGCATGGTACGTTCAATAAAGGTGGTGGCCGCTTCTTTCAGCCTGGGCAGGTCGGCATTGTTCAGGATACTACCGCTGAGGTCGAGAAGCAGCATGGATGAGTACAGGAATTTGCCGCTCTCACGCTGAATTTGTGCCTGGGATTCAAGCCTCGAGATCTGGGATCCGTTCTCATAAATTTCAAAATCGGACGGTTCCAGGGTGGTAAACTGGTGCTCCTCTCCCAAGTCAACCTTGAAAAATAACCGGATTTTTGAAGGAGGCTCGGTGGTGGTTTCGATAGGGGTAACCTCGATCTCCTGGCCGCTGATGTCGTCATCATTATTGCAGGCGGTCAGGCTCAGGATGAGGAAAATGCTAGAAATAAGGGCAGGAAAATGAACGTTTTTTTGGAATGCTTTCATGTTTGCTGATCAAATTTATACCGAAATTGACGATCTTCTCGCGGAATCATTCAGTTTAAAGGATGAAGTTAATATTTGTTCCCAATTTTAAAAACCGTTACTGGTTGATTTTATTATCAGAGGTATCCCAAAAACATAGGGTTCCCCGAAAACACGTGAGCGCATGTACAGCCCCAGGGTGGAACCCCGGATCGTAAGCATGCAAAATCGGCAACACTATTGATCACTGAAATGGGATATTCAGCATTCTCTCCTGGTTCAAACCCATTTTCAATAACCTGAATGGGTTTGCAGTTCACGAGTAAAGGTCCAATATTGTGTGGCAGTACGAGATATGGATACTGAAATTTCGGAGAGTGTATATCACGTTAATTATAAATTATTTGGGATCATTATGAACAACTACGCTAAAATAACGGGACTGTTTATTTGCATGATGGGTTTACTGGCAACCGGTTTTACGACACAGGCGGTTGCCCAGTCCGATAACGGCTGGATCTCCCTGTTTGACGGTCATACGCTGGATGGATGGAAAGCCAGTGAAAATCCCGAAACATTTTCCGTGAAGGAGGGCCGAATCGTTGTAGACGGGCCGCGGGCCCACCTGTTTTACCAGGGTCCGGTCAACGATCACAATTTCAGGGACTTTGAATTCAAGGCCGATGTGATGACAACCGAGGGTTCCAATTCCGGTATTTTCTTCCACACACAGTACCAGGAAGAGGGCTGGCCCTCCAAGGGATACGAGGCGCAGATCAATAACAGCTACGATAAAGATCCGCGAAGAACGGCCAGTCTCTATGGTGTGGACGATATCAAGGAGACCCCGTTCCCGGATAATGAGTGGTTTACCATGCATATTACGGTTGAGGGGAATCGCATTGTCATAAAAGTGGATGGGAAGACGATGGTCGACTACACGGAACCTGAAAATGTGGATCGCGGTGAAAATGTCCTCTCCAGTGGAACCTTTGCCCTGCAGGGACACGACCCCGGCAGCCTTGTTTATTTTAAGAATATCCGGGTGAAACCACTTTAATCTTTAGTCCGGTTATATGGGAATGCGGACTTACTAAACAGGTTTGCCTGGCCTGCTTGTGGTTTATCGGAGGGAACAGGGGGGAGCGGGCTGCTGCACCGGAGGTTACAGAAGGTGTTGATGAGGTGTGTTCAAAAACGTGTGAACCCCTGGCCTATCTCAAGGTGTGCAACTCAATTGACTCTATTTCTGGCAAGTAAATCTGGTACCCACGCCAACTATTTCTAAAAAAATCAGAAATCGCAAACGATTTTTTCTTCTGGCTGGTTATATGACCTGCACTAATCGTTTAACATTAAATAGTTATACATTATGAGTTATTTTGACAAAATTAATGACATCTATAATCATATTGCGCAGGGCACAGCCATGGAGGCGTTCGAAGAGTATTACGCCGACGATGTGGTCATGGTATTGGAAGATGGTACCGAGGTGGAAGGGAAAGATGCCAACCGTGAACGTGAAAACGAATTCTTCGGGAGCGTAGAAGAATTTCACGGCATCGAAGTGGTGGGTATCACCTCCAACGAAGAGGATGGAGTCACCAGTGTTGAATCGAATATGACCGTTACGTTCGAGGGGAGCGACGATCCCGTCACTATCGAGCAGGTCGCTGTACAGCACTGGGAGGACGACGAAATTGCACGGGAGCGTTTTTACGGTACGCAAAATTAGAAAACGGTGCAATCGGGTAAACCCGCAAAGCCCTCCTTTGTGAGGGCTTTGCTATTTAGCCTGTACTCTTCTCGTGAGAAGTCCGGGATACGCTCCTTTCCATAAACATACATTGGCCCCGCCACTTGTCTAAAAAAGTTCAAAAATCCTGCGCTGCTGGCCGCATTGATCGATTTTATTGGGAGATGTACACCGCATATAATTAACTCTAATATCGCTGATAGTATTTTTCTATCAGGAAACAATTTATATGAATCAATGATTTGGTTAGATTGAAATTGATAATAAGAAACTGATAAACCAATCGTCGTATGGATAAAGAGAAAACTCAGAATAGATCAAATGGTAATGAAAGCAAATGTCCCTTTCATAACGGGGGCTCAAATGAAACCGCTGCCAGTGGTTCAAAGCTCGATAAATGGTGGCCTGATCGGTTAAATCTGGATATGCTGCGCCAGCATTCGTCGAAAGGTACTCCGATGGATGAGGATTTTGACTATGCGAAAGAATTCCAAAAGCTCGATTTTGAAGCTGTAAAGCAGGATCTCCATGATCTGATGACCGACTCCAAAGACTGGTGGCCTGCAGACTGGGGGCACTATGGTGGACTCTTTATCAGGATGTCGTGGCATGCTGCCGGCACGTACCGGGTTTCTGACGGCCGCGGTGGAGCTGCCGGTGGTCAGCAGCGCTTTGCCCCCCTGAACAGCTGGCCCGATAATGCCAACCTGGATAAAGCGCGTCGCCTGCTTTGGCCAATCAAGAAAAAGTATGGTCGAAAATTATCATGGGCTGATTTGTTAGTGCTGGCCGGTAACGTAGCGATGGAGTCGATGGGTTTTGAGACATTCGGTTTTGCCGGTGGACGCGAAGATGACTGGGAGCCTGATACTTCTGTCAACTGGGGTTCCGAAGAAGAGTGGCTGGGCGATGAGCGTCACGATGAAGAAGGTAATCTTAAAGGACCACTTGCCGCGGATCACATGGGGCTGATCTATGTGAATCCCGAGGGACCCAATGGAGAGCCGGACCCCGAAAAATCAGCTCATTTTATTCGTCAGTCGTTTGCACGCATGGCCATGAATGACGAAGAAACCGTTGCCCTTATTGCCGGAGGGCACACCTTTGGCAAAACGCACGGGGCCGGACCGCTGGAACATAAAGGACCGGAACCTGAAGCGGCTGATATTGAAGAGCAGGGCTTCGGCTGGATCAGCGATTACGGTTCAGGAAAAGGCGGAGATACCATCACCGACGGTGAAGAAGGCGCATGGACCAATAATCCCATCCAGTGGGATATGGGCTTTTTTGAGAATCTTTTTGAGTATGAGTGGGAGCTGACCAAGAGTCCTGCCGGGTCTTACCAGTGGCAGCCAAAGGATGGAGCGGGCGATGGCACCGTACCCGATGCTCACGATCCGGACAAGAAAAATCCGCCAATGATGTTGACCACGGATCTTGCCCTGAAAGTAGATCCGGAGTATCGAAAAATTTCCAGGCGATTCTATGAAAATCCCGATGAATTTGCGGATGCCTATGCCCGGGCATGGTTCAAGCTCATTCACCGCGATATGGGACCCAAATCTCGTTATCTAGGACCGGAAGTCCCCGAGGAAGATCTGTTATGGCAAGATCCCATCCCTGAGGTTGATTATGAACTGATCGATGAAAAGGATATCGAAGAACTTAAAGCGAAAATTCTCGATACCGATCTGACTGTGTCCAGGCTTGTTAAAACAGCATGGGCTTCGGCTTCAACCTATCGCGATTCTGACAAGCGAGGCGGTGCCAACGGTGCCCGCATTCGACTTGCTCCACAGAAAGATTGGGAAGTCAACAATCCTGAACAACTAGCCGAAGCAATTGAAGTGCTCGAGGGTATTCAGGAGGAATTCAACAACGGACAATCGGGAAATAAGCGCGTATCTCTTGCGGACCTGATCGTTCTCGGTGGCGCAGCTGCTGTCGAAAAGGCCGCAAAAGACGCCGGTCATGATGTTGAAGTTCCTTTTACACCGGGACGCAATGATGCCACGGCAGAGCAAACAGATGAGGAATCATTTGAATGGCTCAAGCCCAACGCTGACGGATTCCGCAACTACTACAATGCGGAGTGCAATGCAAAGCCGGAAGAAATGCTGGTTGACAAGGCGCAGTTGCTATCGCTTACGCCTCCTGAAATGACGGTTCTTGTCGGCGGAATGCGCGCACTTAAGGCCAATTACGATGATTCCGATTATGGAGTCTTTACCGACCGGCCGGAAACGCTGACCAACGATTTCTTCGTGAATCTGCTCGATATGGATTACGCCTGGGAAGCGACTTCGGATGACAAACTACGCTTTGAAGCTCGAGATCGTGATACCGGTGACGTCAAGTGGAACGCCACTCGTGTTGACTTGATCTTTGGTTCACACTCAGAGTTGCGGGCACTTTCTGAAGCGTATGCGGCCGATGATGCCGAAGAGAAGTTCGTTAACGACTTCGTTGATGCATGGACCAAAGTGATGCAACTGGATCGTTTCGACCTGAAGTAAAACTTGTCCAACACAGATGGTTCTCTTCCGGAACCGGAAGTGGTTAACAGTTCTAAATTGCAAAAGGCAGCCTGTTTTCAGGCTGCCTTTTTATTTAACACCTTTCGCCAATTACATAAATACTATTTATTCCTTTTGTGCAACCATTAGGAAAACAGGAAATATTTTAGTTTCGCCCTGTTCATTAATCTCCTTCTCCATCCTATAGGCTGTTTTAAAGGAGATATCAGTAAAACCTTGTTTTTCCACCAATCGCGCCAGGTCCTCCCGATCAAATCCTTTATGGACATCATCAACATCATGACCGTGAAAAGACCCGTCCTCTTTATCGAGATCGGCAACGCACAGATATCCGCCGGGATTCAGCAACTCATGGAATTGATTCAGGATTAATTGGGTATCCGGGATGTGGTGAAGCGTCATCATGGTATAAACCAGGTCAAATTGCTCGCTGGGAAGCGGGTCTTTTGTTAGATCAAGTTTGACCGGGGTCATATCCTCGGCCGACTCAGCCTTTATTTTATCGCGCAGTACGTCCAACATTCCTGTCGAGCTATCGGCCAGGGTAATGGAACCGATTTCATCACGAAGCTCAAAACTGAGCTGTCCGGTTCCGCAGCCGTACTCAAAAGCAGACATTTCTTTGGAAAGCGGGATGTGTGCCTTGATCGCATCTGCAATATTTTCTGCGCGTTCCTGGCTTTCAGGGGTGTCCCAGTCTTTGGCTTCCTCATCAAATCGTGACATAGATAGTTTCAATGGATTAAGTTTCGTGGAATTTACAGATATCGAACACCCTCATGTTATCTTTAATTCCGTAATAAAATTCTGGATCTCCTACAAATACGACCAAAAGACTTAATTACACTGGAAAGGCGATTTAGAGGACATGTGGACTGATGAGAACTGATTTTAGTAGCGACCAGTATATGGATTGATTATTTCAGCGGCGTAGAAAACAAGCAAACCGAAAGTCTCGATCATATCCTTTCCGGGCAACCCAGTTCATCATCTTTATACGTTGAGTGCGCGATTACCACCTTTAACGTAGCAGACGGGACAATTTCGTAGCCCGCTGCAAACTGTTATAGCATGTTCAGTTTTAAAAACAATGTAACTCACTGTATATCAAAGCATTATGAGAAATTTTATATTGATTTTTGTGAGAAATACAGGTTAGAGTTCTTGCATTCAAATTATGTTGACTCCAGCGAGACATAACATGTTGTAAACATTTACAGCACTTAGCAATAAAATATTTACCGATACAACTCCCCGTCCGAGAGCTCAATCACCCGGTCACAGTTGTCGGCGAAATCATCATCATGGGTCACCGCAATTATCGTCTGTCCCCGGTCTCTGGCAAGTTGACGAAATATGTCAAAGACGATGTTGGTATTTTCCGAGTCAAGGTTGCCGGTGGGTTCATCACCCATGATAATTGCAGGCTCATTAATGAGTGCCCGGGCAATAGCTACTCGTTGCTGCTGTCCGCCGGATAGCTTGCTGGCCAATTTGAACGCCTGGTCTTTGATCCCCAAGAGATTCAAATTTTCGAGTGCCTCTTCCCGAATTTGTTCCTCGGGTTTCTGTTTCAATTTCAGCGCAGGCAGCATCACATTATCCAAGGCCGAAAATTCCGGTAGCAGATAATGAAACTGGAATACAAAACCGATATTCCGATTACGAAATGCAGCCAACTCATTTTGGCTTTTCCCTTTTAGCATCGTTCCGTTGATCGAAATGGATCCGTCATAATCGGTATCCATAGTGGAAAGCACATACAGTAGAGTCGACTTACCCGAACCGGACTTGCCAATCAAGGCCAGGAATTCGCCCTGCTTCACATCGAAGCTAATGTCTTTTAGTACCTGGAATTTTTTGGGTTCGTAAAAAAACTTGGAGATATGTTGGGCCGATAGCGCGTAATTATTCATGGTTATCCTCTTATAATTTCTACAGGGTCAACTTTGGAGGCTTTCCGCGCCGGTAGGTAGCCTGCTATAAATGTGGTAATGAGTCCGAATATGAAGGCCAGCCCGTAATCGTCGAGGTTGTAGGTCATCGGCAGCACCTCAAGGCCGGCGACATTGAAAGGAATGTTGTTAATCAGTCTGGAGACCACATACCCAAAAGCCATGCCGACGACTCCGCCCAACAAACCGATAATCACAGACTGGGTTAGGAATATTTCTACAATATCGTCACCGTCAAATCCCATCGCTTTTAATATGGCGATCTCTTTAATCTTCTCGTTCACGGTCATATTCATGATGTTATAGATACCGAAGCCGGCAACCAGCAAAATAGTCAGCGAAACAGCTATTCCGAGAATATCCCGTAATTCACTACCTGCTTCCAACTGGCCGCTGGCTTCCATCCAGGGTTCCACCTTGTAGGGTATCACCCGGGAGAGGGTAGCCGCCGTCTGTTCCGCTTTATTGAAATCCTGGACGTTTACCTGTATGTCGGTTACATAGCTCATGTTCTCGGAGAGCAGCTGGCGGGCAGATGAGATTCGTATATAACCTTTGGAATTGTCCACACTTGTCAGGGAGGTTTCCAACAACCCTACAATCTCATAGCTTTTGGATAAGCCGTCAGCGGTTGTCACCTGAACGCGATCCCCCATATTCAGACTCAGCTTGCGAGCCAGGCCTTTGCCAAGTACAATGCCATTGCTGCGCGTAGAAAGATTTTCCCATGAGCCGCTGGTGACATATTTTGAAATATCGAACAGCTTGTCCTCGCTTGCTACATCCACTCCCGATAACTGCCCGTTCACCTTTATGGCACCATTTCGATAGAAGATATTGATATTTACCTGTTTTGAAACCGCCTTCACTTCCGGTTGCCGCTCGACTACCCTGACATATTGGTCAGCATTTTGGATGCCTTCAGTATACTTGATGACTCGTGGGTTCCGAATATTTACTGCCATAGTGTTATCCGAGGCGTTCTTGAGCAGGTTAGTTTTGTCCTCCGGCAGATCGTTATATATGCGGATGTGAGCCATGGTGCTAAAGGCCAATTCGGTCTGCGTATCGTTAACACCGTTGAGAAAACCATTCAAAAAGATGTACATGGAGATCCCGAAGGTTACGCTCAATACCGCTACCAGCAACTGCTTTAGTCTAGAGGTTAGGTGCACCAGAGCAATCTTCGCGTTGGTAGAATTTATGGGAAACAATTTCATAGCTTAAGCATTAGGGTGTTCGTAGTATCAATGCCGGCCATAATCTCAACCCATTCGGTATTTTTGATGCCTGTTTTAACAGGTATCCTATTTCCTGTTCGGCTTACAACAGTATCTCCCTCCATCAAATAGACAAGCGGAATTACCAGGACGTCCTCTTTTTGCTGGATGATGATGTTGGCCTGCAGTTGGGTGCCGGGGAACAGCGTTTGAAGATCATCAGGGAATTGGGCTTCCACGATAAATGATTGCTCTTGTTCATTAAACGCAGGATATATTTTACTGATGTTTGCCTTGTAGGTCCGGTCGGGATGGGTATTCAGGGAGATGACCGCTTCCTGTCCCAGCGCAATGTCGTCGACATCTTCCTCGGCTATATAGAGTTTGATGAGTGTTTCACCACCGCCGATTTGTGCAATTGTCTCACCGCGGCGCACCAGTTCGCCCTGCCGTTTGAAAACATTCAGTACCTGTCCGTTGGTGGAAGCGCTGAGAACATAATCATGACTGCTTTCGCGCTGAATATCCAGCTGTTTTTTCGCGTTCAGCAGGCTTAACTCAAGGGCGTATTGCAGATCTGCCAGTGACTTTTCGAGGATCTCGACGTTCTTCTGCGAGCTCTCGTGCTGAAGCTGTGCTTTTTCATAATCCAATTGTGATACGGCTTCGGTAGTTACGAGCTCGGCATAGCGATCGAGGTTTTTCCGGTCCAGCTCCAATTGTTTTTGCGCCTGCTCCACCTGCAATTTCGCTTGCTGCAGTTCAGGGGAATCGGCTTGAGCTTTGCGTTTGGCATCACGGTAATTGGCCTCGGCAATCTCCAGGTTGGCCGACTGCACGTCGCTGGAAAGTTGAAACAGCTGCATTCCCGAGGTGACCGAGTCACCTTCCTGTACGTAGGATTGCTGCAGGTACCCCTCGGCATAAGAGGTCACCAGGTATTCATCCGACGTGGTAATATGACCGCTGGCAAACACCGCATCGACGATCGTTTTTCGCTCGGGACGGGTGGTTTGGTTGTCTGAGCACCCGGTAAATGCGAAGCCCAGGCAACAAACAAAAAATAAGAGGAATAGTGTTGGTGTTTTCATGACTCTATTGTCTTGAAATGATTGTTGAATAATAGGAGTACATGGTTGAGAGGGTATTTAGGTAATTGTTCTCAGCCATCAGGTAATCTTCAAACGTTTTGAAATAATCTGCCAGCGCAATCAGTCCCTTCTCATATTTTTGGAGGGCCAGCGTACGGTTCTGATCCCAAAGCTGGTAGGTATCATATGCCGATTCAACTTGCGAAAGGCTATTACGGTAGTTACTTAGCAGTAGTTCATCCTGGATTTCAGATTGAATCTGTTCCTGCTGCAGGTTTTGCTGAGCGATGGACCGCTCAATCTTCGCTACATTAACCTGATCCCTTATTGCAAATCCACTGAAGATCGGTACCGACAGGCTGAACCCGATATAACTGTATGGATTCCAGTCACTGTCGTTAAAAGAAAGGCCGAAATCATCGCGGAACTGCTGCTGGCCCCAATAAGAGGTTAATGAGAGCTTGGGCAGATATGCCGCTTTTTGTAAACGAACATTTACCAGGGTTTGATCGGTTTGCTGCATGAACAGGGCAAGCTCTTTATCAGCTTCTACCTGAGGGGATTCAGGAAGGGCGGTGGATGTTATGGCCGCCTGATCCTCAAAATGAATGTCAGCATTGGCTTCCAGCCCCAGCAGTATCTTTAGGTTGGAAATAGCCTGGTCATACATTGATGTGCTTTCGGCGATACTCTGTGCGATGTTATTTACGTTAATTTTGGCATGGTTTAAAGCGGAGCGATCAACCATACCTTTCTCAAATTTCTGCCGCGTCAAAAAAAGCAGGCTGTCGGCGATACTCCGATCCTTCTCACTGATCTGGAGTGCTTTCTGCGTAATAATTGCCGTGTAATAGTAGAAGGCAACCTGCTCGCTCAGATGCTGCCGGTAGAGGTCGGTCTCTGCTTCGGTAATCATGAGTTTGGCTTCGGCAATCTTTGTTTTCATGCGTGACTGCCAATCCAGGATATTTTTCGAGATAGTGATACCGGTATTATAATTGTATTCCTGCCCGAATTGGGTTTCTATCGTTTGACCGGGCTGTCCAAAGATTTCGCCTGGCAGCACCGAGGTAGGCAGGTCCCGGTTATACTGACCGGTAAACGTGCCGGAGATCGCAGGGTAGCGGCTACTCTTGGAGATGGAGACCTCCTTGCGTGCCTTCTGGTAATTCAAGTTGTAGACGTCCAGGTCAGGATTGTTTTCGAGGGCAAACTCGATGGCCTCCTGAACCGACTGCAGCTTCAACTCGTGTGGCGAATTGGGCTGCTGGGCAAGCGTTGGGAAGGCAGAAATGCAAACAAATAGCAGTGGTAATATGTGCTTAATAAATATCATAATCGGGTCCAAATTTTGCTTGAGGAGCGCAAAAACCTGGAGACCGTAATCTTTAATTCATCTTCAGTGATGAGTTCCAGGGTACATTTTACTTCTCGATCTTTCTTCGGTATGTAGAGGGATCCCAGCCATATTCCTTTATCGTAAGAGACATCTGACAAAAGAATTGTGCCCAGAGCCGATTCACGGGTTAAGTTGGAATTTGGATCCTTTGATGAGGCGGTTGAGGTAGTATCATCTACCCCCTCAACCCAGACAATTTTTCCAACGTACAGCCCGGATTGCTTATATATTTCGACGTGGGCTTTCTCATTTTCGGTGATCCAGATGCCGGCAATTTGGTCGGCTGACTGCGCCAGAGATGCCTGGCTGGCTAACAGGGCAAACAAAAAGAGTAAAAATCGTTTCATGGTCATATTTGCATTAATATGTACTATTGTCCTTTATGCTTTTCTTAAAACAGAAAGCGTGTCAAACTTTGGGCAGTTTTTAATGCAAATATGAAGCGTTGTGGATCCTAAAGGAAGGAAAGAGATGCTCAATTGAACAGATTGGCAACTGAACGGTACATTCAGCCGTGTGAATTGACAGGCTTATTCCGGCTTTTCCATCCAGTCCAAAAACGGGGTAACTTTCATGCGGCTGACGACGGCTTTTTCGGGGATATCAAACGGTAGTTTGACGATTACTTTGCGCTTGAAGTAGGGGGAAATCTCCTTGATGGCATCCCGATTCACAATCATCTGCCGGTTGATACGAAAAAACTGCGCCGGATCGACAGATGATTCAATCTCCTCCAGGTTTTTAAAAATGACATTCTTCTGGCCCTTAAAATTGTAGATGTTCACCATTTCATTGGTCAAATGCACAAAGGCGATATCTGATACCCGGACCGGTACCATATTCTCCTGGTGGCGAACAAGAAATGTTTTTTGGTAGGCAGGCTCGTCCGCAAACAGGTTTTTAATGGTCAGAGCATCAGGTTCAAGTCCTTTGGACAGGGACGATTTCATAGCCTCTACTTTCTCAAGCGCCTTGTGGATATCTTCTTCTTTAAACGGCTTTAAAATATAATCGATGCCGTTGCTCTTGAACGCTTTAAGTACGTGTTGGTCGTAGGCTGTACAAAAAATTACCGGGATACGAACCTCCGTTTCCTCAAAAATATCAAAACTTTCACCGTCAGCGAGCTGGATATCCATGAATATGAGATCCAGTTTATGTTGATGCTTTTTAAGATACGTCACAGTACTTTCAATACTCGGGCAGGTGTGGACGACCAGATAATCGGATCGCTCTTCGATGAGCTCCTTGAGCAGTTCTGCGGTCTTTTTTTCGTCTTCAACGATTAAAACATTCACAACTAAAACAGTTTAATGGTCACTGAGTATTCTTCTTCGTTTTGCCGGACCTCAACCCCGTCTGGTATCCCGATCAGCTCGTAGCGTTTCTTTAGGTTTTCCTGTCCCATCCGAAAAGATTGCTGTTTCGTTTTTTTGGGCTGGTAGTTGTTTGCCACCGTGATGCTTTTTGCATCCTCCTGAAAAATCCGGATGGTTAACGGTCGTTGCTCTGAAATGATATTGTGTTTGATACAATTTTCAACCAGCAACTGCAGGGCAAATACCGGCAGCGAATAGTGCATCGATTCCGACCGGGTATCGATGGTTACCGACAAGGCACTGTCGAAGCGTACGTTTAATAAGTAGAGATAGTCATTCAAAAAGTCGAGTTCCTCTTCTAAGGTGATCTGATGTGATTCTCGTGTCTGAAGTATCTGGCGGTACACATCGGAAAGTTTTAACACAAACTCCTCGGATTGCTCTTTGTCCGAACGAATGACCGTACGGAGAGTACTAAGCGAATTGAACAGGAAATGGGGATTGAGTTGCTTTTTTAACTGTTCAAGCTGTGCTCTATAATTTTCGGATTGCAGGGCATAATTTTCGCTACGAAGCCTTTCATTTTCCCTCACCGATCGCAGCATCTGCTGAATAGTGATAAATAATGCGGATGCCACCAGCAGTCGTAATCCAAGGCTCCAAGCGGGGGGGCTGCCAGGAAAAATAATCCCGGTAAAAGACAGGATCTGCTGTATCCCGATTGCCAATCCGATAACGGCAATATTTCCCGCTACCACTTTGATGTAATTGATTGGCACGGCGTTGCGGGGCCATAGTTTGTCATTGATATACCATAAACCCAGTAAAATCGCAGAAGTAAAGAGCCAGGTTGGTACAATGGCAACCAAGTCCCAATTTTCCCGGAACGGAGAGTTGTTTAAAATATTCAGCCCCGGCAGCAGCAGGGATATAATAATGGGAAGTAACCTTTCGTGCCTTTTCTGCATCTGCCAGATTTCAATTCTAAAACAATAAGATACATATTTAGCAGATTACCCTGTTAATGCAAATGTTTTATTATTTCTTTATCAGGGTTTAATAGATCTTAAATAAATGTCAGCCCACTAACGACCTTGCGCATAACGGGCGCACGGATTGATGTTGAATTAGCAACTAACGAAAGACGAGGCTTAATACCAAGGGCGGCAGAGAATTGGCGAGGTGCGTCCACGTTAATGCGCGGGTTAGAGCAACCTTTATTCAGGCTTGATCTCAGATTCGTCTTCATCTTGCCTGGCGTGGCGAATAGTCAAAATATCGATGTGATCCTGATTGATTTCATAGATGATCAAATAATTAGACTGAACTACAAACTGTCGGACCATCTCATCATTTAGGGCTGGAACCATCTGGCCAGAGCGAGGATGTTTTTTTAAATGCTGGACACGTTTTTCAAACTCTTCGACCAGTGCCAATGCAGCATCTACATTATCTTTCGAAATGTAGTCTACTATTTCATCAATTTTTCGTTGGGAGGTAGGAGACCAGACAATACGCATTTATACTTTCCCCAACCGTTCCTTCAATGAACCTATAACTTCTTTATGGTCGGTACCTTTGCCATCTTCAATTTCTTGACGGGCTTGATTGATTTCCTGAAGCAATTCAATGGTATCGATCATTTGCTCATAATCACCCACATCAAGCAATACAGCAGAACTTTTTCCGTGCTGAGTAATAACAAGGGGACGATGTTCTGTTTTAATTTTTTCAATCATTGATGCTGCATTGGCCCGAAATTCAGAGAGTGGCTGAATGTCTTTATCAAGCTGGACACGTTTCATAACGCTATAAATTGTGTTAATAAGTGACTTTTAAATAGTACAAAGAAAAGTACAAATTAACAACGAGCGAAAGGCGAATAGGTTGCTCTAACGACCTTGCGCATAATGTGCGTGCAGCCAAGCGTTGATTTAAAAACAAAATGTACTACAGAAATTGACCAGCCCAAAATCGGCAGGGAAGGGCGAGACACGTCCGATTAATGCGCGGGTTAGGTAAACGATACTATTTGGTGAAATTTGGCGTTGAATTATTATGAAATAAATTATAACATTGTTATAACAATTAGAAATTAACGGTTACGATTATGGAAACAAAGATTAGAAAAATCGGAAATAGCTTAGGAGTAACGCTTCCGAAGCAATTGATAGATGAACTTCATCTCAAAAGTGGCGACAAATTAACCATCGAAAAAAAGGGTGCTAATTTAGAACTCAAACCAATGGACCCCGAGTTTGAAGAGTGGGCAGAAGCCTATCGCCAGGCAAACACTGACTATAAAGAAGTGTTGAAAGAACTGGCAAAATGATAAAATTTTTAGATAAAGAAACTATTCTGGCTTTCCATCAGGATCAAGTAAAAATCTATGGCGGCAAACAGGGAATTCGAGATGAGGGATTGTTAGAATCTGCACTTGCCCAACCACAGGCAAACTTTGGAGGGGAGTATGTTCATAGCAATATTTTTGAGATGGCAGCTGCCTATGGATTTCACATTTGTAAGAATCATCCATTATTCGATGGAAACAAGAGAACAGCTTTGGTAGCGATTTATACCTTTCTGTATGTTAATGGCTATCGCCTGCAAGCTGACAAAAAAGGGTTGTATGCTGTAATGATCGATTTATCAAATGGGAAACTCGAAAAAGAAGAGTTGGCAAAATTCTTGGAAGAAAATACGAAAGAAAGAAAATAGCTTCGTTTCCCTAACGACTTTGCGCATAAGGTGCGCACGAAATGATGTTGAATTGATGAATAATAGACGGAAAGCTAAAAAGCCAGAAGCTGGCAGGAGAGGGCGGAGGTGCGTTTCCTTAATGCGCTGGTTAGGTGTACAATAAAGTTAGGAATTTAGCAGTTATGTGTATAGATTTACAAAAAATACACATTAATTAAATCTATACAATTATGCGAACGAATGTAGTAATTGATGACGACTTGATGGATGAAGCCTTGAAGGTGAGTCGATTAAAAACGAAAAAGGATGCTGTGGAAGAAGGCTTGAAATTGTTAGTCCAGCGAAAAAAGCAAGAAAATATCAAAGACTTGCGCGGGAAATTGCATTGGAAAGGTGATTTAGAGGATATGAGGACTGACGAGAAGTGATTTTAGTAGATACCAGCGTATGGATTGATTATTTCAATGGCGTAGAAAATAAACAAACCGAAAGTCTTGACCGAATCCTTTCTGAGCAGTCAGTTCTCCTGGGAGATATTATTCTCACCGAAATTCTGCAAGGTTTTGACAGCGACAAAGAGTTTAGATTAGCTAAACAAGCTCTTGATCCGTTAGACTGTATTCATCTTGGAGGGAAATCACTGGCTATAAAGGCAGCATCTAATTTTCGTTTTCTTCGGTCGAAAGGTGTAACAATTAGAAAAACGGTAGATATGCTCATCGGCAGTTGGTGCATCGATCATGAAGTGGAACTGCTACATAACGATAAAGACTTCGACCAAATAGCAACTCAGCTACCTCTACAAATATACGTTTAATTGATGTTGTACACCTAACGACATTGCGCTTAAGGTGCAGGCGCCAACGTGTTGAAATTGTTTGCAAACGAAAGGTTAACTAACTAAATAAATGGCAGGCGGGCAAGAATTGGCGAGGCGTGTCCGCTTAATGCGCGGGTTAGGTTTGCGCACTTATGGAGCAAAGATTTCTTGTAAAGTATTTAAGGTTTTATCTTGGGCAGATGAACTAATAGTTCCAAGTTTTTTAATTAGTCGCTGTTTGTCGACCGTACGAATTTGATCCAAAACAATCTGCCCACGTTTCTTTTGAAAAGTCGTTGTAACTCTTGATGGATAGTTTTTGATTGTTGACGTCATTGGAGCAATAATGACAGTCCGAATATGCCGATTCATTTCATTGGGAGAAATGATAAGACAAGGACGGGTTTTCTTTATTTCTGATCCTTTTGTGGGGTCTAAGGATATTAAATAGACATCAAAACGTTTGACAGGTTTTCGCGAGAGTGTAAATCTAACTCTGTCTAAGTTTAGTAATTCAAATCTCACTAACTTAGACAATTATGACACAAGAAGAATTAAATAACCTGCAAAAA
>NZ_JBINJE010000038.1:0-33646 GCF_043951955.1 Halalkalibaculum sp. DA384 | reverse complement strand
TCTTCTCCAAGAGGGACTTCAACACATTGCCTTTATTGCATCCTGAGATTGTGACCCAAGAGTTCCTCCTTGGAGAAGGAGGACAGGAGGATTGATCTTCCATTTCTTCCACAAACCTAAAGTATTAATGAATGCAACTATCTGTCGAGACTTTTTGGACAGCCTCACTGTTTTCTTGCCATTTCAAGGCAAACAGGCATTTTGGTTGAGATCACTACGTCGAACTCAGGTTATGTACTCATTACTCGTCACTTGTTACTGCGTTTTTAATATGTGCAAATATAACTGTCTTTTGGCGGAATCACTGAATTTGAATTCACAGAAATATTTTGTAATTCAGAACTGCCAATGTGAACCAAAGGACAGAAATATGAAAATTGATCTTTTCCAGGTAGATGCATTCGCAGCCACGCTCTTTGAGGGAAATCCGGCCGCGGTCTGTCCACTGGAGAGATGGATCCCGGATGAACTGATGCAGCAGATTGCCATGGAAAATAACCTTTCGGAAACCGATATAAAACCATCGGCCTCTACCTGGAAATACATTATTTAAAGTTGGGTACTCGAAATTTAATACAGGAACAGTATCACCATTTAGCTTTGATCTATGGAGTTTTCTTTTCTCATTTTGCTGCTCATCGGCCTGGCGGCGGGCGTGCTGGCCGGGCTTTTCGGTATCGGCGGGGGCGTGCTGTTTACCCCGATCCTGTTCTTGCTGTTTAAAGAGGCGGGTATGTCGCAACTGGTGTTGTGGACTATTGGCACCTCGCTGTTCTGTACATTTATTGCGGCTGCCGGGAGCTCGATTCGGCAGTACCGGCAGGATAACTTTTTTGGGAATGAGGGGCTGCGCGTGGGACTGCTGGGAGCAGCGGGCGTGTGGGCTGGCAAACAGGTGGCAACCGCTGCATTTTATACCGAACAAGTGTTTGCCATCTTTTTTAGCCTGCTGTTCCTCTATGTCGCGTACCGGTTTGTTAAAAGAGGAAGAAATTCAGCTCGTGAGGCCAGGGCGCCCCGTCGCCTGATTACGTTGAAAGAGGCGGGAATCACCGGCGGGGCGGGTGGGTTCGTGGCGGCTCTTGCCGGGATAGGCGGGGGGAGCGTTATGGTGCCGATCATGAATCTCTATTACCGGATTCCCATTCAAAAGGCGGTGAGTGTTTCTTCGCTGGCGATCGTTTTTATCTCCTTGTCAGGATGGCTGCAGCTGGCATTTTATCCGGCCGGCGGATCCTCCCTGTCGGGTTACGCTCTTGGGGTGGTAGACCTGGGGGCGGCGCTTCCGCTTTCTATCGGGGGACTGACCGGTGGTTTTCTCGGTGCATTTATTAACCTGAAAGTCAATCGTCAATACCTGCAATACGGGTTTGCCCTGTTGGCGCTCATTATTGTCGTGAAGCTGCTTTCAGATGTATTTTGAGCCGGGAACCCGGGTTTCGCAAAGCCTTTCAGAGGGCTCTGCAAAACATACGAATTACCGTTCGGGGGGAGTTGTACTCGCGTTTAAAAGATCAGTAAGTTCGGTGGTATAACCACCTCCCAACAAATAGCAGGTGCTGCAAATGTCCCTTTGAGATTTAAAATATTGTGAAAAAAAATTTGTCAGCCTGGACGGCACAACATAACTGATTGAACCATGAACATACGTTTTGGAATTTTCTTTTTGTTACTGTCGGTGATGGCCTGCCATTCGTCAGGGAAACAGGAGGCAGGTAACCATCCTGGCAACGTAAAGGTGGGGGCCGAAGTGCTGGTGGACAAGCACCTGGATGAACTTGCGGGCAAGCGGGTCGGGTTGGTGATGAATCCCACGGCACGGATCGGGGATACCCACATGCTGGATACCCTTATGACACTCGGGGTAAACGTTACTGCTTTGTTCGCCCCTGAACACGGATTCCGAGGGGAGGCCGGTGCCGGCGAAGTCATTGAAAACGGGATTGACCAGGAGACCGGCTTACCGGTCTATTCGCTCTATGGAGAGACTAAAAAGCCAACCCCGGAGATGCTGGAAAAGGTCGATCTTTTACTGTTCGATATGCAGGATGTGGGCGCTCGTTTTTATACCTACAACGTGACGCTGGGCCTGGTGTTGGAAGCGGCGGCCGCCGCAGACCTTCCGGTGTGGATACTGGACCGACCCAATCCCGCGGGGGGCGAATATATGGCCGGCTGGATCCTGGAGGAGCAATTTACCTCATTTGTGGGAGCCTACCCGATTCCGATGGCCCACGGAATGACCCTCGGCGAACTTGCAAAGATGATGATAGGGGAGCGGTGGATCGAGTTTGAGGAGGAGCCTGCACTCAGGGTGATTCCCGCTGAAAACTGGGAGCGATCCATGAAGTGGCCGGAAACCGGGCTGCGCTGGCACGCCCCTTCTCCCAATCTGCCTGCTTTTGAACATGCCTACATGTACCTGGGAACGGTGTTATTCGAGGGAACCAATATTTCAGAAGGACGGGGCACCGACCACCCGTTTTTGACAATCGGTTCTCCAACGACTCAGATTCATGCGAAAGCCCTTTCCCGCCTTCGCAACCGGTATTCCCAAGTCAACATTAAGCGCATCCAGTTCACACCGCAGTCAATTCCCGGAAAGGCGGTTAATCCAAAATTTGAGGGAGAGCAGTGCAGGGGGGTACGACTGAGTATTAAAAGCTATGATTTTGATCCTGTTGCATTTGGTATGGATCTGCTGCAGGAAATGGCAGCAGCTACGGCGAATGCCGAAACGACAGATTTTATCTATAAACTGGCCGGTTCCGGAGAAGTGACCAGGTTTCAGGCTGGCTGGGATGAGGATATCAAGCGATTCCGGCAAACTCGCATGCCCTATCTTATTTATTGAGGCCGTTGCAAAACCGTTGGGTTGCCCAAGTATTGGTTTTTGCCGAATTCAACATCCTCAATTTATGGGGTTTCATCTGCAATTACGAATTTGCTCAGGGGTTGACCCCGGAACACGCCCCGGTTTTCTCAAAATGCTCTTATCGATTGTTTTCCATATTGCCCATCAGGTACATGTCGCCGGTCGGTTTGGGCATTCCTCCCCTGGGTTCGAGGGTGACGGCGAATGCGTTGGTCGCCTGTTTGTCGGCAGGTTCCATCTGTTCAATCTTGAAAAATGCATCCTTTTTGGGGTCGTTCACGGCAAACAGCCCGGCGCTGATCGGGGTATTGTCCCTGATAATCCACAGCTGGTACTCCTTATCCGCCGGAACGGGAGGGAGGTTGGAGACCTGCAGCAGCGCCTGTTGTTGTTCTGCATCCCAGATCACTTTTCCATAGCCTTGTGGACTGGCTTCCATCCCCTGCATTATCACCATGTCTATTTGGCGGGCTCCCAGGATAGAAAGCATCTCATTTTTTTGTTCAATCTCGGTCTCCAGCTGCGTTATGGTTTGCTCTTGCCGGGCCAATTGCTGGTTGCGGGTTTCCAGTTCACTGTTGAGGTTGAATGCGTAGAAAAGCAGGCTCAACGTAACCAGCAGCAGCGCAAAAGAGGCTGCAATTGCGAATTTTTGCCAGTCAACAGGTTCCCGGTCGGTGGATTCCTGTTCTTCAATATCCTCGTTGATCACCTGCAGCAGGTTTCGCTTGACGGCAGGGGATGGTTCCACGCGATTCGTATTGAAGGCCAGGTTGTTGGCTGCAGAGCGCATCTCCCGGTAGAATTTACGCTGGCCGGGGTCGGCCGAGGCCAGCATCTCCTCAAACTCCGAGCGTTCCGCCGGCTCCAGGGCATTCAGTACGTAGCCGGCGCAGAGCTCCTCAAAGCGGTTGTTATGCGTGCTGTTGTCACCCATCGATGGAAATATGATCTTCAAGAATATTTTTTAGTTTAATCATACCTTGACGCGTTCTGGTTTTAACGGTGCCGAGTGGGATGTCCAGGTGTTCCGCAATTTCGGATTGTGTCATACCCCCATAATAGGCCACCTTGATCACTTCACGTTGTTCTTCGGGGATCTTTTCCAGGGCCCTTTTAACGAGTTCAGACCGATCGGAGAAAATGGTCGTTTCCAGCGGATCAAAGTTGTCTCCTTCCAGGGTGAGGGCAGGTTCATTGACACTGGTTGATGTTTTTTGCTGGGTCTTGTAGCCTTTGGAGCGGATCCGGTCAATCGATTTATTGCGGGTTATGGTGACGATCCAGCTGTACACGTTGCCGCGTTCCTCATCAAAAGTGTGGGCTTTTTCCCATATTTTCATAAACACTTCCTGCAGCAGGTCTTCGGCCTCTTCCCGTTTTTTTACGATCGAGAGAATCATGCCGAACAGGAGCGACTTGTAGAGCTCGTAGAGCTCCTCCAGGGCTTTGGTGTCGCCGCCCTTGATTCGCTTGACAAGCGCCCGCTCGTTACCCGAATCTCTGTGGGAAAATGCACCCAGTACTGCTATGAAGTTAAATACGATCACGTGGCCTGCTCCCGTAATAGAATACGCATGTGGTTTACCATTGGATTTAATCAAGAAAAGAAATTTGATCTGTACAAAAAAATAAATTAGTGTTTGGCTTATTAATATCAAGTAAAAGGAACCGATCGTGCCCTGGTTATTAAAAATGACGCTTCTTGCTGCAACTATTAAGGCGGCCGTTGACTTGTATCTCGGCTGGAGGATGATCCGCGCGGTAGAATATCTCAGCCCCACTTCTGGTTCCTCGCTGGCCTGGCTGGTGGTGCTTCTTTTTTTGACATTTTACCTGTTTCCCCTGAGCGGTTTTTTTCAATACCTGGGAGGAGCAAATGTCGATATACTGACCTATCCCAAACCGATCATCTACTATTTTTGGTTCGGTTTTGCATTCTCTTTCCAGGTTTTGGCCTGGATTGTGGCTTCCGACATCCTCAAAATAAGCGCCAATGCGAACGGCATAAATGCGCCATTTGTGGACCAGGTATATGGATTCCTGGTGGTCGGGTTTTTCCTTGTGATTCTCGTTTATACCGGGTACAAGATGTATTCTGACACCCTGGATATCGAAGTCGAACCGATCACGTACACGGAAGAGACGCTGTCAGAGGATTTGGAGGGGTTTAGAATTGCACATATCACGGATGTTCAGGCCGACCGGTACACAGGCCAACCGCAGGTTGCAGCGTATGTAGACCGGGTTAATGCCGAACATCCTGACCTGGTGGTCGTTACGGGGGATCTCATTTCGTATGGTACCGGGTATGTTGCCATGGCGGCTGATGAGCTGGCCCGGCTGGAGGCTCCGCACGGGGTGTATTTTGTGATTGGCGACCATGACTACTGGGCGGGATCGGATGAAATTGCAGGCGCTTTGCGGGAGCGCGGGATACGCGTCCTGGAAGGGGAAAATGCCTACCGGGAGGTCGGCCGTGCCCGGGTCAGGCTTTCTGGCATAACCAACGTGTACAGCCGAACGGCCCCTGTTGAGGAAGTTAGAAGGTTAACCCGGGACAGCACCGAGGCCGAACTGCGGGTGATGCTGACACACCAGGTGTCAGAGGAGATTATCAGGGAGAGTGAAGCTGCTGGGTACCATCTGCTGCTGGCCGGACATACCCACGGGGGACAGATACGGGTACCGCTGTTTTTCACCAGGTTTTCGGCACCAGACTTTGAAACCCCGTATGTGCAGGGCCCATACCAGGAAGGGGAGATGCTCATCAATGTAAACAACGGTCTCGGCTTTACCCTGTCGCCGGTGCGGTACAATGCCCCTCCCAATATTTCGATTATTGAGCTCAGGCGGGAGTAGAAGATCCTCGGCAGATGATTTGAAAAGGCTTTTCCATACCAACTGCCTGGTGAAAATGCGGATTATACCTCTTTAAATGGACCTCCATCCCGGAAGGAGAATGGGAGATGCCGCCCGGATCAGGACAGTTGTTGGGCCAGTTTCTCCGGTTCGGTTACCGGCCGCTCGCAACTGTAATTCCGGCATACGTATACCGCGGATTTGCCTTCAACCATGGGTTGGTCACGGGTGTATGGAGCAAGATCACGGATCGTCTCATCACCCGGTTCGTTAAGAATAACTACTTTGCAGGGGATGAAGTGGGAAAAAATCTCATCCCGGAGTTGCCTGGTTTCGGGGGTATCCTTTCTGCCCGCTATGACAATTTCGTAGCTCGGGCCCAGCCCAAACCCCACGCCCTGCAGCATCTGTCCAAAGCCGGTGGGTGCTTTTTCAAGTTGTTCAGAAAATAGCTGCCCGATCTGTTCCGCTTTTTCCTCCCAGCCGGTGTTGCCCGTAATTCGACCCAGTCGCAGCAGGTTTTGCATGGCTACTGAATTCCCGGAGGGAATAGCCCCGTCGTAGGCCTCCTTTTTTCGTCCCAGCAGCTCTTCGCTCTGGTGCGATGTAAAATAAAATCCGCCGTTCTCCCGGTCCCAGAAGTGTTCGATGAAAATCTCGTTAAGCCGGAGCGCCTCCTGCAGGTACTCGGTTTCGAAGGTAGCCTCATAGAGTTCCAGCAATCCCCAGGTCAGGAATGCATAATCATCGGCGTTTCCGTCAATCGCGGCCTCTCCCTCCCGGTAGCGGTGCAGGAGCGTGCCATCCTCTTTTTGAAGATTCGCGGAAATAAAACCGAATGCCCGTTCAGCCCGCTCAATATATTCTTGCTCCTGGAAAATGGTACCGGCTTTCGCGAGAGCCGCAATGGCCAGCCCGTTCCAGTCGGTCAATATTTTGTCATCGAGGAAAGGACGGACCCGCATTTCCCGTTCTTGAAACAGCTTTTTACGGATTGAGTTCAGCTTCTTATTTAGTTCTTCCACTGTCATGTCCCGTTCCGCTGCGAGGTCTTCAATAGATTTTTGCAGGTGAGGAATATTTTTGCCGGTTTTCTGACCTGAGGCCTCCTCCTTGAAATTGCCCTGATCCTCGAGGTTATATACTTCGATGAAGAGTTCGGCATCAGCGGTTGGCAGTAGATCCCGAATTTCATTCGTACTCCATACATAGAATTTGCCCTCCTCACCTTCGCTGTCTGCATCTTCGGCGGAGTAAAATGCGCCATTCTCATCAAGAAGATCACGGCTTATGTAGGTGGCAATCTCATCTGCGGTCTGCTTGAAGAGACCGTTGCCCGTGGCCTGCCAGCCCTCGGTGTAGGCCATCATCAGCAGGGCCTGGTCGTACAGCATTTTCTCGAAGTGTGGAAGGAGCCACTGTGCATCAGTAGCGTATCGATGAAAGCCATATCCTATGTGGTCGTACACGCCGCCGCGCCGCATCGCCTCCAGTGTCTGTTCAACCATGACAAGGGCCTGCTGATCGCCGCTTTGCTTCCAATACCGGAGCAGGAACATAAGATTATGCGGACTGGGAAATTTCGGGGACTGCCCGAAGCCGCCGTGTTGCCGGTCAAACTGCTGTTTGAACTGGTGAAATGCCTTGTTGAGGGTCTCTTGTGAGGGTCCCCTACCCGGTGTTTGTACATTCGATTTTTGAAATGCATCCTTAATTTCCCGGGCCGAGCGGTAGACTTTATCCCGCTCATTTTTCCATAAATCCCGTATCCAGGGGATCAGGTCAACCATGCCGGGCCGCCCCTGCCGACCGCGCTTGGGGATATAGGTGCCGGCATAGAACGGTTGTTTTTCCGGCGTCATGAATATTGTCAACGGCCAGCCCCCGCTCCCGGTCATCATCTGGCAAACCGTCATGTAGGTGTTGTCAATATCCGGCCGCTCTTCGCGGTCAACCTTGATGTTGATGAAGGCCTCGTTCATCAGGTTGGCGACTTCCTCGTCTTCGAACGATTCGTGGGCCATCACGTGGCACCAGTGGCAGGTGGCATACCCGATGGAGAGAAAAATCGGCTTGTCGCGGTCCTTGGCCGCCTCGAACGCCTCCTCTCCCCAGGGGTACCAGTGAACGGGGTTGTCGGCATGTTGTTGCAGATATGGGCTTTTTTCGTCAAAAAGTTGGTTGGAAGACACAGTTTACTCTTTTTGGTCTTGGAAATTTTTTGAAAAACGCTTGCTGTAATCTACAATGAATCGATCATAGGTTTCATCAATTAACTGGGAGGATATCATAAAATCTGCCGAAGAGCGGTTTTGGGCGACCGGAATATTGTACAAAACGGAAATGCGAAGCAACGCTTTTACATCCACGTCATGAGGCTGCGCCTGGAGCGGATCCCAAAAAAAGATCATCATGTCGATCTCATTTTCTGAGATAGCGGCTCCTATCTGGAGGTCTCCGCCCAGGGGTCCGCTCTTAAAACAGTGAACATTCAGTTCCAGTTTTTCAGAGATCAACGATCCGGTGGTGCCCGTACCAAACAGGTTGTGCTTTTTCAGACTTTCGGAATTGTATTCAACCCAGTCCAGCAGGTCGCTTTTGCGGTGATCGTGCGCAATAAGTGCAATATTTTTTTTCCGGCCCATCCGTTTGGAAGAGTGGGCAATCGGAGGATCTGTTTTCTTTATAGACATAAGTTGTTAATTGGAAAAGTTAAATTAAAGAGGTCGTTGCCAAACCCTTGGTTTGCCCGTTTTCTGTATTTTCGCGCATCCGAAATTCTCATTTTTGGAGTATAAACTGCGGTTTTAAATACAATCAGGGGATAGGGGATGACCCCGGACAAAACTCCCGTTTAAAAAAAGTCCTCTTAACAGGACGAAATACAGGCAATATCCAAAGGTGGAACATACGGATATCAGCGGTAAAAAAAACAGGGCGGCTGTGCGATACCTGCTTTGTGACGGGGGTACCCGGACCATTACGCGCGCCCAACGCCGGCAGGTTCCAAATGAACCGTGCAGGGAGATGGTCAAGAGAGAGGAAGCGGAGAAGCAGGGAGCTTCCGCGGCATTTCAGGCGCAGCAGGAGGACAAGTCAGACTACCAAACGGAGCGGGGATTTTTTGAGCGTCATACGGGAGATCCGGAATAGTTCGTTTCCAAAACCGCGCAGGGTAATATCCTGTTCCCGGATGCGAGCGTCTTCGCCGATCATGCCGGAATTTTCGAGGCAGTCGCGCACAGGTTCTGAAAATACCAGCTCATCTTCGTCGGCAAAATCGACCAGCCGGGAGGCGATATTGACGGTCGATCCAAAATAGTCAATGTTGCTGTTCAGGTTTACCGCCATACAGCTGCCGTGGTGGATCCCCGCCTTTAGCTTCAGGTATTCCCCGTACTGCTCGTTGCGGGTAATCGCCTGATGGGCCTTCATAAAAGCCCGGAATGCATTTACAGGATTATTGAACACCGCCATAACGGAATCCCCGATTGTTTTGACGACCCCGCCCCGTTCTTCGGTGATCGCCTGCTGCAGTATTTCAAAATGTTCTATCACTTTTCCCACGGCGGTTTCGTCTCCCTCTTTGTCGTACATGCCGGTAGAGTCGTAGAGGTCCGTGAACATGAGCGTGAGGTTGTCAACCGCAATTTTTTTGCCCCTGTGAAGTACTTCCTTGTCAAAAAGGTCCCGGAATAGTTGAAGAGAGGTCACCTCCGCGGCTGAGAGCAGGTACTTGTTCCAGTTCGTTTGCTCCAGCAGGAAAACCTGGTGTTCTCCGGTCTTGTTGTGGAATACCAGGTTGGGCTGCTCGGTGATCGTCACTTCTTCTCCATTGAATCCCGATTGGTCCAGCACAACGGTGATGTTGTCGCTGCCGTTACTGTTGTTTACGCGCACGCTTGCCTCACCTTTCTGCCCGAGGGCGCGCAGCGAATAGTTGCCCGGCAAAAGATGGACTTTCAGGTACCGCTTTTGACCGGGGGATAAAAACTGTTGTACAGCAACGTGTGGTTTGGACTGGGGACCGGTGACACAGTAGGCTTTGTCAGCAATTTTTCGAATCAGCGGGTTTGGTCGAAAGCTGAGTTGAATCCTGTTGTTAAAATTTACATAAAATTTGTTTCTGCACGCGCTGCAGTAGGCGGTTTTATTGATTTCATTCAGGGAATTGTGTCGCTCCTGCAACGAGCGGCACGTGGGGCAATACAGGTCCCAGCTAAAGTCCAGGAGCCCGACCTTGGTTGCATGCAAGAAGACGCGCAGGACCTCTCCTCGCGGTGCGTTCCAGTGATCCGCCAGTTGGAAAGGGGAGATACGGGAAAGATCAATATCCGCTGCATGGGTGAGGAAGCGGGCAAGGGCAGAAACAATTACGGGTCTGCCGCTTTGCCCGTTAAGTTTTTTGGTACAGTCTTCCAGCCGCTGGCGTCCCCCGGGAACCAGCCGCGCCTCCGGTTTGATCTCGTAAGGCCACACATTCTGCTGCTGTATTCGGTCATAGGTCTCGAACGTTTTTTTGAGTCTTCTCCGCAGCAGCAAATTAATTTTTACCGCTTGTATGAAGCGAACCAGAATATTTCGTGGAGAAGCCCATATCCGGTATCGAACCCGGGTTCCCTCCGCGTTCGGGAGGAGATCCACTTGCAGTTTAATCTCCCGGAACGCTCCATTTTTATACCGGCGTTTGACTCCGAATCGATAAGGCCGTTCCCATTCAAAGGGTTCTTCCTCCCAGGCATCGGTATTCTGCAGGGAATTGTAGGTAAGCTGCGCGTGTCCCGTTCTTATATCATACGATGCAGTCGACTTCCGGACTGGTGGCAGCTTGATCTCTTTATTTAATCGGTTCGTGTCCGAAACCAGGGGCCATAATGTTGCAGGTGTAGAGCTCAGCTGCCAATTCCAGTCAAAATGAAGTGCACGTACATTCATAAATTGAGTATATACCCCGAAAGCGAAATTGCGAGGTTATCACGCTTCGTGTATTGATATTTATACCGTATATTCAACGTCCTTTGATTACAAGAGCAGATATAACCCTAATTGTTACAAAATTTTATAACTGAATAATGGCAGTAGAACGAACACTTACGATCTTAAAACCTGATTGTGTACGCAAAGAGTTAATTGGTGAAGTTACCAGGCGAATACAGGAGGCGGGATTTGATATCGTGGCAATGAAAATGACACGATTAACCCGCGATACTGCTGAAGGATTTTACGCTGTTCACAGGGATAAACCCTTTTTCGACGAGCTTTGCGATTTTATGAGCAGCGGACCCTGCGTGCCGATGATCCTGGAAAAGGAAAATGCGATCGAAGATTTTCGGTCTCTCATCGGGGCTACCAACCCTGAAGAGGCCGATGAGGGGACCATCCGTGCTGATTTTGCAGACAGTGTCGGGGAAAATATTATCCACGGTTCCGATTCCGTGAAAAACGGCAAGCTCGAGGCCGCCTATTTTTTTAGTGAAGCAGAGGTGATCGCCAACAAGGCGTAGTGATCCGAAAATGATGAAATCGGGCAAAACAACGGTTTTGCCAAGACTTCTCAAAATAAGCGCCGGTGCCCTGAATACAGGACACCGGCGTTTTTTATGTCAGAAAGAGTTTGTATCTCCGGGTGTTGAAAAGTACACGGAAGATCAAAAAAACGTTGCACAAACTGGCTTTTTCAGCAGGAAAAGAGCAGCTGCAGGAAAAGAATTTTTAAACATATTAAAAATCTTTAATTTATAATTTATCTTAAAAGAATAGCGTGCAACGGATGGGAAACGATCGTATTCAGTCATTATATGAAAGATCTACAGAGAAAAGGTGGAATCCCATTCCACTGGATTACCTGCTGAAGCGATATTCGCTAGCGGATGGCCGGGTGCAGCTGCTGTTTGTAATCTGGATTTTTTTTATTGCGGCCAGTATAATCTCGGTATTTCTGCTCTCCCCGCCCCGGGCGTTAATGGGTGATGAGTACCAATCGCTCTACACCTTTTTTATGATGTACCCGCCGCTCTTTCTGGGCACCCTTGTTATGTTTTGGGTCGGCTTTGAATGGGGATTCATACCGGTGTTTCTTTCCGCTTTCCTCATTGCCTATTCTTCATACATGCCGATACACTGGGCGCTGCTTTTCGGAGTCGCCTTTATCCTGGGTCTTGCAATATTTGCCCTCTGTTACCACAGCCTGCCTGTAAGTCCACGCCCCGATAATCTCAAGCGAATAGCCTTCTTTACCACCGTAGCGTTTGTTGCTGCGCTGGCCAGCTCGCTGGGGTCATTCGTCTGGAGTTTGTATCATGATCTCTCTGCGGCCGAGACATTTACTATCTGGAAGGGATGGTGGACCGGTACGTTCCTTCAGTCTATGATTTTGGTGGGGCCGCTGCTCTACTTCTGCACTCCCTCGATAGAGCGGGTGAAGTCCAATTATTTTGAAATCCCTGAGCCTGACGTAACACTGAAGTGGATCTATACGGCTATATTGAGCGTGGTCGTGGTTTTAACGCTGTTTATCGTGGGAGCCAATGTGCTGGGGTCGCTGGGCATGCAGCAGGAGATGGCGGGTATGCCCAGCAGCGTGGAAAAAAACTTCGCCAAAATTACCGGCTCTTTCCAGATCATCACCTGGATCTCTATCGGGCTCGTGATGGCTGCCGGCATGGGGGGAATCTACCTTGTGGGGTCCTGGAATGACAACCTGAAGGCGAAGGTCGAAGAACAGACTGAAGAACTGGAAGAACGAAAATCATCACTGAAGGCAGCCCTGGAACAGCGCGACCAGCTGCTTGATCGGGTAAATAACCGGGTGAAGGACAACCTGACCATGGTGCTGGCCCTGCTCGAACTCCAGCTGAAAACCGGAGAACAGGAATCGGTGGAGAAGACACTCAAGGATTCCCATGCCCGGCTGCGGTCACTGGCCATCGTCTATGAAACGATGCACCAGACCAACGCTATTGACAATGTGCATCTCAAGCAATTTTGTCTGAAACTTTCGAACCGGCTGAGTCATTCTTTCAAGCAGGTGGATCAGGCGATCGATGTTCATATCGACTCAGATGATATTACCCTGGAGATTGAAAAGGCCGTGCCGCTGGCCATGATCCTCAATGAACTGCTTCTCAACTCCTATATTCACGCGTTTAAGGGTCGGGAGAGCGGAACTATTTTTGTAAAGATGCGGGAGCGAGAGCAGGAAATTCTTATTTCTGTCCGGGATAACGGCATCGGCCTGCCCGAAGGCTTTGACCCTGCAAAGCAAAAAACGTTAGGCATGAAGCTTATTCTTACCCTGACCCGCCAGCTGAACGGAGTATTCCAGGTCGATCAGACCTATAATACGGGATTTAATCTCGATATACCGGTGGAAGCGGCCGGGGCCTGATGGACGGCTTTGGGATGAAAGACCAATAAAATATTTCCCGGACATATTAAAAAAGGAGTCCCGTTCAAAGGACTCCTTCTCTGTTTAGCAATCTATAGTTTGGGAATCATGCCCGCAAGCGGGCGGACAAATCCCCTCCTATATAAGGATATTCAGCAATCAAAAAAGGATAATCGCGCTTTCAGGGCGCGTTGTGCAGGAAACCGTCAGTCCATAATTTTGCGCAGGAACGCAGGCTGATCAGTGTCACTTTTGTCGATTCGCTCACGGCGGTTATTCAGGAGCGTATCGCCCTCATTTTTTTTGTGTTGCTGCTCCTCTTCTTTTTCCTGTTTCTTCTTTTCGGAACTGTAATTGACTCCATGTCGGGAAATGGCCGGAGAGTCGAGTTTCTTCAGGTTTGATTCCCCTTTGTAAAACGGCTCACCGGTTGGAGAGTAACCACTGCGCCCGCTCATGGCCTGGCGTTTTGATTTTTCAAGCTTCTGCTTGGTGTCTTGAGCCTCGGCATTTTCCTGGTCGGCGGAAGGAGCAGTTTTACCCTCTTCATTCAGGTCAAATCCCGTGGCGATGACAGTAATACGCAGTTCATCCTCCATCTCGTCGTCGAGCACCGTACCCAGGATAATTTCGGCGTCTTCACCGGCCTCCTGTTGAATGATGCTGGTAGAGGTGGTCGTCTCTTTCATGCCCAGGTTGGATCCGGCCGAAATGTTGACCAGCACGTTGCGTGCACCGCGGATGCTGACCCCGTCGAGCAGGGGAGAGTTGATCGCCTCTCGAGCCGCAATTTCGGCACGGTCTTCGCCGGTTGCCGCGGCCGAACCCATGATGGCGGCTCCACCGTCGAGCATGGTGGTGCGCACGTCCGCAAAGTCGAGGTTGATGAGGCCGGGCATCAGTATCAGGTCGGAGATGCCGCGCGTGGCATTGTAGAGCACCTCGTTGGCCTTGTCAAAGGCCTCCATCAGCGTGGTATTGTCGTCGGCAATTTCCAGAAGTTGCTCATTGGGTATAACGATAACCGTATCGCAGTTCTTTTTGAGCTCGCTGATTCCCTCGGTGGCATAGCGCATGCGCTTGGGACCTTCGCACTCAAATGGGGTGGTAACGATGGCAACGGTCAAGATGCCCTTTCGCTTGGCAATGCCGGATACAACGGGCGCTCCCCCGGTACCTGTTCCGCCTCCCATGCCGGCGGTCACAAAAATCATGTCGGCGCCTTCGATGGCATCGTCAATTTCGTGACGGTTTTCTTCTACGGCTTCGCGCCCGATCTCCGGGCGCGCTCCTGCACCAAGACCGCCGGTCAGGTTGGAACCGACCTGGATTGTAATATCAGCCAGGCTGTTTTTAAGGGCCTGGGCATCGGTGTTGAGCGCAACATATTCTACGCTGCTTAATCCTTTGTTTATCATGTTGTTGACGGCATTACCGCCACCGCCACCAACACCAATCACCTTGATTTTCGCTGAGTCCTGACCGTTCTCGTCAAAACTAAAACGCGTGTTGAGATTTGACATAAGTAACTCCTTTTTAGATTGCTTTTTTATTTCTCTTCTGATTATCTGATTGCTCTTTTTATGGGGTTTTTATCCGGCGTCCCGGATTTTTTTCGATTCGAAAAAATCAATTGAACATGGTTGCATGGTTTGTAAATGTCATATTCACTTCTTACATGTCAGTACATCTGGTGAAGATCATTAAAGTCTCAGATGCTACAGCTCTTTGAACCAGCTCTTCATTCGCTCGGCTATCCGATTCATCACTTTTTCCACGCTTGAACCCTTCGTGGAGGAGGGGATGATCGCCTGGTTCATGGCACCGCTTCCCGTTTTGATGGCGTGCATCACGAGCCCGACACCAGTGGCATAAATCGGGTTATTGACCTCTTCAATGAGTCCCCCGCTGAGTCCCAGCGGTTTCCCGATCTTGGCATCCATACCGAGTACTTCGGTTGCCAGGGGACATACATTTTTGATAAGGGAACCGCCGCCGGTCAGGACCACCCCGGCACTCAGGGCATCGGCGTAGCCGCTGCGTTTGACCTCGATGGCAACAATTTCCAGAATCTCTTCCATCCGGGCCTGGATAATTTTGGCCAGGATGCTTTTGGTAATCTCTTTGGGCGGCCGGCCGGCAATGCCGGGAACGGTAATCACCTCTTCCTCTTCAATCATGTCGACGAACGCTTCGCCGTGCTCCCGCTTGAGCTTTTCGCCCTGGTCGTCCAGCACGCTGAGCCCCACGCGAATATCATCGGTAACCTTTTTGCCGGCGATGGCGATGACGGCCGTATGCCGGATCGTATTGTCCTGGAAGATAGCCACATCGGTGGTGCCGCCTCCGATATCCACGAGCACGACGCCGGCCTCTTTTTCTTCTTCATCCAGAACCGAATAGGAGGAAGCCAGCGGCTCCAGGATGATGTCTGCCACTTCATACCCCGCCCGTTCCACGCAGCGGTAGATGTTTTTGGCTGCCGATACAAGGCCGGTGATAATATGGACTTCTGCCTCCATGCGCATGCCGCTCATGCCCACCGGGTCGCTGATGCCATCCTGCCCGTCTACCACAAATTCCTGCGGAATGACATGGATAATCTGCTGGTCGGTCGGCAGCATGATGCGCTGGCAATCTTCCAACAGGCGCTCCACATCGTTGACAGTGATTTCGTTGTCTTTGTTGTTGATGGTGATGACGCCTTTGCTGCGCATGCTGCGGATGTGGTCGCCTGCAATACCCACATTGACCGAATTAACTTCGATACCGGAGGCCAGCTGGGCCTGCTCGATGGCACTTTGAATAGCGTTGACCGTCTTGTCAATATTGACAACCACGCCGCGATTCAAGCCATCACTGGGCGACTTTCCCACCCCCAGGATATGGATGCGATCCTGCGGATCGATTGAGGCAACAATGGCGCACACCTTGGTGGTTCCTATATCCAGACCGACAACAATTCTATCTTGTTCTTCCATGTCCATATTATTAGCGATTACTTCGCGTACTGTTTTTGTTATTGTAATTCAATTCATTTTCCGATGTCATCCCGGTTCCGGGATCAAAAAAATGCGCCCGATCCTCCCGGAGTAACGTCATAAAACTGTGATTCCCAATTAATCATACTGCCGGGTGAGAGCCGACTCCCGCCCCCAATTCAACTTGTCAACTTTCGCGGGTCACAATTTGGCCTTCAAAACGGAGATCTACGGACCGCATCTTCCGGATTCCTTTCTCCCGGACCACTTCGGAGTAGAACGCCTTCCAGTTGCGGAATTTCCGGGAAAATTCACCTTTCCCAAACACCAGTTTCACACCGTTTTCATGGCTGAGGGCCACAATGCCCTCACTGTCTGTCCATGCAATCTCACTGATTGTGGCCCGGCTGAATGAACTGTTGTTAAGTTCCATCAAAAAGCTGCGCACCTGGTCCCACGACCCCGACGTCAGCGTATCGCTCACGGGAGCCGTTTGAAACCCGTATACTATCGGCACATCCACCGTTTTCCCCAACTTGAGCGGAAGCCGGATGCCGTCCTGGTCCACATAGATTTTATTCTCTCCGTTGGCCAGCATGGCAATCGGCTGCCGTTCTGTTACATGGACGCTGAGGTTGCCGCTGGGTTCTACATTCACATCGGCCTGTTTTACATAGGGAACAGTCTCCAGCTTATTGATAATGGCCATAAAATCTACGCTGTCCGGGGATATACCGGTGGGAATGTGAACCTGCTCGGTCAATTCCTGCTCCGTAACAAAGTGATGACCGGTATACTCAACATCACGTATAATCATGGTGCGATTCCAGTAGACCCCGGCCGCCACCGCCACCACGAGTAACAGCAACACGCTCGCCAGCCAGGGGGCAAGGTTTAGCCCCTTAGCCGGTTGATCTTCGCTCTGTTGTTTATTCTGTTTGGTCATCCGTCGTTTTCGGCTATCATTTTGATCAAATTAAAAGTTTCGGTCTTCTTTCCATATTCAGCCCGTTTCGCGCTGGGCGAAGCTCCACGGGAGAAGGTGGTTATGCAGATTCAGAGTTTCAGTTCATATTCTCCAGCCCGGCTTTCAGTGCCTCTGCAAACTGTTCGCCAAATTTATAAATATCGCCGGCTCCCATCGTGATAACAATATCTCCCGGCTGTACAATCTCTTTTAGCCGGCCGGGGAGCCCGGTTTTGTCTTCTACATAATGCACCTTCCGGTGGCCGTATTCCCTGGCCGCCTCCGCAATTAAGCGGCCGGAGACCCCTTCGATCGGTTCTTCCCGGGAGGGATATACATCCGTTATTACGCACACCTCCGCATCAAAGAATGAGGATCCGAATTCCTGGTAAAGTTCCTGCGTCCGCGAATACAGGTGCGGCTGAAATACCGCTACAATGCGTCGGTCGTTCCAGCCCTCGCGAGCCGCGTTCAGGGTGGCCTGGACCTCCGTGGGATGGTGAGCGTAATCATCAATCACCATTATATCATCGTGTTCTGCTTTCAGCTGGAAGCGGCGAAATACTCCCTCAAACCGTTCCAGTCCTGACTTTATCTGTGCAAAATCGATATCGAGTTCCAGTCCCACGGCCACCGCGGCCAGGGCGTTTTTTACATTGTGCCGGCCCGGTGCGTTCAGCGTAATGGTGCCCAGTTCCTCATTCTCGTGGAGAACGGTAAAGGTGGTCCGGAAATGGTCCATTTCCAGCTCAACAGCCCGTACCGCTGCCTGGGGCGTCAGCCCGTACGAGAGGATCCGGCGGTCAATTTTCGGGATAATACTGCGTATATTCGGATCATCCAGGCATACGGTCACAGCCCCGTAAAAGGGAACCTTGTTGGAAAACTCTACGAAGGCCTCCTTTACATCCTCCAGGTTGTTGTAAATATCAAGGTGTTCCGCCTCGATATTTGTAATTACGGCCAGTGAGGGGCGCAGCCGCAGGAAGGTACGGTCAAACTCATCCGCTTCCACCACTATGACGTCACCGGTGCCCACCACAGCGTTCGTTTTGTCAAAGCTGTGGACTTTGCCGCCGACAATGATTGTAGGGTCAAAACTGCCATCCTGCACCACATGACCGATCATGGTGGTCGTCGTGGTTTTGCCGTGCGTTCCCGCCACGCCGATGCCGTACTTCATCCGCATCAGTTCGGCCAGCATTTCGGCGCGCTTGATGACCGGGATTCCCTGTTCCAGGGCGGTCCGGGTTTCAATGTTTTCTGTGGCTTTTACGGCGCTGGTATAAACGACAACATCGGCGCCTTCAATATTACTTGCGTTGTGGCCGATAAGGACACTGGCCCCCAGTTCCCGGAGCCGCTCAACCGTTTCGCTCATGTTGGCATCGGAGCCGGTCACGCGGTAACCTTTTTGCAGCAGAATTTCAGCCATGCCGCTCATACCGATCCCCCCGATTCCCACCATATGGATCTGGCGGGTCCGTCCGAAAATGGGCTGCGTTTGTATCTTTTTTTCGTTGCTCATAAAATTTTTACCTGTTTCATCTATGGCGTTGGAGGGAGTTGCGCTCCCAACCAACCCGGCGTCCCTGCATGAGAGTATAGTTCGACTCTCAGCCACGCCTTGCGAATACTACTCCGTTTGCTTGCTGGTTTCCGCCAGCGTTAAAATTTCAGTTGCAATATCGCGGGCGGCATGGGGTCGGGCCAGCTTCAGGGCCGCCTTTTGCATCGCCTTCAGGCGTTCCTGGTCATTCATCAGCTTGGCAACCAGCGCTGCGAGAGTTTCTTGTAATTTACTATCCTTCAGCAGCACCGCCGCACCCTCATCTGCCATTGAGCGGGCATTTTTGGTCTGGTGGTCGCCCGCCACGTGGGGCGAGGGTACCAGGATACTGGCTTTACCGGTAAGGGCCAGCTCCGAACAGGAGAGGGCACCGGCCCGGCTTACCACCAAGTCGGCCACAGCATATGCCTGATCCATATTGTTAAGAAAATCCTTGAGCCTGAGATTTTGAAGCTCTCCGGCATTAACTTGATTTCGGTATTTGTCGTAGTAACTTCGGCCGCACTGCCAGATGACCTGGAGTTCCTGGCTGTTGTGCAGGGTATCAATGTTGGCGGCCATCGCCTCATTAATAGCACGTGCACCGCCGCTGCCTCCCAGTACCAGCAGGGTTCGCTTGTCCGCTTTGAAACCAAACGCCTGATATGCGGAAGCTGCATCTGCATCGGCCAGCTCCGAGCGTGTCGGGTTACCGGCCACGGTTGTTTTATTTTCAGGGAAATAGCTGTTGGCCTCTTCAAAAGCGGTAAATATATGTTCCGCCTTTTTACCCAGCAGGCGATTGGTTACGCCGGGGTAGCTGTTCTGCTCCTGGATAACCAGGGGAAGTCCCCGCTTAACTGCGACCCAGCCCACCGGTCCCGCCACATAACCACCGCAGGAGACGACAATATTCGGTTTAAAATTACTGATGATGCGGTAACTCTGAACAAGACTTGTTAAAAGCTTTACGGGGAACAGCAGGTTTTTAAGCGTCAGGCGGCGATGGAATCCACTGATCCAGATACTTCGGATATCATAGCCGGCTTCCGGTACTGCGTGCCACTCCATGTGATCTCGTGTCCCCGCAAAAAGGATTTCAGCCTCCGGGCGTGCCGCTTTCAACGCATCGGCAATGGCGATGGCCGGGTAGACATGCCCCCCCGTGCCCCCGGCCGCGATGAGTATGCGAGGCCTGCCCGCGGCACCAGGGGCCGGTGTGGTCGTTGATGATATGTTCTTTGAACGGCTACGCATAAAACACTTTTTTTCGCTTGCTGTCGTGCTTGGAAATATTCATTAGAATACCAACCATCAATCCTGCAAAAAGCATGCTGGATCCCCCGTAACTTACAAAGGGCATCGGCAGACCCGTAACCGGCAGCAGTCCGCTGGCTACCCCTGCATTAATAAACCCGTATAAAGCGATATTGAGCGTACAGCCCACGGCCAGGAATGTGCCGAGAGGATCCATCGCGTTTTTTGCAATAACGGCGATGCCCCTGAGCAGAATTATGGAAAAAAGCAGAATAAGCAGCATGGAGCCAACCATCCCGTACTCCTCGGCGATGATTGCGAATATGAAATCGTTGTAAGGGGCCGGCAGGAAATCGCGTTGTGTACTCTTGCCGATTCCCACTCCCAGGATATTGCCTTGTGCAATGGCGATCTGTGCCTGCTGGGCCTGGTATCCTTCACCCACATTAAACTCTTCACTTTTGATATCGGTAATCTGGTCGATATAGCCTTCGATACGGCTTTGGCGCTCGGGAGATTGCATAATTAAGGCGCTGCCGGCGATCATTCCGCCTATAATGAGCATTCCCAGGTGCACCATGCTGACGCGTCCCACAAACATCATTAGCAGGCAGATCGCCAACAATACACCGGCGGTACTGAAATCTTCCATACCAATTAACCAACAGGTGGTTCCCACCCAAAACAGGATCGGGAGAAACGAGCGCGTCAGGTCCTTGATGTATTCCTGCTTCTCCTCGAGCAGCACGGCCACGTGAATAATCAGTGCTACGGAGGCGAATGTGGCCGGCTGAAAGGAGTAGCCACCGATGAACAGCCAGCGCCGGGCTCCAAAAAGTTCGGTACCATATGCCATGGTGATCAGCAACAGAATCCAACTGGTAATCATTGCAAAGCGGCTCAGCTTAGCGATGTTGCGATAATTGATCTTCGAAATGATCAGCATGACCAGGAATGCGATCCCCAGCTTAACCGTGTGGCCAACCACAAGTGATCCGGCTGAAGTACCGTTGCTTTCGGCAAAATAGACGATGGAGGAATATACCGCCAGTACCCCGAATACCATCAGGATGATCACGGATACCAGCAATGGGCGGTCACTGGCCTGCCTGCCGGAATCCACCTCTTCCGGAGTTCTGCCCAGAACCGATTTAATATTGTTATTTGGCGTCGTGTATATCAATGCGTGTTTACTGTGGTTTTTCCAGAGTTAAAGTAATAGATAAAACCGGTCATTTTGTCCACCAGGATGAAGCTCAAAATAGCTGTCATCTGGCCTTGATGGTCGTGATTTACAAGTCATTTACCGCTTTCTTGAAAACCTCTCCACGGTGTTCGTAGTTGTCAAACATGTCGAAGGAGGAGCAAGCGGGACTCAACAGCACTATTTCACCGCGCTTGGCATACTGCTGGCCGATTTTAACCGCTTCAGGCAGTGTGTTGGCCAATTCGAAATTTGGCGCTACGGTGCCGAGCTGTTGTTCAATTTTGTGTTGCGCTTCACCGATCGCCACGATGGTGTGTACTTTTTTACGGATCTGCTCAATCAGGTCCCTGTAGTCGTTGCCCTTGTCACGGCCTCCCAGGATCAGTACCATCGGCATGTCGTAGCTGTCCAGTGCATACCAGACGGCATTGATATTGGTGGCCTTGCTGTCGTTGATATACCTGACACCATCAACCGTGCGTACCAGCTCAAGCCGGTGTTCTACCCCCTCAAAGGTTTTGAGGCTTTCGCGAATTACCTCATTACGAATTTCTGAGACGCGGGCCGCGAGCGCGGTGGCAAGACCATTGTTCAGATTATGCGTACCGCTAAGTCCAACTTCATGAATCGGCATAAGTACCTCTTCGCTGTTATTGAGTTTAAAGATGATGTTGTCATCGCGAACGAATGCGCCCTCGGGCACTTCCGACCGATTTGAAAAGGCCAGAAGGCGGGGGGCATCCTCCTTTTTACTGAGCATTTCCGCATGTTTGCGAACGATCGGATCATCGTAGTGGTAGATGAACCAGTCGTCCGCCGTTTGATTTTCAGTTATCCGGAATTTCGACTGTGCATATTGTTCCATGCTGTTTTGGTACCGGTCCAGGTGATCCGGCGTGATATTCAAAATCAAGCTCACTTTCGGATGAAACTCCTCGATATGGTCGAGCTGAAAGCTGCTGACCTCCAGAATCACGTCCCCGGACTGATCGATACCGTCAATGTTATCTGAAAAAGCGTACCCGATATTTCCCGCCACGGTCGATTGTTTTTGGGCCTGCTTCCAGGTATGGCCCAGCCAGCTTGTGACGGTTGTTTTCCCGTTGCTGCCCGTCACCGCTATAACAGGCCGATCGTTAAACCAGCTCGCCACCTCAAGCTCGGAGTATACTTTCTTCCCGGATTTGAGATATTGCTGCACGAGCGGTGCTTCCGTGGGCACGCCGGGACTTACTACCGCAAATTCAGCTTTGCGGGCACGCTCGGTATGTCCGTTTTCTTCATACGGTATACCCAGCGCCTGGAAGTGTTGCCGGGTTGCTTCCGAAATTGTGTTGCTGTCAGTCACAAACACCCGGGCTCCCTTTTTATGAAGCAGGGAAGCTGCAGCCATGCCGCTTCGTGCGGCACCTATTACCACGATATGTCGACCTTTAACTTCTTTCATCGCAATTTCAGGGTTAACAGGCTGAGAATTCCGAGAAGTACCGCGATAATCCAGAATCGCACAACGATTTTCGACTCCGGCCAACCTTTCTTTTCAAAATGATGGTGGATCGGGGTCATCAGGAAAACACGGCGCCCTTCTCCATATTTTTTCCGGGTGTATTTAAACCAGAGTGTCTGTATGATGACCGAGCAGGTTTCTACAAAAAAGATTCCACAGACAATGGGCAGCAGCAGCTCCTTGTGCAGCATCAGGGCCAGGGCCCCGAATGCACCTCCCAGTGCCAGTGAACCGGTGTCTCCCATAAATACCGATGCGGGATGCGTGTTATACCATAAAAATCCCATACAGGCCCCCACCAGTGAAGCGCAAAAGATGGTCAGTTCACCGGCGCCCGGCAGATAGATAATATCCAGGAAGTTGGAGAAGTCGGTACGCCCGGAAACATAGGCAAAGATGCCCAGGATGAGTCCGGCAATAGCGGATGTTCCGGCTGCGAGCCCATCCAGGCCGTCGGTGAGATTTGTTGCATTGCTCACACCCGTAATGACAAATACCACAACCGGGATGTAGACAATCCAGCCGAGGGCTTCTCCGAAGATTGCGTAATCGATATTCACGCTTTTTAAAAACGGTACTGTCGATAGCGTGTTGAATTCAGAAAAATCGGGGTAGAAGTAGAGTACAGCTCCAAGTCCCAGGCCCACGAGGATTTGTCCAGCCAGTTTAAAACGACTGTGCAGGCCAGATTTGTCCTTTTTTACGACCTTGATATAATCATCCACAAAACCGACGATCCCAAGCAGCAGGGTGACCAGTACAATCATCCAGGTATAGATGCTGTCCATTTTCATCCACAGCAGTGCGGGAATCAAAACTGCCAGCAGGATAATAACTCCGCCCATCGTGGGCGTATGGGCCTTGTTGAGATGGGAATCCAGGCCGATATCCTCACGGATTACCTCGCGAAGCTGCATTCGCTCCAGCCAGTGAATGATACTTCGCCCGATTAACAGGCTGATAAACAGGGCCATGGCTGCGGCAACCGCACTCCGGGTGGTGATAAATTCAAATGCACTAAACCCGGGGGGTTGATATTGTATTTCCAGCCAGTGAATAAGTTCGTACAGCATCAGGCTACCTCCCCGGGTTTGGAATGTTCATTTCGCTCGGCCAGGGCCTCCCGGGCAATTTCGCGGTCATCAAACTCATGTCGCTTGTCTCCAATTTCCTGGTAGGTTTCATGGCCTTTTCCTGCAATCAGGATGATGGCATCCTGCGGTGAACGCGCGATCACCTTCCGGATCGCTTTTTGGCGGTCTGTGATTCGCTCTGCGGTCGACTCCCGGGAAAATCCTTTTGCTATGTCATCAATGATGGCATCGGGATCTTCGCTGCGTGGATTGTCGGAGGTGACGATAATCCGGTCGGCATAGCGCTCCGCCACAGCAGCCATTTTGGGTCGCTTCCCCTTGTCGCGATCGCCGCCGCAGCCGAAGACAAGGTGCAGTTGCTGAGACTCCTCCTTTAAATCCCGGAGTGTGCTCAGCACATTTTCAAGCGCGTCGGGGGTATGGGCGTAGTCCACCAAAACCAGCGGCTGTTTATCCTTTTTGCCGGTTTGAACCCGCTCAAGCCGACCAGCTGCCCCCTTGGCACTGCCGAGGACCCGTGCAATATCCTGGTTATCGTAGTCAAGGGCACGGCATATAAGAAACGCCAATGCCACATTGTAGGCGTTAAACCTGCCAACCAGCGGACTGCTGACCCGGGTGTTGCCGATATCCAGTGTAATTCCTTCTGAATTACTGGCTACAAGATGGCACTGCAGATCTGCGGAATCAGTAAAACCAAAGCTTATGTTGCGGGCTTTACAATCTTTAAGCATAAGCGCAGCATTGGCATCGTCACCATTGACAATTGCCGTAGCCTCTGAGCTCAGGTTGTCAAACAGTTTCTTCTTGGCAGCGGCGTAATCGTCCAGCGAGGTGTGGTAATCCAGATGGTCGTGACTCAAATTGGTAAAGGCAGCCACCTGAAATTGGAGTCCGCCTACCCGCTGCTGATCCAGGGCGTGGGAAGAGACCTCCATGACGAGGTGCGACGAGTTTGCCTCCACCATGCGGCGCATGTCACGAGCCAGTTCAACGGGATCGGCAGTGGTAAGCAAACTCTCCAGCGCTTCATCCTGAATCTGTTTGCCTGCCGTGCCGAGCAGAGATGGACGGGCTCCCAGCTGTTTCAATGCCTGGTACACAAGACTCGTTACCGTTGTTTTCCCGTTGGTGCCCGTCACGCCAACCAGGGTCAATTCTCTGGCCGGGTATCCTTCAAACGCCTGGGCCAGGGGACCCATCAGGGCGCGGGTGTCTTCTACCTCAAAAATGCAGATATTATCATTTTCTGTATAATAGGCTTCTTCGCAGATAATGATGGAAGCGCCGCGCGATATGGCATTTTCGATGAACATATGCCCGTCAACCTGGGTGCCACGCACTGCGATAAAGACAGACCCCTCGCGTACCTCACGCGAATCTTGCGTAAGCTCGCCGATCTGGTTCGGCTCTGTGCCGTATACATCCAGCGGTTGACAAATATTTATGAGTTCATCAAACGTCATACAGATTATTTTCCAGCGAGGGTTTCCAGTGATTTTGCTTTTCCGCGGACGGTGATGGTTCGTCCCTTTTTCATCAGGTCTCCGGGGCGGGGAAACTGCGTATAAACGGTTCCCGACCCGATCATCTTAATATTAAAGCCCCGGCTGTTGATCATCACGGCGGCCCGCCGCATATCCAGGCCTCCCACGTCCGGGATTCGCGCGTAGTCTTTGCTTACTGTTGAATCTGCCTGCGCAGCCGGTGTGTCTGCAGCAGTCAATGTTATGACCTTGTTACCTGTTAACGTATTTCCGGGTGCGGGCGTCTGTTTGGAAATCCATTTCCCCGATCCCTCCAGTTCAAAATCGATATTGTGGGATTCCAGTACGGCGCGGGCGTTGCCAATGCTCATATTCTGTACGTCAGGGACGTGTACCAGGGGCGCCTGCTGATTTGCTGGTTTCTCGAGGGTCCGCTGAATTTCGCGGTCGAGTCCTGCAATCCGGATTGCGGTCTGCTTAAAGATGACGCCGGCCGTATATCCGCCGTAGATACTGGTTTGAGGCTCGTCAAGGACGACGAGACAGACATATTTGGGGTTCTCGGCGGGGAAAAAGCCGACGAAAGAGGCGCGGTAGGCCGCCTGGTATCGGCCGTCGATATATTTTTGGGCAGTACCTGTTTTGCCGGCGATTTCAAGTCCCTCCACCTTGACCCAGCGGGCCGTTCCGGAATCGGCTACTACATCCTCAAAAACGGGTTGCAGTTTGTCGAGCGTCTGTTTGTCCGCGATTTGCCGAACGGTGACAGGGTTGTTCCGGCGGACGATATTTTCTTCACTATCGGTAATTTTTTCCACGATGTAGGGACGCATCATTTTCCCGTTGTTGGCAAAAGCGGCGTAGGCCTGCAGCAGTTGAATTGGAGTGACCTGCACTTCATATCCGATGGCCATCCACGGCAGGGTTACCTGGCTCCATTCATACGGCTTCTGGAGTCGGCCCGACTCCTCGTTCGGCAGATCAATATTGGTGGGAGTGCCAAAGCCCAAATTCCGGGCATACTGGTAAAATACATTGGGAGAAAGCCGCATCGCAATTTCGGCAGTGGCTATATTGGAGGACTGCTCGAAGACTTCATCCAGGCGTAGGTTGCCCAGCGGATCGTGGTCGCGCATCATCTGCCCGTGGATAAGCTTTTCTCCATCTTCGGGCGTTTCAAAGGTTTCATCGAATGATACAACCTCCTGTTCAACGGATGCGATAGCCGTAACCAGCTTAAAAGTGGAGCCGGGTTCAATCATATCCGAAATCGCATAATTTCTACGGTTCTCACTCTTTGACGAGGCAGGCGTATTTGGGTTGAATGTGGGAAAATTGGCCATCGCCTTTATGGCGCCCGTACGGGGATCCATGACAATGGCTGAACCGTAGTTGGATTTGGTGCGATCGATCCCGGCTTTAAGTTCTTCTTCCAGGATGGCCTGGATGTGGGAGTCGATCGTGGTATGCAGCGAGTAGCCCTGCTTCGGCAGCTTGCGGGGAGCTCCGACGTAGGCAAAAATCCGCCCGTTGCGATCGCGGCGAACCTGCTGCTGCCCGTCGGTTCCCTTTAGCTGGTTGTCATATTCATGCTCCAGCCCGATAACTCCCCTTGCCTCATGGTTAACAAAACCGAGCAGGTGGGCAGCAAGAGTCCCAAAATTATATCGCCGCTGGTATTCCTCCTCCAATATCAGGGCCCGGATGTCCAGTGCGTTGAGCTGAAGGTAAGCCTCGGTGTTCAACCCCTCGGCCAGCACCACATAGCGCGAACGGGACGGCGCCCTGTCGATTTTTTTGCGATAGGCCTGTGCACTTACACCGGTAAAATCAGACAACGTTTTGCAAACCTTGTAAATGTCATTTTGGGTGAGACCTTCCAGCCTGGGATCGATGGCGGCCTTGTAGACTGCCGAGTTGGTTGCCAGCAACGTTCCGTCATGATCATAAATGTTGCCCCGCTGAGCCGGGATGGAGATGTAGTCGATCGCCTGCTCATTCCACAAGGCACGCAGCTTTTCTCCCTCCATAAAATTAATACGGAAAAGCTGGAAGCCTATGGCACAGGGCACCAGGAGCAGTAACCCGAACAGGGCAAACAGCCGACCCATTATGGCAGAGCGTTCCTCCGGCATGCTATTCTCCCCCAACCGTTATGATCTTGTCGGCTGGCCCGCCGTTGATAAAACCCTGATCCTTGGCCTTCTCATAAATCTCTTTGGGACCAATCATGCGGTCGTATGTCAGCCGATAATCTTCATGCTGGCGTTTTGCTTTTTGGTACTCGTTCTCCAGTTGCTGCACTTCGGCCAGCAGTTGCTGGGTGGCAAAAACATGATTCAGATACAGCACACCCAACATCCCGATGATGATGGCACCCACGATGAGCTTCCATGCGGCCACGGAGGGAAGCGAAAGTTTTGCCTCCTCCTTTTTTCGTTTTTTTCCATAAACCACGCCGCCTGACCCGCGGGTACCGTCCGGGCGGCGGCTCCTGTTTTTGGCAGACGGCCGTTTGTTGGGTTTGGCCTGCCTGTCTTTATTTTCTTTCAATGGGGTTTTAACGAGCATTATTCACCTCTCTTTTCTTTTATTTCGCCTACACGCATTTTCGCACTTCGAGCTGCAGGATTTTGTTGCACCTCCTGCTCTGAAGGTGTGATGATACCGTCTGATATTTCTTTAATGGGAGACAAATCGTTGCCGTAAAAGTCCTTTTCAATTTTTCCTTCAAAGTTACCCGCCTTAAAGAACCGTTTTACCAGCCGATCTTCCAGCGAATGATAGGAGATCGCCACAATGCGCCCGCCGGGTTTAACCAGCTCAAGCGCCTGCGTAAGCACACTGCGCAGCATATCCAGTTCCTGGTTGACCTCAATGCGGATTCCCTGGAATACACGGGCCAGGCTTTTTACCTGGTATTTAGACGGGACCAGTCGCTCAATGATCTGGCGGAGTTCCGTCGTGGTTTCAACTGGCCGGGCGTCAATAATGGCCCGGGCAATTTCACGGCTCTTTCGCTCTTCGCCGTAATGGTAGATGATATCTCGTAACTCTTCATACTCATATTCGTTGACCACCTCGTAGGCTGTAACACCCCGGAGGTTGCCCATGCGCATATCCAGCGGACCTTCCTGCTGAAAGCTGAACCCACGCTCAGCCTCCTTGATCTGATGGGTCGAAACCCCCAGGTCAAGGAGCAACCCGGAAATATTTCCTCGTGTCTCCGGAGGGAGCAGTCGCGCCAGGTATCCGAAATTTCCTTTTATTGCAGTAAATCGCTCGTCCTCACCGAGACGGTTCCGGGCCGCCTCGAGCGCCTGGTCATCCTGGTCAATTCCAAAAAGCGTGCCGCCCGGTTCCAGGCGCGATAAAATTTCCTCGCTATGGCCTCCGCCGCCCAGCGTTCCATCGATATATACTCCAGTCGGATCCGTAACCAGATGAGCCACCGCCTCCTCAAGCAACACCGGCTGGTGCTCGTAATATGGATCGCGTTCATGTTGTTCATCATGTGTTTCCATGGATTTCGCCTTTGCCCATCACACGCTCAAAAAGTTCTTGGTACATTTCATCGGATACTTCGGAATCTTCGTCGGCCAGTTTTCCAGGCGACCAGATCTCGACATATTCCACACTGCCGATAAATATTGCCTTGTCATCAATTCCGGCATATTCCATAAGCTGTGAAGGGAGAGCAATACGGTTTTGATTATCCAGAGAAATATCTTCCGCATACCGCAGCAAGTGTCGTTTTACGGTTCGCCCCTCTTCAGAAAAACTGTTAATATTCGAAAGCCGTTTTTCAAACATCTGCCACTCATCCGAAGGATAGAGTTGCAGGCAGGGGTCCACCCCTCGCAAAATAGTGAATCGCTCCTGGGCCTCGGGGGTCAGACTTTTGCGCAGCTTGGCCGGGAAGCTCACGCGGCCTTTGCTGTCTACACTGTGTTCATATTGACCTTTAAAACTTGGCACGTAATACCAGGATTAAGCGATTAACGCGGAATCTATTTAAAATAGCGGGGGTCTCCCACATTCTCCCACTTCAACCCACAATTTACCCCAAATGCGTTCAATATGTCAAGGAATTTCCCCGGAAAGCGATATTATTTTCTAATCCCGATAAATAAGTGTTCTTTTTTGAGTTATAAATAACCTTTTAAGTCCTTTCAGGTGATATTTTTGGATTTTTTGTTAAAATGGGAAGATGTGGGAGGAAGTGGGGAGGCGGGGTGGTAGAAAGTGGGAGATTTTACAAATGACCCGAAATAAAGAAGAAAGGGGGAGAGACCGCTGCTATACGGAGAGTGGAAATACGAGCCTGAACTTAGTGCCCGGGTCCCGATCTGTAAAGGTATACTCTCCCTCAAGCTGGGTGCAGAGCGTGCTGATCAGCCGAAGTCCCAGCGACTGTAGCTGCTCGATTTCAAGATCATCCGGCAGGCCTGCGCCATCGTCGGCCACTGTAAGTACCAGGTTACCCGAGTCCTCGTTCAGGGAAACCCAGATATGCCCTTCATCACGCCCTTCAAAACCGTGTTTGTATGAGTTGGTTACCAGCTCATTGAGAATTAAAGCCAGGGGAACGGCCCGCGTTACGGGGAGCGTGATATCAGCAATATCTGTATCCAGGGTAATATCACGTCCTTCGGCGTTCATGGTCTGGATCAGGTAATGCAGCAGACCTGAAATATAGTCGGGCAGTGAAATGTTGCTGTAATCCCCGGTCTCGTAAAGTTTTTCATGCAGGGTCGCAATCGACTGGATACGATTGATACTCTCCGTCAGGATATTTTGGGTCTCCTCAGAGTTTGTGTTGGCCGACTGAAGTTCAAGCAAGCCTGTAATAACGGCCAGGTTATTTTTAACGCGATGATGGATCTCCTTGAGCAGCGACTCCCGCTCCTCTACGATTTTTTCCAGCCGCTCCTTTTGCTCCCACTGGGGGGTCACATCTTGTTGAACCGAGATAAAATGGGTGATCTCGCCGTCAGAATTTTTGATCGGGTCGATACTCCACCGGACACGGTATTTGGATCCATCCTTCCGGTAATTAAATGTTTCTCCCTCAAAGCGTTTGCCCGCCGAAAGTCGCTCGCGCAGCCGTTCAATGGTTTCAGGCTCTGTATCCGGACCCTGAAAAATTCTGGGATTTTCCCCGATCAGCTCCTCGCGTGAATATCCCGTTACTTTCTCAAGCCCCTTGTTGACATAGATAATTTTTTCATCCCCAATGCGATCCCGGGCGTCGGTGATCAGGATCATCTCCTCGGCCGAGTCGATAGCCGCATATAGCAGCCGCAGCATCTGGTGTTGATCCATTCCATTTTTGAAGCGGTTCTCTGGCTGCCCGGGCAGGGGTGATTTTTGTTTTTCAAGCTGATCTATCAACAACTCTGCCTGTTTCTCAGACATCCCAGAAACATACGCTATATACCGGATGGCCGATTGCCGCCGGGAATTGGATGCTGATTCACTCATGTTGGAACTGGTGTTAAGGGTGAAACGAAATTTGATTATAGTGCTCTTTGATGAAGATCCTGTGAACCCGTAAAACGCTGCCATTGCCTGATGCGGTGTTACAAAGCATGTTCGGCGGTCTTTATAGCAGTTCTATTGTTTTCTGCTTCCCATCGACCCTGCAGAGAAGGTAAACCATCTGTTTGATTACCAGAACATCATGTAACAGGACTTTGCAAAACAGCTGGTTTGTCCCATTCTGGCATTTCCCGAAACTGCACCCGTCAGAACCCCAATTTCAGACCACATGCAATCTCGTGTTTTTTCCGTGTTATATAAAGTGGAAATTTTATTGTCCTTTTTTGTGGCGAAACTCCAAAGTTCTTACCTGGCAGAGGCCTTTGCAAAATGATCGGTTTCTCGTTGTAGGGGAGTAATACTCCCGCTTGACACCCAATAAGGCCGGTGGTACTACCCCTCCCAACAAAACAGGAGGTTCCGTTAAGCCCTATTAAAAAAAACAACACCCGGATCAGTATGCATTAGACAACTGGATACCCTATTTTTACGATCGACATATGACCGTGGTTTTCTTCAGCCATACATTTTTAAACGCGCAGAAATATAAAGCAATGAAACAACTTATCAAGGATTCCATCTGGTCTGCCCTGCTGTTTTTCGGCATTTTAATGGCGATAGGATACCTGAACGACAGCTATGTGGGAATGAAAAGGATGCTGAGCGATCCGGTCAACTGGGTGGTACTGGCCGTGGTCATTGCCGCGAGTATAGCTATCAAGGTGAGGCGACAGCGAAAAAATGAGTCCGAAAATGGTTAGGCGCGGTGCCGGGAATTGGGTGAATGATCATTTCTGTATCCTCTCGATATTGATATAGTAATCTCTGCTGACAACCAGCTTGTCGCCTGCATGCAGGTAGGAGCTGGATCGCCATTCGCTAGTCGTCGGACGGATCGTCGTATACATCTCATTGTCCAGCTTTACTTCAACCGGCATGTCAAACTCTTCCACATCAGCTTTCCAGCGGTAGAAAACATCGCCATCCATGAAATAGTACTGTAGCGTGGGGATCCCGGCGTATCGGAGATACTGGTCAAACACCGTGCTGAAATCAATCCCGGCGCGCCGGCTGATAAACGCTTCCACCTGTTCTGTGGTAATGGTTTGGTGGTGGAATGTTCGATTTAGCCCCCGAAGAATATTTTTCCACCGGTAATCATCATCAATAATATGGCGGATCATATGGAGCAGGTTGCCTCCCTTGTAGTACATGTCGGAAGATCCCTCCTGGTTGACGCCGTACGGTCCGGTAATCGGCTGGTCATTTTGGATGCGGTCGCGGGTTCCAATCACGTAGTCGGCTCCCGCCTGCGTACCCCAGAGGCACTCCACGAACAGGTTTTCTGAATAATTGGTGAACCCCTCGTGAATCCACATATCGGCAATATCCCGGGTGGTGATATTGTTGCCGAACCACTCGTGCCCGCTTTCATGCACGATGATAAAATCCCAGGTCAATCCCCAGCCGGTGCCGGAAAGGTCGATGCCCTGGTACCCGTTCTGAAACCCGTTGCCATAAGCTATGGCGCTTTGATGTTCCATTCCCAGGTGAGGGGTGTGGACAAGCTTAAACCCGTCCTCATAAAAAGGGTAGGGGCCGAACCAGTGTTCAAAGCAGCGCAGCATCGGCTTGGTCTGGATAAACTGTTTCCTGGCTTGTTGAAGATACGGTTCCAGCACCCAGTAGTTAAGATCGAGTGTGCCTTTGGCGCCCTCCAGGGTATCGCTGAAATTCACGTAGTTGCCGGCATTTACCGCCACATTATAGTTGTTGATCGGGTTGTTGACGAACCACGACCAGGTGGTTGTGTTGTCAGAATGCCGGGTTGTGTCGCGCAACCGCCCGTTCGAGATATTTTTGATGGAGGATGGGACCGTTATATGGATGCCCATGCTGTCGGGCTCATCGGATTGATGATCCTTGTTGGGCCACCAGATGCTGGCGCCCACCCCCTGGTTGGCCGTGGCTATCCACGGGTTGCCCTCGCGATCCTGTTGCCAGATAAAACCTCCGTCCCAGGGCGGATTTTCCGCGACTCTTGGCTTGCCGGAATACCAGACCGTGACCGTGTGGATTTCACCGGGTTGTTGGTCGCCCGGGATGTCCACAAAATAGGCATTGTCGTGTCGCTGGAATTCCAGCTCTTGCTCATCCTGTACCACCCGGTCAATCTGCAGTGGTGCGATCAGGTCAATCTGCATGGAGCGCCCGCTGCGAGGCTCCGTGACCCTGTAATCAATTCGGTTGTGGCCGGAGATCGAGGAATCGGGGGGGATGATTGTTGCGTGGAGATCGTAGAAGATGACATCCCACCAGGCCCGCTGCGGAGTGATGGAGCCGCGGAGCGTATCGGCGCGGGTAAACTCCGGCTGCTTCTGCTGGGCATGCGATTCAGGTATAAACAAGAGTGATGCCGCTAAAATAGGTAAAAGAAGGTATCTGGTTTTCATAGCAGGATATATAAAAAAATAGCTGAACCGGGTAAAGAAGAAATTAAGATGATGTGGAAATCGGAGAAAATACAGTCCCAAACTGAGGTTTATACTGCATGCACTTCAACCCCTGTACTGACTCGGCAGGGAATGACGGGTATGAATCAGACTATCACATACCTTGCTAATCATTAACATCTAACAGTCTGAACCATGACTAGGGTGATTGGTAGGATGGACTTTGATTTTTTCGTTGCCCATCACGGTTCATCACATCAATCCCCGAAATCACGGTTTAAATGACTCTTTGCTACTAAAAGACCAGGCGATTAAGTTTAATTTCAGGAAGAAGAAATTAAAAAAAAGACAAGATGCTATACTAAAGTGCACCTCAACCCCTGCACTGACTCGGCAGGGAATGACAAACAGAAATCAGACTCTCCTCATACTTTGCCAGATTATCACAACTAACAATCTGAACCATGATTAGGGTGATT